>DHVH01000312.1 GCA_002412555.1 Marinilabiliaceae bacterium UBA5213 | reverse complement strand
GGCCCGCTTCTATGTTGCGGACATAGATGTCGCGCACATACCCTCCACGGACCGTGTTGGTTTTGATGCGAATAACGCGATCCAGATCGGGACTGTCCATGGTGCAATTTTCCACAAAAACATTGCTCACGCCTGCCGAAATTTCGCTTCCCATTACCACGCCACCGTGACCGTCTTTCATGTGACAGTTGCGTACGATGATGTTTTCACTGGGGATGGGCGTGTTGCGACCGTCGTTGTTACGTCCCGATTTGATGGCGATGCAATCATCACCGGTATCAAATTCACAACCTTCAATCAGTACATATTTGCTGGATTCAGGGTTACAGCCATCGTTGTTGGGTCCGTGGCTTGAAACCGTCACATCCCTTACGGTCACATTTTCGCAGAAAATGGGGTGGATCACCCAAAACGGAGCCCTTACAATGGTGACGCCTTCAATCAACACATTGGTGCAGTTGATGGGACTTATAAATTGCGGACGCAATAAGTCCTCCTGGGTCATGATGCGCTCTTCAACCGGCACATTGTTTTCGGCCATTGCCATGAGTTTGGGGCGGCCGGTCTGGTACTGACTGCTCATGCCTTCTTCCCAGCCATACTCTTCCTTTTCTTTCATCCACCACCAGCTGTCGTTATCGGCTCTGCCATCCAGTTTTCCTTTGCCGGTTACAGCAATGTTGGTTTCATTGTTGGCATAGATGAGCGGACGGTAGTTGATAACGTCCAACCCTTCCCAGCGGGTGCGGACAAATGGTGTGTAGTCCGATGGATTATTTGAAAACATCAGGGTAGCACCTTCTTCCAAATGAAGGTTTACATTGCTTTTGAGGGTAATAGGTCCCGTGTAGAATTCTCCTGCAGGGATAATAACCCGACCGCCACCAGCTTTGCTGCATTTCTCAATCAATCGGTTGATCACTTTGGTGTTATCGTTTTTAGAACCGGGCTTTCCACCGTTTTTTGTAATTAAGAAATCCCTGTCGGGGAATACCGGATCTGTGATTTGTTCCAGTATTTTCTCCGCTTTTTGCCATGGATCATTATCTGCTAAAGCAACTAAAGGCATAGCAAACAATACAAAGGCCGACAGTATCAGGCTTTTTTTCATCTGTATATAATTTTAAAAATATGACCGATGGAACTCACATGATAATTCTTTATCCGTTTTTTGTTGTTCCCGTTTCATTGTCGATTGAACAAATATAGGGTTCAAAGCAGGATAAAAAAAGTGGTTGAGAGGAGCTGTGCTTTGGTCGTTTCGAACTTAAAAGACTGTCCTGAAGTATATTGCAGTTTGAGTTGCAGAGATGAAGGAGTAATTTGTGAATGCAAAATCGTCAATTTGTCTCACATAATAAATGGGACACTTGAATTAAAATGGAGCATTTTATTTGAGAAGTGGTTTAAATTTTGTTTTTGGAAGGTCTTTTAATGAATGGAGCAATTATTCGAATCAAAATGGACAATAATACCCCGATTTGAGGAGATTTTGACGAAGGATGGCTCAAGCAGAAAAACAGCCTAAGGATATAAAGTGAAACGAAATCCCGTATATCGGGAAAACTTGATCAGCTTCTGATAAGCATTGTTGTTTTTTGGATGTTTTATTGTAGGGACTAAGTATCTTTGGGCTTTCTCTTTTAAAATGTCCATCCACATATTGTATCAATGGAATTCCCCATACTAAAGGATATTTTGATCATATTTGCCTTGTCCACTCTGGTAAATTATGCCTTTAACCGCATAAAAGTGCCTACAATTGTAGGCTATTTACTTACAGGCGTGTTTGCGGGGCCACATCTTACCGGAATAGTAACCTCCTCGGAGAGCATACATACTTTGGCTGAGATTGGTGTTGTTTTGCTGTTATTTACAATAGGTCTGGAATTTTCGTTGAAACATCTCATAAAAATCCGACGCATTGTTTTTGTGGGTGGAATTATGCAGGTTTTTGTTACAGCAGCTCTAATTTTGCTGGTGGCAAGGAGCTATGAAATGGATTTCTTTGGTGCCATCTTTATAGGCTTTATTACTGCGCTGAGCAGTACAGCCGTGGTTTTAAAAGTCTTGCAGGACCGGGATGAATTAACCTCTAATTATGGCAGAACTGTTTTGGGGATTTTGATTTTTCAAGATATTCTGCTGGTTCCCTTACTGCTTTTCACGCCTATTTTGGGCGGTGATATAGAGGGGGTAGGCAGTATGATTTTTTACTTAGGTATTAAATCAGTGCTGATTATTGCCATGGTGTATGTTGGGCATAAATGGGTTATGCCCTGGGTGTTACATCTCATTGCCATGACCAAAAATCAGGAGCTCTATTTCATGAGTGTTCTGCTAATATGTTTGGGTATCGCCTTTCTCACCAATGAGCTAGGCATGTCACTAGCTTTTGGTGCTTTTCTGGCAGGATTAATGATTTCAGAATCAGAGCATAGTCATCATATCTACGGACACATCATACCCTTTAAAGACATTTTCACCAGCTTCTTTTTTGTTTCTATTGGCATGATGCTCGATTTTGATTTTGTGAAGGATAATCTGTCTCTGGTACTAATAACAGTATTGGTTGTTATTGCTATTAAAGCGTTTGTAGCTGGCATGACCGGATTTGTAATGGGGCATACTATCAGAGGGTTTATTTTGGTTGGCTTGGCTTTAGCACAAGTAGGCGAGTTTTCTTTTATTCTGGTGCAAATGGGACTAGGCTATGGCATTATTTCAGATTTTTATTACCAACTTTTTTTAGCCACTGCCGTCACCACCATGTCGCTAACACCTTTTCAGATTATGTTATCGCGTCCTTTGTCCACATGGTTGGTATCTTTGCCGTTGCCCAAGGTGTTGATCGAAGGCATGTTTCCTTTGAAGCAGGTGGAGATTCCAGAAATGAAGAATCACCTGGTGTTGATAGGCAAAGATTCCCGTTCCCGCAACATTTCTGCTATGGCAGGTTATATTCATTTGCCATACATCGCCATAGCGTTTGATCCCGCAGAAGTAAAAAAGAGACAGGAGAGAGGGGAAACCATTATTTATGGAGATGCCGCCAATGAGCCAATTCTTAAAAAAGCCCATATTGATACAGCCGAGGTTGTGGTAGTTTCTATAGGGGATATGATTACTGCCATGTCTATTGTTGAAAGGGTCCGACATTTGAATAAACATGCTGCCATTCTTGTGAGAACCAGATATGTAGAAGATGTGGAGGATTTGTACCGGGTGGGTGCTACGCAAGTCATTCCCGAGGAGTTTGAGACAGCTATTGAAGTCTTCGAGCGGGTATTAAATAAATATCTGATACCACAAAGTGATATTAGTCAGATAATTGGACGCATTAGGAAAGATAACTATGGTGTGGTGCGTCAATCCGTAAAATCTTCGCGGTTTTCAATAATGAAGGATCTTCCCAATATTGAAATTTCTGCTTTAAAGGTCAATGAGCACTCGCTTGTAGTCGGTAAAAATCTGGCAGAATTAAACTTTAGAAAAAATGCTGGAGTTACCGTTGTGGCCATCAAGCGATCAGATGTGATTGTCGAGAATCCTATGGCTGATACGAGATTTAAGAAGGGCGATATCGTCTATGTCTTGGGAAAACAAGACCAGATCGCCCATGCTGTTGAGATGTTTATGGCTAAGTAGTTTTTCCGGCTGCGCCCTGAAATTGAGCATCCCCAAATCCCAATACCGGGAGGAAAATATAGGGCAGAAAGATGATGCCGACGGTGTACCAAACATCTTTCCCAAAACTTTTCGAAAGCAGATTGGCGGCCCATACGCCAAATACCAGATTGAGTGGGGTGATGATGATTAGGAAAATCCACCACCATGGCTTGCCAATGATTTGAAGAAGGATAAGCAGGTTGTAAATGGGGATAATGGCTGTCCAGCCCGGTTTTCCTGCTTTTTCAAATATATTCCAGACAGATATCAACAAGAAAAGAGATAGCGCTAGGCTAACTAAGCTAATAAGTAAGTAGTTATCCATGATTGGTAGTTGTTTGGTTCAGTCATCTAACATACTGTTTTTTTTCAATGATTGCAATTAAGCGTACCAACCCCAAACGTAATCTTACTATTGTTTTTGAAAGACGTGGTAATTGTTGTCGTCAAAATTTGTTTGTTTGACAGCTGTTTTTTACCTTGATAGGTATTGTATTTGTCGTTTAAAAGAATGAAAATTTGAGTTTTTATTTACCCATTAAATCATAAATATATGTCCCAGGTAATTCATAAAGAAGAGGCTCGTCGTTTCGAATTGACGGTGGATAGTGCCATTGCTTATATTGAATACAAAGTAGAACAGCCCAATGTGTTTGCGTTTGTACATACGCTGGTTCCAGATGCCCATAAGGGAAAGGGGGTAGCTTCTCAACTGACCAAAGGTGCATTTGAATGGTGCAAGACGCATGGCGTGCAAATAATACCCGTGTGTCCTTTTATTGTGACTTATCTAAAAAGACATCCTGAATGGAACGACCTGCAGTATGAGGGATGATTGCTCATGCTTAAATGATTTTGGTATTTTCTTGGTTGTGTTGGAGTTTCATGGAGAGTCATAGGCTTTCACTGGTGATCCATAGAAGAGTTGTATGTTTTAGTTTCTTGATATGCGTCTTTCATATCCTTACGAATAGTTGATATTTCCTTGATTTTTTCTGTCTTCCTTTTTCGGATAGTTTGAGTAATGCCAATTGCTTTCATAACCTTTAATTATTAGGTTAGTGTTGGTTGTTTTATTGTGTGAAGGTTTCATTTTTATGAAAATAGTGCAGGTTTTTTCAATTATAATTACTTTCGAATTGTTTTATTAAAATCAATTCTAAATGAAGTTTCGAAATCTTTCAACAGTAGAAATAGATCAGTTGGAAAAAAGTGGTTGTATTTGTAATGACTGGCCGCTCATTAAGGTTAAGGAGGGATTTTCCACGCGAAATATTCGAAATGTGATATTTTCAGGCCATGTTTTAGTAGGCTTGCTTCAAAAAGAATTTACCATGCCGGGTGGTGTCCCCAAAAAGGCGGGTTTGTACAATGCAACCATTCATAACTGCCAAATTGGGGATAATGTATATATCAACCAGGTGAAAAATCATCTGGCTAATTATGATATTAGCGATGATGTAGTAATTGAGAACGTTGATACCTTATCCGTTACCAAGCAGTCTGCCTTCGGCAATGGTGTAAGAGTAGCCGTATTAAATGAAACCGGTGGGCGGGAAATTGCTATGTACAACGAGTTGTCTGCCCATACTGCCTATCTGATGGCGTTTTACCGCCATCGACCTGAACTCATTTGTCGGCTAATGAGCATGGTTGATGCCTATGTGGAAAAAGTAAAATCTGAGCGAGGTTCCATTGGGATAGGAGCCCATTTGGTCAACTGCCGCACAATTTTAAATGTTAATATTGGCCCTTGTGCCGAAATTGAGGGTGTTTACCGCTTAACCAATGGTTCGGTGAACAGTTGTAAGGAAGATCCGGCTTATATTGGTCCAGGTGTTATTGCAGAGGATTTTATAACTTCTTGTGGCAGCATTGTTACCGATTCAACTATGATATCAAAATGCTTTGTGGGGCAAGGCACTGTATTGGGTAAACAATACAGTGCTGAGAATTCCGTTTTTTTTGCTAATTGTCAGGGCTTCCACGGGGAAGCCTGTTCCATTTTTGCCGGCCCCTATACCGTTTCTCATCATAAATCTACCTTACTCATTGCGGGATATTACTCCTTTTTGAATGCGGGTAGTGGTTCCAATCAGAGCAATCACATGTACAAATTGGGGCCCATACATCAGGGGATAGTGGAGCGTGGCGGTAAAACCACCAGTGATTCCTACTTGTTATGGCCTGCCAAAATTGGCGCTTTTTCGCTGGTGATGGGTCGGCATTACCGCAATCCCGACACGTCTGACTTACCATTTTCCTATTTGATTGAGAATAGGGATGAAAGTTATTTGGCACCTGCGGTTAATCTGAGAAGTATTGGTACCATTCGGGATGCCCGTAAATGGCCCANNGCGGCGCGACCGGCGAAACAGTCCTGAACTGCTCGATTCTATAGTCTTTAATTTGTTAAGTCCCTATTCCATTCAAAAGATGATACATGGAATTAAGGTGCTGAACAATCTGAAGGAGACCTCTGGGCCTACCTCTGAATATTATATGTATAATAGCGTAAAAATTGCCGCTACAGCCCTTGACCGAGGCATTCAATTGTACCGTTTGGGGCTGGTGAAGTTTTTGGGTAACGGACTGGTGAAAAAGCTGGAACTGAAGGACTATAAAACCGAAGTTGAAATGCGTCAGGCCTTGGCTTCTGAGGGGCATGAGGGCGCTGGTGATTGGGTAGATATGGCCGGTTTGCTAGTGCCCAAAGAGGTGGTGTTAAAGTTTGTGGATGATATTGAAAAGGGAAAAATTAAAAGCCTTGAGGCGCTTAATGGCCATTACAGGCAATGGAAGGATAATTATTTTTTCTGGGCATGGAACTGGATTGTGCCTAAACTAAAGGAAGAAATAGGTCTGGATGTGGCTGAGGCAACGCGGGATGAAATCGATGGATTTGTGGAAGAGTGGAAAAATGCCGTGGTGTTGCTGGATGAGATGATGTACAAGGATGCGCGTAAAGAGTTTACTTTAAAGTCGCAGACAGGTTTTGGTATTGATGGTTCGGCCGATACGCGGGTCAGCGATTTTGAAAATGTAAGGGGTGAATTTACGGCTCATCCGGCTGTGAAGGATATCCTGGAACATATTGACAAGAAAAGCAAATTGGCCAGTTTGGTGCGTAGTAAATTAGCTTCGCTTACTATTGAGAAGGCTTCAGTGAATTAATCACGATTATCTTATAAAATAACAAAAAAGAAAAAATTTATGTGTGGAATAGTTGCATATGTTGGAGGGCGAACAGCTTATCCGATACTCATAAAAGGGTTACAAAGATTGGAATACCGGGGATATGACTCAGCAGGGATCGCATTGCT
>DHVH01000125.1 GCA_002412555.1 Marinilabiliaceae bacterium UBA5213 | reverse complement strand
CATCATAGGGGTCTGCTTAAGGACTATATCGCTAAAGCCATTGTTCAGGCTACACAGGATGTTATGGATGGCCATCTGGACGATCAGTTTCCCATAGACATGATGCAGGGTGGAGCAGGCACTTCCACCAATATGAATGCCAACGAAGTCATTGCCAACAGAGCGCTGGAAATAATGGGTTTTGAGAAAGGCGATTATGAGCGCTGTTCACCCAACGACCATGTGAATATGTCCCAGTCGACCAACGATGCCTATCCCACAAGCATCCAGCTTTCGTTAATGCGCATGAATTATGTGCTCATTGATCACTTAAAGCAGTTGGTGGCATCATTTCGCCGCAAGGGTGAAGAGTTTGCCGATGTTTTAAAAATGGGACGCACCCAGCTGCAGGATGCCGTTCCGATGACTTTGGGGCAGGAATTCATTGCCTATGCCAATACTTTGGCTGAAGAAATTGACCGATTGAATCAAAACGCGCACCTTTTTAATGAAGTCAATATGGGCGCAACGGCCATTGGCACCGGCATTAATGCCGTTGCCGGTTATTCAGAAGCTTGCGTACAAAGTCTTTGTAATATCACCAACTACCCCATTGTAATTGCCCACGATTTGGTGGAAGCCACACCCGATACCGGCGCCTATGTCATCTATTCATCTGCCTTAAAACGCATGGCGGTGAAAATTTCCAAGATTTGTAACGATTTACGCTTATTGTCATCCGGACCACGTGCTGGCTTCAATGAAATAAATCTACCTCCCATGCAACCCGGATCCTCAATTATGCCGGGGAAAGTCAACCCCGTGATACCCGAAGTGATGAATCAGATATGTTTTCGGGTTATTGGCAATGATATTACGGTAACCTTTGCAGCAGAAGCGGGGCAGCTGCAATTGAACGTTATGGAGCCTGTTATTGCCTTTTCAATTATGGAATCCATTCATTTTTTGATGAGAGGCATGGATACTCTGAGGATGAAGTGCATTGATGGCATAACCGCAAACAGGGAGGTGTGCGAGAATATGGTCAAGAACAGCATTGGCATAGTAACGGCACTTAACCCTTATATTGGTTACAAAAACAGTACACGCATAGCTAAAATGGCTCAGTTAACGGGGCGCGGTGTTTATGAATTGGTGCTGGCCGAGGGTATATTGTCTAAGGAGCAGTTGGATGACATTCTAAAACCAGAAAATATGATTGGGCCAAGAAAATAGTGCCAGGACACTGTTCTTTTGTCATTTATTTTCCCACTTAAAACTACTATATTTGCAAGTATATACCTATTTACAACCATACAGGTAAATTAAAAAACGATTGAATGATGCTAAAAAAACATTTTATTACGCTGTCCATATTTGTGGCAGGCTTATTTGGAGGATTACATAGCAGTCACGCTTGTACCAATGTCTTGGTGACCCGGGGTGCTTCGACCGACGGTTCTACCTTTATCACCTACGCTGCTGATTCACATGATTTATATGGCGAGTTGTATTACTGGCCGGGACAGGAATTTCCAAAAGGTACCATGCTAAACATCAAGGAATGGGATACCGGTAAATATTTGGGTCAAATACCACAAATTGCCCGCACCTATACGGTAATTGGTAATATGAACGAATACCAGGTGACCATAGCTGAAACCACCTTTGGGGGACGTCCTGAATTACGGGATTCAACCGGCATAATGGATTATGGCAGTTTAATATATGTTGCACTTCAGCGTGCAAAAACAGCCCGCGAAGCCATTAAGGTGATGACCCAACTGGTCGAAGATTATGGTTATTACAGTTCCGGGGAATCCTTTTCCATTGCCGATCCCAACGAAGTGTGGATTATGGAGATGATCGGCAAAGGGCCCGACAATAAAGGTGCCGTATGGGTGGCTGTAAAGGTGCCCGACGGGTATGTTTCTGCCCATGCCAATCAGGCGCGCATCACTAACTTTGACTTAAACGACAAGGAAAATGTTCTCTACTCGAACGATGTGATTTCATTTGCAAGGGAGAGCGGCTTTTTTAATGGAAAAAACAAAGAATTCAGTTTTGCGGATACCTATGCCCCACTTGATTTTGGTGCTATTCGCTTTTGCGAAGCCCGTGTTTGGAGTGCTTTCCGTTTAATGAATCCTGAAATGGATAAATACGTTTCATTCATTGAGGGAAAATCGGACGACCGCATGCCTTTGTTCATCAAACCCGACAAAAAAGTGAGCGTAAGGGATGTACAAAACATAATGCGCGATTACTATGAAGGCACTCCGCTATCAATGACGCAGGATCCCGGTGCTGGTCCCTATGGTAAACCCTACCGCTTTAGGCCACTGACCTGGGAGGTGAATGGTGTGGAGTATTTTAATGAGCGGGCCATTGCTACCCAGCAGACCGCCTTTTCCTTTGTGGCACAAATGCGCAACTGGATGCCCAACCCTATTGGCGGTATATTATGGTTTGGAGTAGATGATGCCAACATGACAGTCTACCTGCCGATGTACATGGGCATGAATGCTATTCCTGAAAACTTTGCCCAGGGTAATGGACATATGCTTGAATTCTCTTGGAATTCAGCCTTTTGGGTGTTCAACTGGGTGGCTAACCAGGCTTACTACCGTTACAGTTTTATGATTGAGGATATCCGAAAAGTTCAAACAGAACTGGAGGACAGGTACGCCGCCTTTACGCCTGCTATCGATCAGGCTGCCCTGGCTTTGTATCAGGAGGATCCTGAAATGGCCAAAGCCTTCCTTACTGATTATGTGCACAACCAGTCCCGCATAGCCGTTGAAAGATGGAAGAAGCTGGGCGAGTTTCTGATGGTCAAATATCTGGATGGTAACCTACACGAGGAAAAAGACGGCATTTTCCTGCGCAACGCGCATGGCAATCCCAAGCCGGCACAATTTCCCGGTTATGATGAAGGCTACTACAAGCGCATCGTTGATGAAACAGGCGACAAGCTAAAAATGATTGAAATACCCAAAGAATAAACTTTTCAATGTCATAATCACAAGCAGGCATTGCGTCATTTAGCGCAATGCCTGCTTTTTTTAGCTGGCTGTTAATCTTCGAATCTTAACTCTTTTGTCTATTTTTGCTTTAACTAAACTTGAGAAATGAAGCTATCTGAAATAGGTGAATTTGGTTTTATTGAACGCTTTGCTCATCGCTTCGAAGACTTGCTAGCCCCAAACGCCATGGGCATTGGGGACGATTGTGCAATAATTCCGGCTGGTGAAGACCATGATTTGGTGCTAACCACCGACATGCTCGTAGAAGACATTCATTTCATCCGTAATAAAATTTCCCCCTTAGATTTAGGACACAAGGCTTTGGCCGTTAACCTGAGCGATGTTGCGGCCATGGGCGCCCGGCCCATAGGCTCCTTCTTGTCCATTGCCATACCTGAAGATATTGATGTGGAATACCTGGATCAATTAATGGAAGGTTACCATCAACTCAGTGAACGCTACCAACTGCCTTTAATGGGTGGTGATACCACCCGTTCTCCAAAAAAGCTGGTGCTTAATATCAGTGTTATTGGCAGGTTGGAAAAGGGAAAAGCAAAGCTGCGCTCTGCTGCCAAAGTTGGTGACATAATAACAGTTACCAATACACTTGGTGACTCAGCAGCAGGACTTCAGTTAATTATAAAAGGGGTGAACGATAGCGAAGATACAGCATGGCTAATCAATCGACACAATTGCCCCGAAGCAGACGTAGATGAAGGCATTTGGCTGGCTCAACAGTCTGGCGTTCATGCCATGATGGATGTTTCGGATGGCATTGCTTCAGATCTTAAGCACCTGTTAAAAGCCTCCCAAAAAGGTGCCGAAATTAACCTGAATAAATTACCTCTCTCCCATCAACTTAATAGTGTTTCAGAAACACAGCAATTCAACCCGATTGAATTGGGCACCAGTGGTGGCGAAGATTATTGTTTGCTACTGACTATTGATGAGACACAATTTCATTCTATATCAACTGCCTTTGAAAATAAATTCAAGAAAAAACTGTTTAATATAGGTAGCATAAACAATAAAGCCGAGCATCTTGAATGGTTTTTGAATGATAAAGTGACAACAATGTCCAAAGGAGGGTTTAACCATTTTAGATAAGTAGCAGACTACGTGTTTACTACAGTAATCTGGCATTTAGCTTAGTTCTTTAGGCCGGCAGAAAAAAGATTATACTTAAGTTTTTGAAATTCCATGATTGAAACTATACTTCAAAACAGCAAAGGATTTAATTGGTCAATTACAGAGAAGATTTCTGTCAAAGGTTATTTATACGATTCAAGCGGGAATTACTTTGAGAACGCCGAATTAATCCATCACTTTAGCGGAGTTGATAGCATTATAGATTTCAAGAAAAAATTAAACCAGTCCAATGGCATTTTTTCTGTCGTTATCAGGTTCAACGACATTACCTGCGTTGCCAGTGATAAATCCAGGTTTTTCCCTTTGTACTACATCCAAACAGAGAAAGGCTATTGCTTTAGTGACATTCCATTAGAGTTAATCAAAAAGAGCAAGGAAGTTATAATGGATGAAGTTCAAGCCGAGATCTTTAAAACTTCCGGTTATACACTTGGTAACCAGACTTTAATTGAGGGTATAAAGGAGGTGCAAGCATCAGAATACCTCATATTTCGAAAACAAAAAATAATAGAAAGCGGCCAATTCTTTTCCTATGTCATCGAGAAGGAAAATGAAGCATCCTATGACAATTTGAAGAAAAAAGGAGCGCAAATGCTCGACAAAACCTTTGATCGATTAATTAAATCGCTAAAAGGTCGGCAAGTTGCACTTCCCCTTAGCGGTGGGTATGATTCACGGCTTATTGCCGTTATGTTAAAGGAAAATGGTTATGAGAATGTAGTCTGCTTTACATATGGAAGAAAGAATAATTTTGAGTTGGAAAATTCAAGAGCTACAGCAGAAAAACTTGGCTTTAAGTGGGTCTTTGTAGAGTACAACAGAGCTTTAATTGAAGGCTATTTTGATACAGAAACATTCAAAGAATATGCCTTATTTGCTGGAAATTTATCCTCAATGCCCTATTTGCAGGAGTTCTTTGCCGTAAAACACCTTAAAAGCAAGGGTATAATCAATGAGGATGCCATTTTTATTCCTGGTCACTCCGGGGATTTGCTGGGAGGAAGTCAATTTGTAAAGGTTTTTAAGAAGGGCATTCTTAAAGAGGACCTTTCAGATCAATTTTTTAGAAAGAAATTCCAGTTTACCAGGGTAAGAAAGCAAAGCCGAAAATTGGTCCGCTTAAAAGTGGAGGATCGTTTTGGGGAATATCTGCATTTCAATGACTACCTTCCCTATTCTGTTTTTGAAGACGTTGATATTAAGGAGAAAATTGCTAAACTGATTGTTAATTCTTCAGCCGTCTTTCCATTTTTTAACTTCCAGGTCAGACTTCCTTACTGGGATGATGAATTGATGGCTTTTTTCAAATCAATTCCGGCCAAATTCAAACTGTCCAAACATCTCTATGACGATCTTTTGAAAAATTGTTATTTCGCAAAATATGAAGTAAACTTCGAAAGCGAACTGCAGCCATCCCATTTTCAAACAAAACTGCAACAATTGAAGGACCTGTTTAAAGTTTTTTTACCGCACAAGTTTAAATTAAGGCTGTTAATAAAGAATGATTGGATCAATTATTATGAAATCACCAAGCCAATGGCTAAGGAAATAAAATTCAACTATAAAAATATATCCAATTTTAATGCTGTTTTAGCCGCATGGTATCTATCCTTTTTGCAGAAGCAAATTACGCTGCTGGTCCGTAAACCCGAAATGATGAATTAAAATGCCAATTTGGAATAGTTTCAATAAGGTTTTAATTAATCAGAATGTAAAGTACTTCCTTACCTTACTTTCCGGCTCTGTTATTGCACAAGGCATTGTTTTTTTAATAACGCCAATTCTTAGTAGGATTTATACCAACGAAATGTTTGGTACCTTCACTTTGTTTTCCTCGCTTTCACTAACTATAAGCACCGTAGTGGCTCTGCGTTATGAGCTATCCATATTATTACCCAAAAGAGAAAAGGATGCTGTAAGTTTATTAATATTAAGTCTCTTTTTGACAACGGTAATGTCGCTTATTATTCTGGTCTTAGTACTTTTTTTTCATGACTTTTTCAATGGTCTTTTCCACAATGGAGGACTAGGAAACTTTATTTTTTTATTGCCGGCTGGTGTTTTCTTACATGGCATTATTAACACTTTTACTTATTGGCTGAACAGACAGAAAAGCTTCAAAAGTATTTCGTACGTTCGAATAAATAAATCAATGACAATGAGTGGCGTACAGCTCATAAACGGGTTCTCAGCTTTGCAGCACTTTGGACTTATTCTAGGATTAATAGCCGGCCAGTTTATGGCTGGCTTTCATTTCCTTTTTACCTCATTGCATTCCATAAAAGTAAATGCACGTCATATTTCATTGACACGAATTTTCTATATGGCCAGAAGGTATCAGAAAATTCCAAAGTATAATACCCTTCTGACATTCACTAACACATTATCGAATGAACTACCTAATATCTTAATTCCTAAATATTTTGGCTTGGCTATAGGTGGGCAGTTTGGCCTTTCAATACGGTTGATAAAAACACCAGTAGCACTAATTAGTGAAGCTATTAGTCAAATTTTTTTTAATAAAGCAACTGAAACCTATAACAATAATCCGGAAGGGTTTCATGCATTGGTCAAGCAGACGTACTTGAAACTGTTCTATTTAGCTATCTCAGGATTTCCCCTTTTATTTGTTTCCACCTATTTTTTTGAATTCATTTTGGGTAGCGAATGGAGCGAGGCAGGATTCTACTCCCGACTTCTAATTCCATTGCTCTTTCTGATGTTTATTAATACACCCATTACCTGTTTGGTTGTTATTTTGGGCAAACAAAGGTCCTTTGTCCTATACGATTTATCTTTGTTACTATTTCGCTTTACTGCATTATTTACCGGATATCATTTTTTCAATAGTATAATTTATACTTTAGTGCTTTATTCAATTGTTGGCATCGTATTTAATTCAATATTGATACTGTACTTTCTGAAATTATCAAAGCAAACGCATCAAGATCCCAAGATAAGATGAAAGTAACAGAAGGACAAAGCCTTTATTAAATTGTAGATTAGTAATATCAGGCTAGCGGACAATCCTTACATAAATCCGGCCAGGATTAACGGCTTTATCTCAAATAAATTCTGTAGATTTATCAGCGCATGGAAGCATGCTTATGGCTGTAAAAGAATATTATTAGTTTTTTCTTCACTGGTAAAAATCGATCTATCCATTTATGAGTAATAATCCTGCCAATTCATTTTTAAGCCGCATTCCGCGTGATTATGTATTTATTTTGCCTGTGATTCTGATCTATGCAGTTATTCATATCCTAAGTATTGATTTTGTTTATTTTTGGGACAATGTGCAACAAATATCCAAAGAGGCTCATTGGTTTTATGAAAATCGATTTGCGTATTTATTATTGCCAGGATTCTCTGAAGGTCATGAGATTGTGGGTACAGGCTACCACCCTCCTTTAATGGGTATGATGACAGCACTTTTGTGGATGATTTTTGGGCAGCACTTATGGATTTCGCATGTGTTTATCGCTTTCTGGTCAGGCCTGCTTCTTTATCATTCTTTTAAATTGTTCAGGTATTATTTGCCCGACCAAATTTTCGGTTATGCTTTTGTGGTTTTAATGCTTGACTCCACTCTTCTGACACAAATTGCCATTGCCGCTCCCGACATTATTCTCCTGGCTTCCTTAGTAATGGTGATGCGCGGTATAATTGAAAAACGTCCGCTTTTTACTGCTGTCGCGTTAGTTTTTCTGGTTTTGATTAACGGTCGGGGCATGCTTATCGGTATGACACTATATTTATTCAGTATCATCCATAGAATGAGTGTCGACAGACATGATTTTTCGTTTAAATTGCTATTTAAGTCGGCTTTGCCATTTGTCCCAGCGTACCTGTTATTTTCTTGTTATCTGGCTATCTATTTGGTCAACAACGGCTGGTTTTTTAGTAATGTCGATTCTCCTTGGGCAGAAGGTTGGAAAAGCCCTGAAAGCATAGGTGGCTACCTAAAGAACATGGCCGCTTTTGGTCTGAGATTGATGGAAAATGGCCGCTTTGTGCTTTGGTTCACTGCGCTATTCCTTTTGGTCAGCATCATCAAAAACAAACGTTTCATTACTATAAGAAGAGAGCTGCCCTTAATTGCCTTATTGGTAATGCTATTTTTGCTTTTTTTCTATTTCGCTGTTTCTACCCAGATTGTTATCGGTTCCAGGTATTATATGGGTATTACTTTAATTCTTGGGATTCTGGTATTTAAGTTTCTCTCTGAATATCAAGCTGAAATTCGGGTAAAAATGTATGCACTAATTGTCTTAATATTCTTTTTTACTGGAAATTTTTGGATTTATCCGGAAAAAACTTCTAAGGCATGGGATGCGACTTTAGCCCATATCCCTTATTATCAATTGAGGATAGAGATGTTTGATTACTTAGAGACCAATGCTTATGATTACTCACAAATAGGCAGCGGATTTGGATTTAGTTCAAATCAACGGTATGTTGATTTGAAAGACAGAGATTTGGTTATTGCCAACAGTTTTGATCTGGAGTACTTTATTTACTCGAACATATCCAATCTTCCGGATGAGCACATTGATGCACTGAATAATTTTGAGTTGTGGGAACCTGTACAAACTTTTAGCAAAGGTGCTGTGTTTGTTTCCTTATATCAGAATAAAAGAAAAAAATATGAATAGCGAAGTTCCGGTTTTGGCCATCATCGTTCCCTGCTATAATGAGGCGGCAGTTTTGTCATTGACAGTTAAAGAATTGGTGTCAAGGATAGACCGTTTAGTTGCTGATGAAAAAATTGCTGCCACTAGCTATGTTTGTTTTGTTGATGACGGTAGTGAGGATAAAACATGGGAGCTGATTAAGCAGTTTTCATCTGAAATGGATAGTGTGAAAGGCATTAAGCTTTCGACTAATTTTGGACATCAAAATGCCTTGCTGGCCGGCTTATTTAATGAAATGGAAAGAGCAGATTGCCTGATAACCATTGATGCGGATTTACAAGATGATGTGTCTGTTATAGAGCAGATGGTTACAAAACATTCAGAAGGTTGTAAAATTGTTTATGGTGTGCGGGATAGCCGTGAGTCTGATAGTATCTGGAAACGACACAGCGCTCAGTTTTTCTACCGGCTAATGAAATTTCTTAAAGTGAAAACTGTTTATAACCATGCTGATTTTCGACTTGCAGACAGTAAGGTAATTGAAAGCCTGCATCGCTTCAATGAAGTCAATCTTTTTTTAAGAGGAATATTCCCATTAATGGGGTACAAAAGTGACATCGTCCGTTATTCCCGAGCCAAGCGTCAGTTTGGTGAAACGAAATATCCTCTGCGAAAAATGGCTAGTTTTGCCTGGCAAGGAGTTACCTCCTTTAACACATCGCTACTCCGACTTGTTACCTGGGTGGGCGTTTCCATGTTTTTTGTTTCCATGCTTATTTCCTTATGGGTTCTGATTGCGTTTTTAACAGGAAATACCATTCATGGCTGGACCTCGATGTTGCTGATTATCACTTTGTTTTCAGGACTTAATATGATATGTCTGGGCCTGAT
This sequence comes from Marinilabiliaceae bacterium UBA5213, assembly GCA_002412555.1. Taxonomy (GTDB): domain Bacteria; phylum Bacteroidota; class Bacteroidia; order Bacteroidales; family Marinilabiliaceae; genus Geofilum. The sequence continues at coordinate 10,725 of DHVH01000125.1, read as the reverse complement.
TGGAGAATATGTTGGGAAGATTTTCCTTGAAGTTAAACAACGTCCCAGATACCTCATTGATGAGATAACTACTACTCCTTCTGACACTCAATAATGATGATCGTAAAGGGGATATTCATGGTGTTTTTCAAAATGGTTTGCGCGTAATTTGTTACAACTTGTGTAGTAATCTTTTGGTAATGATCTGCTGTCCTGATATACTTTCCGCGATCATTGTTCATAAACCATTTTTCAATAGGGCCCCTGTTTTGTGTAACTACAGGCTCCAGAGCCAGCAGACGACCACCTTTTTTTAGTTTGCTTTTGGCAAACCTTAAGGTTGCCTCCATTTCACTATCAGTTAGATGATGCTGAACACCAATAAAAAACACCGTATCGAAAAGTTCATTTTCTAATGCAAAACTATTGGTCGTAATATCAGCACAGACGAAATTTTTATCCGGATATCTTCTGCTGGCGTTCATTATGTAATCTTTATTCATGTCGATACCTGTATAGTCAGCTTCTTTGGGAAGAAATTTGAGAATATCTGCAGGACCACATCCAATATCCAGAATTTTCTCATTTGTTTGATAACGAATATATTCTTTAGCAAACAGCTTGGAATAGTTGTTGGCACCAACCATCCACTGGTACAATTGGTAAATTTTAGCAAGTCCTAGTATCTGTGTCAGTTTTTTCATGAGGTAGCCTACGTTTTATTTAAATAAATTATTGTTACAAGTTGCCCAGTGTCTTTCCCCTTTCCCGACCCAGGAGAATGTGTTTGGGACTGCCAATTATCTGGCTGCCGTAGATGCCTGTATGTCCGGAAAACAAATAGGCCATTATTACTGCAATGGCGATAAATACGCCACTTTCCATCCCAAATAGTTCCATGCCCATAAAAATACACGCCAATGGCGTGTTGGTAGCACCGGCAAAAACGGCCACAAAGCCCATTCCGGCCAGTAAGGCTATGGGTAAAGGGACAAAGAAGGCGAGTGTATTGCCCAGTGTGGCTCCAATAAAAAACAGGGGTGTTACTTCTCCCCCTTTAAAACCGGCACCTAAGGTAAAAGTGGTAAAGAGTATTTTGACAGCAAAATCGTAAAAAGGTAAATCTACTGAAAAAGCATCTACAATAACGGGAATGCCTAAGCCAATGTACCTCGTATCACCAATGAGCCAAACAGCAATGGCAATGGCTGCACCGCCAATTACCGGCCGCAAGGGCGGCCAAGCGGCGATTTGCTTAAAAAAAGCAGTCCAATAGCGGGCTAAATAGGAGAAGGAACGTGCGGTAAACCCAAACAGGATGCCAACCCCTACAGCCATTAATAGATTCAAGGGTGTAAATACAGGGACAAAGGGAATGGTATATATCGTGTGCGGAATGCCCAAGGCATGACACATCCAATCTGCCACAAAAGCAGCTAAAAAGACCGGTAATAATCCTTCGTATCGGACTTTTCCCACCACAAAGACTTCCAGGGCAAAAATGGCTCCTGCCAGTGGAGTGCCAAAAACAGCAGCAAACCCTGCACTGATACCAGCAGATAGTAATACCTTGCGGTCGCGCGGCCTCAAGCTAAAGATTTTTGTAAACTGGTCGGCTATGGCGCCCCCCATTTGAACAGCTGTGCCTTCACGACCGGCAGAACCACCAAAAAAATGGGTAGCAATGGTGCCAAAAAGCACCAATGGCGCCATACGCAAGGGAATGACCTTCTTTGGCGAGTGAAATTCTTCCAGCAACTGGTTGTTGCCTTTCACAACGCTTTCACCCCAGTAATGGTAAGTCAAGCCAATAATTAATCCACCAAGAGGTAGTAGGGCAATGATCCAAACATGACTCTCCCGCCAATCGGTTGCCCAGTCCAATGCCCAAAGAAAAAAAGCGGAGGCACTACCAACCAATATACCCACTAATCCGCAAATCAATAGCCACTTGAACAAATAAAGGAACAAGGTAGATACAGAAGCAGGAATCCAGTTTTTTTGCGGATGAACCATGGGATAAAAATTTCGTCTTACAAAAGTATCAAAATTGCTGTTTCTAGGGCTTTTCTATCTATACAAAATACGGTGTCTGACAATAAAATATCAAGGGACAAAAAACCTATTAATTACGCATATAAGAGTGGTGATTAATATTTTTTCTATGCTTTTCTTTAAATCCTAACCCGTTTTGATCACCTAAATAGCAGCACAAATTAACCAAGTCAAATTTCGTTTCGCACATAGAACATAAAGCGTTTAAAATAAAGAATGCTGAATGCATTTGTCCAACAACTTCTTACCAGCTATATTTGTTGTAATAATCTCCATGATATTGAAGTTTTTACTTAAGGGTGTCGCTATTCTTGTAAAAAACTAAGAATTTAAACAAACCTATTTATGAAGGCCTTATTAATTGTAGATGTACAGAATGATTTTTTGCCAGGAGGTGCTTTACAGGTGCCCTATGGAGATGAAATAATTCCGGTTATCAATAATATTCAAAAGCATTTTCGGCTGATAGTGGCCACGCGTGACTGGCATCCGGTGAACCATGGCAGTTTTGCCTCCAATCACCCTGGCAAAAAACCTGGTGAGCATATTCGTCTCCACGGTCAATCACAGATTTTATGGCCCGACCATTGCGTACAGGGCAGTCCCGGTGCTGAAATGTCGCCCCTGCTCAATCAGGCGCTCATTAACAATGTTATATTCAAGGGTTCAGACCCCGATATTGATTCCTCCAGTGCCTTTTACGACAACGGGCATTTGAAGGAAACCGGATTGCATGCCTATCTTAAGCGCAATGGGATAACCACACTGTTTGTAACGGGACTGGCTGCTGATATTGGTATTTATTACACGGTTAAAGACGCCCTATTACTGGGGTATGAGACCTATTTGGTGACCGATGCTACCCGCGGAGTAAATTTGCATGGAGATGATACAAAAAAAGCATTTAATGATATTGAGGATAAGGGTGGCAAGTTGATTACCTCTGCTGAGTTACGCTAGTATCACTTTGAAATCTGCATCCCAGGTCAGTTTGCCACTCATTTCCTTGCCCTGGACATCAACAAAGCCTTTCAGCACGCTGGTTTTGCCTTTTAGGATAAGGTCGCCAATTTGCTTGTCCGACAATTTCTTGCCCATAAATTCAAAGGGCACCACCACCTTGCAACCCTGGGTGTAGCGCTCGCAGCCGTAGGCGGAGCGACCTTTGATCATCAGTCCCTTTTGGCATTTGGGACAGAGCCATTGTTCCTGCTCCTCTTTTTCGAGGCACAATTGATAATTCTCATCCAGGGATAATACACCATCGACTTTTTCGCCCGCCAACTCGAAGCCTTTGATGGAGGGACTCTTGCCTTTTCTCAAAAGGGTCTCGATCTGGTTCTCGGTGAGCTGTTTTCCCATATAGGTGAAGGGTATAAGGGTCTGACAGCCCTCTTTAAATCGTGAACAGCCCCATGCTTGCTTACCCTTTAGCATGACCCCTTCACCGCAACGGGGACATTGAATGGGTTCTGCGACTTCTTGGGCACTTTTCTCCTGAGTAGCTTTGGTCTCTTTTTGACTGGCATCATCTACCACCGATATCATTTGTATGGTAGGCTCCCGTCGCACGGTATGGACTATGTCCGACACCATTTGCTTAAGATCGTTCATGAATTCCAGCGGATCGTAAGTCCCTTTTTCAATTTCGCGCAGCTTTTTCTCCCATTGGCCGGTGAGTTCGGCCGACTTCACCGCTTCGTTGCGTATGGCGTCAATCAACTGCGTGCCGGTAATGGTGGGTGCCAGACTCTTGCGGTTTTTGGTGATGTATTTTCGCTTAAATAGGGTTTCTATAATGGCTGCACGGGTGGAGGGGCGACCAATCCCATTCTCTTTCATGGCATCCCGCAAGGCCTCATCATCTATCTGCTTACCTGCCGTCTCCATGGCACGCAATAAGGTAGCTTCGGTGAAGGGTTTGGGTGGCTGTGTCTCCTTTTCCTGCAAGTCGGGCGCATGCGGCCCCTGCTCGCCCTTGGTAAATTCCGGTAAAATTTCCTCCTCGCCCTTGCCCTGCGCCATTTTCATGACCACCCGCCAACCCGGATCGAGGATTTGCTTGCCGGTGGCTTTAAAATTAATGGTCTCCACTCTACCCTCAACCGTGGTGGTATTGATGATGGCATCGGGATAAAAGGCCGCGATAAAGCGACGGGCTACCATATCGAAAACCAGTTTTTCATCGCGACTAAGGGATGAAGGCGGATTTTGGCCTGTGGGGATGATGGCGTGGTGATCCGTGACTTTGGTGTCGTCGAATACTTTCTTTGTTTTGGGAATTTTCTGCGCCAGAACAGGCGCTGTTAAAGCCTCATAGGGCTTTAACCCTTTCATGATACCGGCAATTTTCGGATACATGTCGTTGCTCAGAAAGGTGGTATCTACCCTCGGATAAGTCGTCAGTTTCTTTTCATAAAGCAACTGAATGGTTTTCAGCGTTTCATCAGCCGAAAGGCCAAATTTACGGTTACAATCTACCTGTAGGGAAGTCAAATCAAAGAGGCGCGGCGGCGCCTCTTTGCCTTTTTTCCGGCCAAAACCATTAATTTCAAAGGTCTTTCCACGGATCAGTTCAATGGCCTTTTCAGCCGCTTCTTTATTGGTAAAGCGGCCTTCGGTGTTATTGAAGGTCACTTCTTTATACACGGTTTTGAGCTCCCAGTAGGGCTGGGACACAAAATGGTCGATCTCTTTTTGTCGCTCTACAATCAAAGCCAGCGTGGGTGTTTGTACGCGACCGATGGAGAGTACCTGGCCCTGCTGACCGTATTTTAGCGTATAGAGCCGGGTGGCATTGATCCCCAGCAGCCAATCACCAATGGCCCGCGCACTGCCGGCGGCGTAAAGGGCATCAAAGTCGGAGCCCTCATGCAATTTCTCAAAACCTTCGCGAATAGCCTCCTCCGTCAGGGAAGAGATCCATAGGCGCTTAACGGGACACTGACAGTTGGCCTTTTGCAACACCCAGCGTTGAATCACCTCTCCTTCCTGTCCGGCATCCCCACAGTTAATAACCAATTCGGCATTTTTCACAATCCCTTCAATGGCTCTGAATTGTTTGATGACCCCCTGATCGTCGAGTAGCTTTATGCCAAAGCGCGAGGGAATAATGGGCAAGGTGCCCAGCGACCAGCGCTTCCATTCGGGCAGGTAATCGTGTGGCTCCTTGAGGGTGCACAAATGACCGAAGGTCCACGTTACCTGATAGCCATTACCTTCGTAATAGCCATCTTTACGCGACGTAGCGCCTAAAATACGCGCTAATTCCTTTGCAACACTAGGTTTCTCGGCAATACAGACCTTCATCGGTTTTTTCCTTTTGGAATGGATGCACGAAGATAGTCAAATGACAGGATTATTAAAAATGCCGGATCCATTGTGCTGCTCCGGCCAATCTTTCGTAATTTTACAGCACAAAGTAGCAGCATGAACTGGATCACTCCCTCCATTTCCGGAAACATTCCTCGTTTGTACATCATTAAAACCGCCAAGTGGTTCATGTTGACCATGCCCATTTTGATGTTGTACTATAAGGACATGGGCTTCACTACTGAACAGGCTTTTCGACTGAAAGCCTTGTATTCTGTGGCCATTGTCTTGTTTGAAATTCCTTCGGGTTATCTGGCCGATGTTCTGGGACGTAAAACTACCTTAGTAGCTGGTGCCATCTTTGGCACGCTTGGCTTCGTCATTTATGCCACGACCGCCAGCTTTGCCTGGTTTGTGGTGGCCGAATTGACGCTGGGGGTTGGACAGAGCCTCGTCTCCGGTGCCGATTCGGCCATGCTGTACGACAGTCTCAAAGCCCAAAAGCGACAGAACCAATACACACGCTTCGAGGGTATCAACACTTCGGTGGGCAACTTTGCAGAAGCCATGGGCGCCATTTTGGGCGGTGCGCTGGCTGAGTTTTCGCTTCGGGTGCCGTTTATCGGACAAAGCTTCATTGCCTTTATGGCTATTCCTGCGGCTTTAACGCTGGTAGAACCGGAGCGACTGCAAAAAAGAATAAAGACTGGCTTTGGCGATGTTCTAAAGATTGTTCACTATGCTCTGGTGGTCAATAAGGACCTGCGCTGGGGACTGGTTTACTCATCTCTTATTGGTACGGCCACTTTGACCATGGCATGGGTGTATCAGTTGGAGCTGCACGATTTTGGGTTCAGTGAATTCTACATTGGGGCCACGGCAACCGGACTAAATTTGCTGGTGGGATTGGTAACGCTAATGGCCTGGAAAATTGAAAGGGATCTTCCGCCGCGCCTATTGATACCGCTGATCACGATACTCATTACAGGGGGGTTTGTGGTAGGGGGACTCGCTGGCGGATGGGTGCCCTTCGTTCTGGTGCTGGTGGTGTTTTATGCAGCGCGGGGCATTGCCACGCCGGTACTGAAGAACATTGTGAACGTGATGGCGCCTTCTGATATGCGTGCAACTATACTTTCCATTCGCAGCCTCATCATCCGTGCCATTTTTGCAATAATAGCACCTTTCTTTGGATGGACGGCTGATTTACTGACCTTGGGTCAAGCGCTGATTATTACAGGAATGGTCTTTGCCGTGGCCTGCTCTCTGGTTATTATGCTGTTCATCCGTAGTCTCGAAAACCCTGAAACTAAAGTTCAATAAGCAGTCCGTCGTACGCCAACTCAACATTCGGGGGCAAGGTGGGATTGATGGTGTCGTGCAAGCCCATTTGGTGACTGATATGCGTAATGTAGGCCTTATCCGGTTTCAATTCTGCTATTAATTCCAGTGCCTGAGACAAGTTAAAATGAGAAATATGCGTATCGTGTCGCAGTCCATCCACTACCAGGACTTTTGAGCCCCTGATTTTCGAGTATTCACGCTCAGGCACATGGTTGGTATCAGTCAGGTAAGTGAAATCGCCTATTCTAAAGCCTAAGATTGGTAAGAGATGGTGCATCACCCGAATGGGAATAATGGGAATGCCTTCGATTTCAAAGGGGTGCTCATCAATTTTGTTGAGAATGATTTCTGGCAGACCAGGGTATTTCGATTCCGAAAAGGCGTAGGCAAATTCCTGTCTTAAGCTTTTGATGACCGGAGCTTCGGCATAGACATGGGCCGGCGTGTTATTGATCCAGTTGAAAGCCCTTACGTCATCCAGGCCTGCCGTATGATCCTTGTGAGAATGTGTAATTAAGATGCCCTCGAGGTGAGTAAGGCCAGATTGCAGCATTTGCATGCGAAAATCCGGCCCTGTGTCAATGACCAGGTTTGTTTCGCCGGACTGGATAAGAACGGAGGCGCGCTGGCGCTTATCTTTGGGGTTGGTGGACTGGCAAACCTTGCAGGAGCAGGCGATCATGGGCACGCCCAGGGAAGTCCCCGAGCCAAGTATGGTGATACGTAAGGACACAGTAGTTATTTTGATCGCTAAAGTACAATTTCAGCGTCTATCTACGAAATAATGAAGGAATTTCTTACAAAGATCGTTAAGCTTCTTCAAAATCTTTGACTCTGGCCTTAACCACTGCAAAGCGGTTGCGTTTTTTGTCCTCAGACACCAATTGCATGGGCACATAATAATCGTTGTAACCCGAGGCCACGCCATCTTGCCACTTTTCAACCAATACACGCTGAATGGTATTGTCGAAGGGTGCCCGGTAAGCCGTCTGCAACTCTTCGGCCAGGGCGTGCATGCGCTGACTGCGCTGGGTTTTGATTTTATCGGGGATTTGATCCGGCATGCGCTGGGCGCGCGTGCCTTCCCGTACCGAATATTTAAAAATGTGCATGTGTCCAAAGCCCACCTTACGGGCCACCTGCATGGTCTCTTCAAACTCCTCCTCCGTCTCACCTGGAAAGCCCACAATGACATCCGTGGTGAAATTAAATCGGGGATCTTTGGCGCGTACGCGCTCCACTATGCCTACAAAATCCTTAACTGTGTACATCCGGCGCATTTGCAACAGAATGCGCTCTGAGCCGCTTTGCAGACATAAATGCAAATGGGGCGCCAGCTTTGGATGCCCGATCAGGGTGAAAAAATGATCATCGAAGCGGTCGGGCTCAATGGATGAAATACGCACCCGAAAGTCGCCTTCCAAATTCAAAATCTGTTCCAACAAACCTGAAAATGCAGTACCCTCACTTTCGTAGCGACTGATGTTGACGCCGGTGAGCACAATTTCTTTAGCGCCTTTGGCAATCACATCCTTGATATTGTCGAGCACCTGGCTCACGGGGCGACTAATAGCCCGGCCCCTTACAAAAGGGATAATGCAAAAGGTGCAGAAATTATCACAGCCATCCTGAATCTTGATGAGACTGCGGGTGTGAAACATTTCGGTAAAGGACTGGTAGCTGAACAAGTCGAAATCTTTATCTGATAAGTCGGCCTTACCCGTTTTTACCAGAGAATCGACACTTTGAAAAATACCACTTTTTCCCTTGTTGTTGATGACCGTGGCTTCAGGAAATTTCTTTTGTAACTGACTGGCATGGCTTTCGGCCATGCAGCCGGTAATGACCATGCGGGCGTTGGGGTTTAGGCGACCGGCATGGCTGATGACATATCTTGATTTATGGTTGCTCTGGTTGGTCACTGTGCAGGTATTCACCACCACCACATCGGCCCCTTCCTCCTGCTCCGACACCTCGTAACCATTGCCTTTGAACTGAGCCGCCAGAGCATCCGTTTCGTATTGGTTGAGGCGACAGCCCAATGTTTTAAACGCTACTTTCATCTTCTTTCCTTTAAACGGTCACCTTTTGGGCAACCAATTCTCCTTCAACACTAAAGGGGCGTACCGACTCAATTTTCAGATCCACAAAGGATCCAATCAGACTTTCGTCCTCAGAGGCAAAACGCACAATGATTTTGCCCTCGGTATGTCCGCTCAGATAGCCATCCTTGCGGTCCTTGCCCCGCACCAGTATGCGAATGGTCTGGCCCTGCATTTTTTTTGTGTGTGCAAGGGCTTCCTTACCCAGATCGGCTGTTAACAGTGCAAAGCGCTCCTTTTTGACCACGTGTGGGATATCATCCTGCCAGGCAAAGGAAGCGGCGCCGGGACGGGGCGAATACATGGCGATGTAGGACATGTTGTATTTAAATTCACGCATGGCTTCGCGCGTCTTCTCAAACTGCTCATCGGTCTCACCGGTAAAGCCAACAATCATATCGGTAAATAGCGTGGCCGTGGGTAACAATTCATGGATCCAGCTCACCACCTCCCGGTAACGGGCCATGCTGTGCTTACGGTTCATGCGAATAAGCACTTTGTCGTCGCCCGACTGCACCGGCAGGTGCACCTGCTTGGCCAGCGAGCGGTGACGAGCCATGGCTTCAATCACATCGCGGGTCATGTCGCGCGGGTGCGGCGAAGTATAGTATATCCACACGTCCTGTCCCGATGCATCGGCCATCTCACCCAACTGATCCAACAAAGCGGCAAAAGTGCATTCTTCCCCCTTCTTGTCCAGTCCGTAAGAGTTGACATTCTGTCCCAACAGGGTAATGCTCTTATAGCCGTTAGCAATTAGCTTTCGTGCTTCTTCGAGTATGTCGGCCGATGGCCTGCTCACTTCCCGTCCACGGGTATAAGGCACTGCACAAAAGGTGCAAAACTTATTACAGCCATTCTGAATGGGAATAAAAGCTTCAAAGGAACTGTTGTAAACCGGCTCAACTTCCCAGGTCTGAGGTGGCGCAGCCACCTTGGAAACGGGTCGGACGCCTGCAAAATTAAGCTTTTCAGTTACGCTGGCTGGTCGGGCCACCTCTGCCATCTCCTCATCATTCACCCGACTAATGTTCGAGACGGGTGTAGTGACGCCATACTGACTCAGCATGATTGGGAAGGAAGACAGTTCCTTCATGTCAAAAACCAGATCGAACAGCTTCAAAAATTTCTGCTGATCGTCCGGCAAAATGCAACCGCTGACAAAAGTCACCAGGTTCTTTTTATTTTTCCACTTGTTCCATTTAACAATTTTGGAATAGACTTTATCTATGGCCTTTTGCCTCACCGAACAGGCAATAATCCCTATTACATCCGCTTCCTCTTCCTTTTCGGTCACGCCGTAACCCAACTTCGCCATCACCGCCTGCACGCGCTCTGCGTCGGCATGATTCATCTGGCATCCCAATGTGACTAAATGGTATTTCATATTTCTAAATAACACTAATTCTAACCCTAACTCCTAAACTATAAACCCTGAACTCCGAACTCCGAACTCTAAACCCTGAACTCTAAACCCTGAACTCTAAACTATAAACCCTGAACTCTAAACTCTGAACTCCTAACCCTTAATCCTAAAAATAGACTTCCGTAAAGATGTTTTCCGATTTAACACCTTGTTTTTCAAGGATATCAAACACATCGTGAATCATATCACAATTGCCGCAAAGATAACACAAAGTATCGGGATTTACAGGGTTGGCTATGAGGTAGTCGGTCACACGCCCATGAAAATCCCCCTTTTCATCCTGTGAGGTACAGGCGGTATAACGACCGGGTGCATAGGCATCTCTTTCATAAGCCTCCCCGGCCAGGCGAACACCGTGCAATAATTGGTAATCCAGACCCTCGTATTGCTTGACAAAGCTATGAAAGGGCGAAATGCCTGTGCCACTTGCCACAAACAAAAAGGGAGCTCCCATGGCCACTTCCTTTTCAATGGTAAAATACCCTACCGCATCGTTGATCACTACCC
>DHVH01000087.1 GCA_002412555.1 Marinilabiliaceae bacterium UBA5213 | reverse complement strand
CCTGCTTTTCCAGCAGCGCCTTGTTCAAGGTTTTCTTGCGACGGGCGCCTCGGTAAACAATCAGCAGCAAAACAGCCACCATGAACAGACTGATACCTGCAAGTATCGCAATGCGGGTCATCATCGTTTTAGCCTCAGCCATCTGTGTCACTTCCAACTCCTTCTGCTCAATCTCAAAATCTGCCCGCATATTCGCCATCTGGGTCACTGTTTCTATGTTGATAAGGCTGTCACGCAGATGGAGGTATTTGTTTTGATAGTCGTAAGCCTGTTGGTAGTCGCCCATGGCTGCGTGGACTTTCATTAGTTGCTCATACACACCTTTTATTTTTTCAGGGTTAGCTCCAGAAATGGCACTTTGCGATGCCTTTTGGGCATAATCCAGTGCTAAAGCGAGATTGCCTGAAAGGAGTTCGTTGTCAGAAGCAAATGTGTAGTAAGGGATTATCGATTGGTTGTCCTTAAGTTTCTCTAATAAGGATATGGCATAAGTTAGATTTTGCCTAGCCGAGTCGGCCTGGTTTTTGGTCATTTGAATACGACCAATGTTCCCATATATATAGGCAGAAATATTGTTTTCATTGGTTGCATGAAAAAAGTTTCCAGCGGCGTTATATAGAAGCAGAGACGTGTCGGGGTTGTTTTGTTCCATTTTTAAATTGGCCAATTCAATTCGTGCAATAGCCAAGTACCGTTTCTTTGATGTTATAGAAAAAAGTTTGATAGCCTTGTTTAAGTAATAATCTGCCTTTTCAAAGTTGTCGCTATAATAAAAGGCTCGGCTAATACCAGACGAAGAAAAACCTTCCTCCAAAGTTAGTTGATTGGCCTTAGCAATTTCAAGACTTTTAAAAAGAAGTCCAAGAGCTTCCTGAGTTTTTCCAGAATGAACTAAATGGTATTGTCCTTTTTCGTAGTAGCCGTAAAAAAGGTGATAGTTGGACTGGCATTTGCCGGCTTCTTTAATCAGAAGGTTGGTGAGGCTGATAAAATTGTCTTCGTAGTTGAGATTGTGGATACTGGTCAATAGAAGTTCGCATTTCTCGAGAGCGGAAAGGTTGGGCGCAGTGTTTAGGATATTCAAACAGCTATCGGCCACAGAACGTGAGCGGGCATGAGTGGTACTGCTTAGAATTAGCAGTCCGATAGTTAAGAAAAAGAGCCGCCGCATAGCTGAAGGTTAAGAATGAATATTTACTTCACGTTTACGTGGGTGGCTGGGTTAAAAGGAAGCCACCCTGATGGAGGGTGGTGCTTCCTTTTTGGTGAGTTATTGTTAAGCCGTGAAATATGGTCTTGTCCTATTTCCGGTTAAAACGGTGGTTGATTAAGGAATCCTCAAAACCGGAGGCATGGGACCCGAACGAAGGTCCTCTGTCTCAATGGAAATATTCTCATCGTCCTGAGTAGTGGCAGCCTCTTCCAATTCTATGGTTTCGATCATTTCCATCTCAGTTTTTTCACAGGCGAAAAATGCGCCTAAGAATAGGGCGCAAAATAATAATAGTGCGCCTAATTTGGGTAGTGTTAGTTTTTTCATTTTTTTCTACTATTAGTGAATTATATTTATCAAGGTTTAAGGAATCCTTATATAAGGTGGCTTCATATCCTTCAACCCCTGAATCTCCACTCCCTCATCCTTAACATGTTCACACTTCACCACTTCCACAGTGTAGGACACTTCGCCCTCTCCTTTATCGGAAGCGCGCACTTCCCACTGGTTGAAGTCCACTTTGCGGGGTTTTCCGTTGAGAATGTTGAGATCGCCCTGAAGTTTGATGCCTGTGATTTCGGAGATGCCTGAGCATTGGTCCAGTTTCCAGACGATTTTGCCGTTGTGCTTGGCGTGGGTGGTGATGGTATCACCGCTATGACCTTCTGAGTCGCGGTACTCTAGAGTGCCGTTGTTAAGTTTGATGTAGATGATTGTTCCGTGCATCTTTTAATGAATTATGGTTATGGGAGATAAATGTATATAAAAAAGTTTAACGATTTGTTTTCTTTGAAGAAAAAAATGACAAATGTTTTAAGTTTTTAGACGAAGGGGTGGTTATTCCATGCTCTTATCGATTCGGTAGGTGTCAATGATCTCTAAGAGGTCTTTACCGAATTGCTCGATTTTCTTTTTCCCGAGGCCTTTAATTTTTTGCAGCTCCTTTTTGGAGGTGGGCAGCTGATTGGTCAATTCCACCATGGTCTTGGTCTGCAGAATCATGTAATGCGGCCAGTTGTGCTCGTCTGCCTGGATGTCGCGCCACTGCTTGAGGCGCTGGTACAGGTCGGGATGGGCCGATGCCGTCGCAGCCCCTGCACCGGTTCCCGCTTGCTTTTTCACGGCCGGTGCTTTTTTAACGGTCTTTTCGATGTTGCTGACCGATTTGGCTGCCAGATAAGTGCTGATGTTGAAGCCTTGTTGGCATGCATCCAGCGTGTCGTGGTGGGTGGTGAAGCTTTTGAGTATGCGGTCGAGTTGTCCGCCGATGGTTTTGCGCAGCTCCTTGTTGTCGGTCTCCAGGTCCGCGTTTCCGGCGAAGGGCTGCATCAGCACCTTGACCTCTTTGACAAAGTAGGGGGCCGCTTTTTTGATACGTTCCTGCAAGGCGGCATGGTCGGCCGAAGGTAGTCCTGCCGCCAACAACTGTAACAATTGCTGTCTGAATTTGTAAAGTAATGGTCAATGGCCAGAAGGGCAGGAAGGTTTCCATGGATATCGGACAGGAGAAGGATCTGCATGACAAATGGCTGATAAAGGTGGACGTAACAATAT
>DHVH01000112.1 GCA_002412555.1 Marinilabiliaceae bacterium UBA5213 | reverse complement strand
GCAATCATAGCCGCATTGTCGGTGGTATAGGACAGCTTAGGAATATACGTCTTCCAGCCCCGCTTTTCAGCCATGGCAGCCAATGCACTACGCAGCCCGCTATTGGCAGATACCCCACCCGCCAGCGCCACCTCCTTGATGCCTGTCTCCTTCGAAGCTTTCATGAGCTTCTCCATCAGAATTTCCACAATGGTCCGCTGCAACGAAGCGCACAAATCAGCATTATTATTACTTATAAAATCAGGATCAACTTTCATCTGATCCCTCAAAAAATATAAAAAGGACGTTTTTAGTCCGCTAAAACTGTAGTTATAATCCGCAATAGATGGTTTGCTGAACTGGAAGGCCTCCGCATTACCCTCCTGCGCATATTTATCAATGAGCGGCCCACCCGGATAAGGCAGCCCCATCACCTTTGCACACTTGTCAAATGCCTCACCCGCCGCATCGTCGATGGTCTGACCAATAATTTCCATTTCCAGGTGGCTCTTCACCAGAATGATCTGACTGTTACCGCCAGATACCAGCAGACACAAAAAAGGAAAAGAAGGCACAGCCTTGACACTGTTCGGCTCCTGAATAAAGTGGGCAAGTACATGGGCCTGAAGGTGATCTACTTCTATCAGAGGAATACGACGCGCCAAGGCAAAGCCTTTGGCGAAGGAAGCACCCACCAGCAGTGAGCCCATTAAACCGGGACCACGGGTAAAGGCTACCGCATCCACTTCTTCTGCTTTTACACCAGCATCTTTTAGGGACTTGTGAACCACAGGAATGATATTTTGCTGATGCGCCCGGGAAGCCAGCTCCGGAACCACTCCTCCATAATCTTCATGTACCGATTGACCGGCAACTACATTGCTTAAAATGGTACTATTTTTGATGATGGATGCAGAGGTATCATCGCAAGACGATTCAATACCTAAAATGATGGTTGACATAGTGTATCTTTTTTTTGCTATTTACTCATCCAACAGGCAACACGTTCGGTTTAAGTTGCCTATTTTTGTGGATTAAAGGCTTAGCCGGAATTTCAAGGGATTCAAAAAGACAAAATTATCAAAAAAACGCACAAAATATTAATAATTGCATTGATAGTAATGGCAGGCTTGCCCTTGCTGACGTCCCTTGTGCTAATGATTCCTGCTGTACAGACCAGTATGGTGCGCATCATTACCAACCGCTTGTCGGCCGACATCAACGCAGAAATCTCCATCGACCGCGTAAGCATTTCCCCCTTTGGCAGCATCCGGCTTAATCAGTTTCTGGTGCGCGACCAGCAAAGAGACACGCTTTTTTACGCTGAACATGTAAGGGCGGGCATCGACCGTTTTTCGTTGCGACACAAACATCTTTACATTGGCAAAGTGCGCTTCAATAAACCCATGGCACATATTTACCAGTCGGGCGAGCACATGAATTTCGTCTTCATTCTGGACTCACTGGGAAAAAACCGCCCCGACACCATGGAGTGGGCCTATTCGTTAAGAGGCATGGCCATACAGGATGGAAGAATACAGCTGGCACATCCAATATTGGACAATCCGGGGATATTAACCGACCGGCTACTATTTACCGGACTCAACCTGGCCATCGACCGTACCTCAAAGGTAGATGAACCCCTGGTCTTTGAAGTTTCGGAATTTTCGGTGACGGAAGCCTCCGGATTGCGCATTGAAGGCTTTAAAAGCCAGGGCTATCTGGAAGATGACAAGATTGTCATCGACAATCTTTCCTTTCGAACGGCCCGCTCGTTGTTCGACTTCGAAGCCATTGAACTACCCATAGGCACGCCCGATGAAGCATCGGGCTACGATATGCCCTTTACGGGAAGAATCAACCGACTGATTATAGCACCTGAGGACATCCGCTATTACTACGATCGCTTTCCGGCTCTGGAAAGTCCCATCACCCTGTCCGGCCTCCTATACGGCTCACTGGATAACTTGAAAGGCCGTGAAATAAGTGCCTCTTTTGGCAATAGCACCCATTTTCGCTCCTCATTTGATATCAGTGGGATGTCAAATTTCAGTGAGACCTTTCTTTATATGGATATCGACGCGCTGGAGACCACCACGTCCGATCTGGAACTGCTCATTGCCGGGGATACGCCAGTCATTCCCGAATCGTTTAAAGCCTTGGAGACCATTCGCTACCAAGGAAACATCACAGGGTTTATCAACAGTCTGGTCGCCTATGGCTCCTTCACTTCCAATCTGGGAAACATCAGCACGGATATCGGTATTAAAATTGATGCAGATAAAAACTTCCTGTTTGGGGGATTGCTCAACACAACGGACTTCAACCTGGGAAGGCTCATCAATGCTGAGCCTACAATGGGCAAAGTGTCGCTCGACATGGAAATCAGTGGCAGCAGAAGCAGCCAGACCGACTATTTTATCATCCTGGACGGCAATGTAGAATCCATGGAATTCAACCAGTATGTTTACAGTGACATCTCGATTCAGGGTCTGCTAACCCACCAAAAATTTGATGGAAGCGTGCGTCTCAACGACCCCAACGGGGCGTTGGACTTTATAGGCAAAGTGGACATGTCGGACGAGGTTCCGCACTTCAATTTCATGGCAGCCATCCGCAATGCACAGCTTGATCGCCTCAATCTCCTCCCCAATTTGAAAGAAGGCATCCTGTCGGTGGTCCTGGAAACCAACTTCGAGGGTGACAACCTCGATGATTTAGTCGGGGAAATTATTCTAACTGAAGGTCTCTTGTTCACACCTTCGGCGTCCATCGATTTCGATTCCATAACGGTGAGGGCTGTGCGTGATGGTGACCTCAAAAAACTAACACTCCATTCGACCTTTGCCGATGGCGAGGTCACCGGAAAATACCTGTTCAGACATTTCAGACGCACTTTCATGGGCTTTATGGAACACTACCTGCCATCTTACGTCGCTGAAAGTGCCCCAACACTGACAACCACTTCCAATGATTTCAAATTCGACCTTCAGCTCAAAAAAATGCAGCAGCTGGCCGCTGTTTTTGTTCCCGGACTAGACATTGCCGATGAGGGACATATTCGCGGTCATTTTAGGTCGGAACCCCCTGCGCTTAATTTCGAAGTGTCACTGGATCATTTTTCTTTTAACAACCTGCACACGCAAGATCTGGAGATCAACGCAACCACCAATAATGGTCAAAGCCTAAAAATGGTGACCAGAGCCGGCAAAATACAATTTGGCAAATTTGTGGATCTGCTTAACTTCTCAATACACCAAACAGCTGCCAACGATACCCTAACCACCAATATGTTCTGGAACAACTGGGACCTGATTACCAACAGCGGGGCGCTCTACTCAACCACAGAATTCAGCAGGGATGCGGACGATAATCGCCGCACCAAAATCAACCTGCTGCCCTCCTCTGTTATTGTGGCCGACAGCACATGGCAAATCAATGAATCGCAGGTTATTCTCCATGCCCAAGGGATGAGTGTGCGTGATTTCAGAATTGAGCACAACGGCCAATTCATTATGCTCAACGGCTTTCTGCACCGCGAGACCGACGATGGCCTTAAGTTGGTTTTTAACCGAATGAATATCAACCAGTTTCTGAGTGGCAACGAATTTAGCAACATATCCTTCGGGGGTATTATTAACGGGGAGTTATCGCTGAGAGACTATTACCGCGAACCGCTGTTGTCGAGCAACATAGAAATTGAGCAGTTCATGTTCAACCAAGTGCAATACGGCATTTTCTCGCTTTACAGCCATTGGGACAGGGAGCTGGAAGCCCTCATGGTCACCACTAAGCTCCAGAATGCCAACCATGAGCCTTTGCAAGGCTCCGGTCTGTTTCACCCCAAAACGCAAAATATTGATTTTCAGTTTGACATTGACAGTCTGGATGTAGGCTTTCTGAACCCGATAATCCAAAAAGTAATACAAGACCTCACAGGCACTGCTTCGGGACGAATGTATCTTAAAGGACCACTAACCCAACCCTACCTCACCGGAAGAGTCAAATTGAACGATGGCCGCTTTGGTGTGGGCTTGCTCAATTCCACTTATCAGCTGACCGATTCCGTCATTTTCTTTCCCAATGAGATGCGCTTCAGAGACATGACGGTCACCGACCGGCTTAATCACAAAGGCCAGTTTCGGGGCTCCATCTACCACAATGGCAAATTCAAAGAAATGTTATTCAACCTGCGACTGGATGCCAACAACATGGTGATGCTGGACACTCGATTCCAGGACAATCCCCTCTATTACGGAACAGTGATTGCCACAGGCTTTATGACTGTCACGGGCAACACCGACAATGTGAATTTGGCCATCACCGGGCGCACACGTCCCAACACCCGATTCTTTATCCCCATCAAATCGACCGAAACAGCACTCGAGAGCAATTTTATTCGCTTCGTGAGCAAGGACCAGAACAACTCCCTTTTAGAAGCCAACAACCTCAATCAGGAATACAGCATTGACCTGACTGGCGCCAAGGTGGATATGGATATAGAAGTGACGCCCGATGCCGAGGTGCAAATCATCTTCGACGAGCGCATCGGTGATATTCTTAAAAGCACCGGAGCCGGCAATATTCAAATCCGCATCGATCGGCAGGGCAACATCCGCTTTTTTGGCGATTACACCATCCAGCAGGGTGAATACCTCTTTTCACTGCAAAACCTCATCAACAAGCGTTTTGACATCATTCAGGGCGGCACCGTCAAGTGGCAGGGCAATCCCTACAATGCCGAAATCGACATCACCGCCGTTTACAAGCTCCGCGCATCGCTCAGCGATCTCATTGACCCGGTTATGGGTGGCGAAACGGGTTCAGCATCTGACCTGCAACGCCGTGTACTCATACACACCAACCTGATATTGGGCGACATGCTGCAACAGCCATCCATCAAATTCGGCTTAGAAATGCCCACTTTGGATGAAAGTCGCGAATCTCTCGTACTGGACTACATTTCGTCAGAAGAAGAGCTCAACCGTCAGGTGCTCTCCCTTTTGCTATTGAACCGCTTTTATACCCCCGAGCATTTGCGCATGAGTGACAATAGTAGCGCCCGCTCCGAGAACGCCGCACTGGTCACCACCACCGAAATGCTCTCCTCTCAAATCAGCCGTTGGTTCTCCACCATCAACAAAGATTTTGATGTAGGTTTTGCCTACCGCCCCAGTGATAATATCACCAGCGAAGAATTTGAGTTAGCCCTTTCCACTCAGGTCTTCAACGACCGCGTAACCATCAACGGCAACGTAGGCTACGGCAAGTACCAGGCCAATACCAGTAAAATGGTGGGCGACTTCGACATGGACGTCAAACTCAACCGCAGCGGCACCTTGCGTGCCCGTGCCTACACCCGCTCCAACGAAGATCTCATCTACGAAACCTCCCCTACCACCCAGGGCATCGGCCTCTCCTTCAAAGAAGAATTCAACGACTTCCGCGAACTCCTCAAAAAATACTGGAACGCCCTCGCCGGCAAAAAAGAGGACGAGTAATCCCCCAAACCATTGTTTATTTTTAGTAATCAAACAAGCTATCTTCCCGCCTTCGTGAAATAACGTTAAGAAAATTAAAAGGCTGACCGCTATAAAATTTGCGCTGTCTGAGCAAAGCGAGTTCGCAAATTTTAGGTCAACCTTTTAATTTTTAGTTATTTCGCGTCAGCGGCGGCATTTTTTGTTTACTTTTTTTTGCTGTAGAAAAAAAGTAAAAGCCCGTGCGGCTTGAGCACAAAAAAGCACAAAACACCTTGACTTTTAACTGCACAGTCAAAAGCCTTTGCGCTTTCGCAAAAAAAACTACCACCTTCATCAAATAAAACCACTCCCTAACCCCACCATGCATTGTATTTGATCAATTATTCGCATCTTTACCGGCTGAAAATAGGTATAAGAAAAAGTGTACAAAACAGACGCCATATTTCAAGTAAAAAATAATAACTTTGTCACCCGAAAAGTAGGCGATGAAATGGTCATTGTTCCACTGGTCAACAGCGTGGCCGACATGACACGGGTGCTAACCCTCAACGAGACCGGCACCGCCATTCTGGAAGCACTCGATGGCCAAACCTCCCTCAAAGAGGTGACCTCGAAACTTTTAGAACAGTTTGACGTAGAAAGCACAGTGCTTCAAGATGACCTTCAAAACTTCATCTCCGAAGCCCTTGACAAAAAAATAATTGAACAAATTGCCTAAATGCAATTCGACACGACTTAATGAAGCAAAACAACCAATATATATTCAAAAAAAGTTACGCCAAACCGGTCATTGAGGAGGTGATGATTGATCATGAGATGTCTCTTTTTATGATAACCGGCGGACCTCCGGTCGATCCTGACTGTCCTGATTGTCCAATTGACGACGACCCCCCACCAGGTTCTGATGCTGCAATCGCTCCCAAGTACTCCTCTGAGTACCAAACAACATCTCCCTTCGGAGGTTCGAGACCCGTTTACGACTAACTTTTGACATGCACACCACATTTCACCTCGCTTCTGTGGCGCTCCATGTTTCCTCTGCCTGTACCCATATCTTTTTCACGCCATTTGTCTCCCGCCACTTTACCAAGCAACTGGTTCCTACTACCAATTCTTTTAATCTGGTTTATGATCTGCTTGACCAATTGCCCTTAATAGACAAGGTGGACTTTACAGGAGAGACACAAGATCAAACGGAGATGCCTTTTCGGTGGATGCTGACAAGAAATCAGTTTGGTTCACTCAACATTCAATTGCAATTGCTGGAAGACCCTTTGTTACATGGAGCCTGTGTCCAAATGAATTTTATTAAAAATCACATTGCTGTGCAATTGGTACCCAAAAATTCATCACAACCACTTAACATTGATCCGCTCTTTCATCCCCTGAGTGCTCTTTTAATGGTAACTCTGGCCCATCGCCAGAACGCCTTTTTAATTCATGCTTCAGGCATACAAGATGGCAATTTAGGTGCCATTTTCTCCGCAGTTTCAGGCACCGGGAAATCTACTATGGCCAAAATCTGGGGCAGTCGCGGAGCCAAAATTGTTAACGACGACCGTCTATGGATCGAGTGTATCAATAACCAATGGTACATGTTCAGCAATCCCATGCAATGGTACGCACAAAAAGCCCTTATGGCACCAATACATAAAATATTTCTCATTCGCCAGTCACCAACCAACGAAGTTGCCGAGATTAAGGGACTAAACGCTTCTATGCGCGTCATGAGCAATTGCATCCAGCATTTGTACAGTCGCGAATTGACCAGTAGCCATCTCGACAATGTGCTTCGTTTTACTCAAGATGTTCCGGTGTACGACTGCGGGTTTAAACCAGACAGCGAAATAACAGAAATCATTCGATCACTAGATTGATCATCCGTAAAATAAAGCCTTTAAAAAAATGGAGGGCTTCACACCAAGTGAAGTCCTCCATTTTTTTTTATCTCCAATCAGAGTTCCTGCAAGAGATCTACTTCATAAGACCTATCACGCGTTCACTCTTAACCTTATTGCCAAATCTGGCTCGGACAATATATACACCGCTCTCTTCAGGAAGTATTACCAGTGTACGACTGCTGCGAGCAGGTATTTCAGTCAGTTTACGACCTTCCAGAGTATAAACCTCCACAACACCTTCCCCATTCTGTAAAAGATCCATTCCCACGCTTACGAGCACTTTGCCGTTGAGACTCCTAATACTGATACCACTACCGGCATCTGTCTCGTCAACGCCAGGTGCTTCCAAATCAGTAGTTACAT
>DHVH01000009.1 GCA_002412555.1 Marinilabiliaceae bacterium UBA5213 | reverse complement strand
GGGGCAGATAATATTTCCGCTGCCAGTCAGGAAATGAGCGGCACTTCCCAGCAAATGTCGCAAGGAGCCAGCGAGCAGGCTTCATCGGCCGAGGAAGTATCCTCTTCCATGGAAGAGATGGTGGCCAACATTCAGCAGAATACCGACAATGCCCTGGAGACGGAGAAAATAGCGATTCAGGCCGCATCAGGTATCAAGCGGGGATCACAAAGTACCGATATTGCTGTGAAATCGATG
The DNA here is from genome assembly GCA_002412555.1 of Marinilabiliaceae bacterium UBA5213. Taxonomy (GTDB): domain Bacteria; phylum Bacteroidota; class Bacteroidia; order Bacteroidales; family Marinilabiliaceae; genus Geofilum. The sequence goes on along the minus strand of DHVH01000009.1, from coordinate 27,466 downwards.
AGAGAAATTGCCAAAAAAGTGTCTATTATTGGTGATATTGCTTACCAGACCAATATGTTGGCCCTCAATGCAGCAGTTGAAGCAGCCCGAGCTGGTGAGCATGGCAAAGGTTTTGCAGTGGTGGCGGAGGAGGTGCGCAAACTGGCTGAGCGCAGTCAGATAGCCGCCGAAGAAATTGATGAATTGTCGGAAAGCGGTGTTCGGGTTTCGGAAGAGGCCAGTCAGCAATTGGCAGCCATAGTACCGGAGATAGAGAAAACAGCTCAGTTGGTGCAGGAAATTGCTGCAGCCAGTATGGAGCAAAATGCCGGTGCCGAGCAGATCAATGGCGCTATTCAGCAGTTAAATCAGGTGATTCAGCAAAATGCCGCAGCTTCAGAAGAGATGGCATCCAGTTCAGAGGAGTTGTCGGGCCAAGCCGAGCAGATGAAAGAAGTGGTTTCTTACTTTAACATCGAAACCAACAAGGGGCGGTTGCGTAAGAGCAATAAAAACAAGTCGGTGAATCATAAGGCGGTTAAGGTCTATACTAAGTTTGATGTGGACAGCGAAGAACCCGTTAAAGTTCCTAAGGGCATTGATTTAAAGATGCGGGTAGGAGAGGCCAGTGATCACGATTATCAAAGATTTTAGTGAACTTGGCAATATTAAAATGGCCGTGACAATGGGTTGGTAATAAGTTTATCTACGCTAGGTAATATCAGGGCATCACCAAAGTGATGCCCTGAACGGCCAATAAAATAATTCGTATGGTATTCGATGATATTCGCAATATATATAAGGCGGAGTTAACGGACGAGCAGTTTGATAAGCTGGGAACGTTCATTAACCGGGAGACGGGTATCAAAATGCCGCCGGCCAAAAAGGTCATGGTGCAGGCCCGCTTGAAAAAGCGTTTGAAGGAGTTGGATATCCCCACTTTTGAAGCTTATTTGTGTTACGTTTTTGGTAAGGAGGGCATCCAATCTGAAGTGGTCCATGTTTTTGATGCCATTAGCACCAATAAAACAGATTTTTTTCGGGAACCTGTTCATTTTTCTTTTTTAAAGGAGCATGTGTTACCCGAATATAAGTCGAATAACAATGGAGGAACTCTAAAGGTGTGGAGTGCTGCCTGTTCCAGTGGAGAGGAGCCCTATACCCTGGCCATGAGTATTAGCGAGTTTTTGGGAGGCAGCAAGGATTTTGATTATCGGATACATGGGACCGATATTTCTACCTTAATATTAAAAATGGCAATGAATGCGGTGTTTACCGAGGAAAGGGTACGGCCGGCAATCCCGGAGTATTTGGTGCGTAAGTATTTTATGAGAAGTACAGATGCCGTTAAGCGGACTTACAGGGCAGTGCCCGAACTCAGACAGAAGATGTCCTTCAGTCGGGTCAATTTTATGGATGAAAGCTATCCGCTTTCTGAGAAATTTGATGTAGTATTTTGCCGCAATGTGTTGATTTATTTCGATCGGGAGGTGCAGGAGGCTGTGGTTCAAAAGATTTGTCGCTATTTGAAGCCAGGTGGTTATTTTTTTCATGGACATTCAGAATCTTTAATTGGAATGAATTTGCCACTCAGGAATGTGCGACCAACCGTATTTCAAAAGATTTAGATGCAGCTAAAGAAAAAAATAAGGGTCCTGGTGGTGGATGATTCCGCTGTTGTTCGTCAAACGCTGGCGTCGATAATCAATGACGACCTGGTGCTGGAGCTAATGGCGACAGCTTCAGACCCCTATGCAGCTGCGAGAAAAATGTTGGAGGAGGTACCCGATGTGATTACTTTGGATGTAGAAATGCCCCGCATGGATGGTTTGACCTTTTTGCGCCGCATCATGACCCAGCATCCCATTCCGGTGGTCATCATCTCCAGTCTTACCGCCGAAGGCACCGAAACCGCCATGAGGGCGCTTGAATATGGGGCGGTGGAGATCATTACCAAGCCTCAGATGGACACGAAGACCTTTTTTCAGGAGTCGGCCATCCGCATCTGCGATGCCATAAAGGCAGCCGCTCATGCCCGTTTGAAGCGCCGGGGACAAATCAGTCCACTAGCCATAAAAGTAGAACCCAAATATTCGGCCGATGCCGTTATTCCTTCGCAGAAGGGTGGCAGCAGCATGCTAAAAACCACCGAAAAAGTCATTGCGGTGGGTGCCTCAACCGGAGGGACTGAGGCTCTGGCCCAGTTTCTGCAGGTGCTGCCACCTGATAGTCCGGGCATCGTTATTGTACAACACATGCCCGAAGGCTTTACCCGCTCCTTTGCTGAGCGCTTGAACGGACTGTGTGCCATAAGCGTCAAGGAAGCGGAAAACAACGATACCGTGATTCGGGGCCGAGCACTGATTGCCCCGGGCAATAAGCATACCCTTTTGAAAAGGAGTGGGGCAAGGTATTATGTGGAGGTGACCGACGGCCCTCTGGTCAACCGCCACCGCCCCAGTGTGGATGTGCTGTTTCGCTCAGTGGCCATGAACGCCGGTGCCAATGCCATTGGCGTTATCATGACCGGTATGGGAGCCGATGGTGCCAAAGGACTTTTAGAAATGAAAAATGCTGGCGCCCACACCATTGCCCAGGATGAGCAGTCGTGCGTAGTGTTTGGCATGCCCCACGAGGCCATCAAACTGGATGCCCACATTCAGATACTTCCACTCGAGTCAATTGCTGCAGCTGCATTGAAAAAGAGTCACTCAAGAACACTTTCCCCGTATCTTCCATTTCATTGGGGCATCAATAACAGAGATGCTTTTGAACAAAGCGAATGTTTTGCGGTTCATTGCTTGAAAGTTGTTAGTAGTTATTTAAATTATTCACTGATGAAAGTATATAAAGTAAGTTTCGTTAATGCGCTTGTTTTAATGGGTTTGGGTCTTTGGGCTTATCTGGCATCAGATACACCTTCAGTAACCGCACTTATCCCCTTCTTTTTTGGGATACTTATTTTGGCGCTCAATCCGGGTGTTAAGAATGAGAAAAAAGTGCAGTCGCACCTGGCAGTTATTCTAACCCTTTTAGTAACCATCGGTCTGGTTATGCCTCTAATGGCTGCATTGGAAAGGGACGATATGGCAGCGTTGACGCGGGTTATAGTTATGATGCTTAGTTCTATAGTAGCGATGGTTTGGTTTATCAAGAGTTTTATTGATGTAAGGCGGGCCAGAAGGGAATAAAGATGAGTTAGTCTTTCGCTTATGACTTTTCACCAGGTTATATCAGGTATGTTAATATGCCTGATATAACCTCGTTTTGTTTGTTGCCAAAGTGTTGATATATAAAAACTGAATTGGATAAATTGTGGTGCCATGCAGCCTACTAAAAGCAGCTTAATAGTTGGCAAGAGGACAACTTAGGACAATTTTAAAAGTAATCAGGAAAATTACAAGGCCTTAATTTTACTATTTCATATAGTTTTGTTTCAATCCCCTTTGCGGGTTTAGAAATGATAATATTTATACAACTAATATGAGAAAGATGAAAGTGGTAAAATTAAATGTGTTGGCAGGATTTATAGTGCTGCAGTCCGTTTTTGGTTTATTGTTTTCCCAGGTAAATGAAAACTTAATAACCAACATCCCAAATCGACAAACGACTTCTTTGAATGGCATGTGGAAGTATGTTGTGGATCCATACGAAACAGGTTACTATGATTACAGACGACAGATCAGGGATCAAAAGGATAGACCAGATCCCTCAGAAGCTTTTTTTTTAGGGCATAAAGCACAAAATAGATCAGAGCGGGTAGAGTATGATTTTGATAAATCAGAGAACATAATGGTACCCAGAGATTGGAACTCCCAAAAAGAAAATTTGTTGTATTACGAAGGATCAGTTTGGTACTATAAAAAGTTCTTATACAATAAAAAATCTGACCAAACCAGGCAGTTTGTCTATTTTGGAGCTGCCAATTATGAAGCAGATGTCTATTTGAACGGCACAAAATTGGGGAAACATATTGGCGGCTTTACCCCGTTTAATTATGAAGTTTCTGAACTGCTGGTGGAGGGTGAGAATTTCTTAATTCTTAAAGTTGATAATTCCCGGGGTTTGGAGAAAGTACCAACGATTAATACCGATTGGTGGAACTATGGTGGCATAACCAGAGACGTTGACTTGGTAGAGGTGCCAGAAACGTTTATTCGGGATTATTACCTTCAGTTAACTCCTGATAATAAAGAATTAATTGATGTCAGAATTGAACTCGACGGCCCTTCTAAAGCCAATCAACTTGTAAAAGTAAATATTCCCAAAGCTAGAATATCATTTTCCGGAAAAACCGATGAAAACGGTATCGTTACCGGCACCATCAAAGCTAAAAAGCTTGAATACTGGCATCCTGAAAGTCCGGTACTTTTTGATGTTGTTTTGACCCACAAGGGTGATACATTAAATGACCGGATTGGATTTAGGACTTTGGCGGTAAAAGGAACAGATATTCTGGTCAACAACAAGCCCGTCTTTTTAAGAGGCATATCCATTCATGAAGAAAATCCAATAAGAGGAGGCAGAGCCTACTCGGCTGAAGATGCGCAAATGCTTTTGGGATGGGCCAAGGAGTTGGGTTGCAATTTTGTTCGACTGGCACATTATCCACACAATGAGCATATGGTTCGCCTGGCTGATGAGTTGGGGCTCATGGTATGGTCGGAAGTGCCCGTTTATTGGACCATTCAGTGGGAGAATCCCGACACCTATAAAAATGCAGAGATCCAATTGATGGAAATGATCACGCGGGATAAAAACAGGGCCTCTGTAATTATTTGGTCCATGGCCAATGAAACACCCGTATCTGAAGTACGCACAGCATTTTTGAAAAATATGATTGATGCCACTAAGGCAGTTGATCCGGTCAGATTGATCAGTGCTGCCCTGGAAAGGCACGCCAAACCTGGTGCCAGAAATGTTCAGGCCATTGAAGATCCCTTGCAGGAGTATGTTGACGTCATTAGTTTTAATCAGTACCTCGGCTGGTATTCAAGTTCTAATGACCGACTGAAAGATGTGGTGTTTGAAATCAATTACAACAAACCAGTTATTGTTTCTGAATTTGGCGCAGGTGCTCTACAAGGGTTGCATGGAACCAGGGAGGATATTTGGACGGAAGAGTATCAGGAGTATTTGTATGAAGAAACGCTCAAAATGATCGATAAGATACCACAATTGAGAGGCGTTACACCGTGGATTTTGACAGATTTTAGATCTCCCCGCCGTTTGCTGCCTGATGTGCAGGAAGGCTGGAACCGTAAGGGCTTGATTTCTGAAACAGGTAACAAAAAGAAGGCGTTTCACATATTGAAAAAATACTACGATCAGAAGAAAACTGATTTTGCGGATTAATTACCTGAATAAAGCTTTGAATTAAAACAAAATATATTACCATGAGAGGAAGTAGATGGGTTTTTCTGGGTCTAGGGTTGAGTTTTCTAATGGGATGTCAACAGCCAGAGGCTAATGAGAGTATAGAATCAAAGATAGATGCGCTGATTTCAGAAATGACTTTTTCTGAAAAAGTGGGGCAAATGAATCAACTGAATGGCCGCACCACTGATGAAGCCTTTTTTGAAAGGATAAGAAAAGGAGAGGTAGGATCCATCCTTAACATTGAGCAACCGGAGCTGATAAATAAAATACAGAAAATCTCGGTAGAGGAAAGTCGTTTGGGCATTCCCTTGCTTATAGCCCGCGATGTTATTCATGGTTATAGGACTATTTTTCCAATACCACTGGGACAGGCAGCATCGTTTAACCCTGAGCTTGTAAAAGCAGGTAGCAGGGTGGCTGCTATTGAGGCTACGGAAGATGGCATCAGATGGACTTTTGCTCCTATGATGGATGTTTCCAGAGATCCTCGCTGGGGAAGAATGGCCGAGAGTTTTGGAGAGGATGTGTACCTGACATCTTTGATGTCAGTTGCCATGATAGAAGGTTTTCAGGGTGAAGACCTGACGCAGTCAACTGCCATGGCAGCTTGCGCCAAGCATTTTATTGGTTACGGTGCAGCAGAAGGTGGCAGGGATTATAATTCGACGTATATTCCCCCGAGGCAGATGCGCAATGTTTATTTTCCTCCTTTTGAAGCGTCCATTGCAGCCGGCTGTGCCTCCATTATGACTTCATTCAATGACAATGACGGCATCCCGGCCTCTGGCAACAAAGAATTGTTGACCGATATTCTGCGGGATGAATGGGGTTTTGATGGGGTTGTAGTATCTGATTGGGCCTCTGTAAGTGAAATGGTTAAGCATGGGTTTAGTGCCGACAATAAGGAAGCTGCTATGCAAGCGGTCAATGCAGGCCTGGATATGGAAATGGTCTCTGAAACCTATGTTAAACATTTAGAGGCCTTGGTTGAAGAGGGGAAAGTCAGTATAGGAACCATTGACAATGCCGTCAGAAATATCTTAAGAATGAAATTTCGTTTGGGCTTGTTCGACAACCCCTACATAGCCGTTGACCAGCCATCAGTAGCCTATAGTGAGCAACACTTGCATATGGCACAAAAAGCGGCTGAGGAGTCTTTAGTCCTGCTCAAAAATGCCAACCAGCTACTTCCATTGTCCAAGGATATAAGAAGTATTGCCATAATCGGCCCTATGGCCGATGCACCGCACGACCAGATGGGTACCTGGGTCTTTGACGGAGAAAAGGAGCACACCGTTACCCCTTTAATGTCCATCCAGGAAGAGTATGGTGACAAAATGCGTGTGATATATGAGCCTGGCCTGAAATTCAGCAGAGATAAAGATCAATCAGGCTTTAGCAGGGCTGTGGCTGCGGCGCAGAAAGCTGATGTTGTGGTGTTTTTTGCCGGTGAGGAATCCATACTGTCCGGTGAGGCTCACTCCCTTGCCGATATTAGCCTGCAAGGCGCCCAAACGGAATTGCTTAAAGCGCTCAAGCAAACAGGAAAGCCTGTGGTAACCGTGATTATGGCAGGAAGACCTTTGACCATCGAACAGGAAGTAGAACTTTCGGACGCCATGATTTATGCCTGGCACCCCGGAACAATGGGTGGGCCAGCCATTGCCAATGTGTTGTTTGGAGAAGTAACGCCATCGGGCAAGTTGCCTGTTACTTTTCCAAAAATGGTGGGACAAATTCCAATCTATTACAACCATAACCGGACAGGCAGGCCTGCCAGGGGCAATGAAGTCTTGTTAGACAATATTCCCTTAGAGGCCCGACAATCCTCTCTTGGCAATTCATCCTATTACTTAGACGCAGGTTTTGGTCCCTTGTTCCCTTTTGGTTTTGGACTTTCTTATACAGAGTTTTCTTATAGTGATTTATCGCTGGATTACTCGGAGCTGTCCAAAACAGACACTTTAAAACTGAGTTTTGATTTAAGCAATGTGGGGGATTATACCGGTGTGGAGGTGGTGCAAGTGTACATTAACCAAAAATCGGCCTCCATTAACCGACCAGTGAAAGAATTAAAGAGTTTCAAACGGGTTGAGTTAGTGCCGGGGGAAGTTCGAAAAGTAAGCATTGGAGTCCCGGTTTCTGAATTGGCTTTTTGGGGAATAGAAAATAAGTGGGCAGTAGAAGCAGGGCATTTTAATTTAATGGTTGGGACAAGCAGTGTCTCTGGTTTACAGGGTGAATTTGTCATTCAATAAACAACTTACATCAAAAATATAATTATGAAACGATTAACCACACTTTTATTGGCTGTTATCATCCTTGCCAGTTGCCAGGAAAAAAGTCAGGGCAATGATGTTCCCTTAGAGAAGGTAATGGCCATTGCTAAGCAACAAGTGATTCAAATGGACAGTTATCTGCACTCCCAAGAAGATCGATTGCCCAGATCTTATAATGCAGCTGAAGAAGAGATCATTACCTCGCCATCAACATGGTGGTGCAGCGGATTTTATCCGGGTGTTTTATGGTATTTGTACGAATATTTTGAAGATGATAGTATTAAAAATCTGGCTGATAAGTATTCGATGCGCGTTGAAAATGAAAAGTTCAACACCTATGATCATGATATTGGATTTCAGATGTATTGTAGCTTTGGTAATGGTTACAGACTAACAGACCGGAGTGATTATAAGGAAGTGTTGTTAATCTCTGCGAATAGCGCTTTAGAGCGCTATAATCCCGAAATTGGTCTGATTCGGTCGTGGGACAAGCACCGGAAATCATGGCAATACCCTGTGATTATTGACAACATGATGAATCTGGAGTTATTAATGTGGGCCTTCCATGAAACCAAGGACTCTACCTATTATAAGGTGGCCGTTTCTCATGCTGATAAAACCCTTGAAAATCACTTCAGATCAGATTATTCTTCTTATCACGTAGTTTCGTACGATACGGTAAGTGGATTGGCAGAATTTAAGGTAACAGCCCAGGGAGCATTTGACGAGTCCATATGGTCAAGGGGCCAGGCATGGGGTTTATACGGGTACACCATGATGTATCGTGAAACAGGTTTAAGCCGTTACCTCAACCAAGCGATTGGCATTGCCAAGATGCTGATTGATCATCCTAACATGACTGACGATTATATTCCCTACTGGGACTTATTGGCTGAAGACATTCCGGAAGCATTACGGGATGCCTCAGCGGCGGCTATAATGGCATCTGCATTAATTGAGCTGAGTCAGATGGAGGAGGTTGAAGACGGCCAGATGTTTTTTGAGGTGGCCAAAATTCAGTTGCAAACCTTGTCTTCGGATACTTATTTGGCTGAACCTGGTACCAATGGAAATTTCATTCTCAAACACAGTGTTGGTCATTTACCGGTGAACAGTGAAGTGGATGTTCCATTAACTTATGCCGACTATTACTTTGTTGAGGCGCTTATTAGGTATAAGTCTGTTCAGGATAAATAAAGTCAATACGATTAATAGAGTGGAATACAAATGAATAGGCAGCTGTCCCAATAAAGGAGCAGCTGCCTGTTTGTTTGAGTCGCAATTATTTTTTTATCACTTTCCTTGTCACAACACCATTATTTCCAGATAATTCCATATAGTATAAACCCGGGGCGAATGCACCCATATTTACGCTCAGGTTTGATTGGTTGTCTAGAGCTATGGTTTTAACCAACTGTCCCGCTGAATTTAGCACCCTAAGGGTTGAATAATTTGTAGTCCCGTCGATATTTAGTAGGCCTGATACTAGGGTAGGATATATAATAACATCATTCTGGACCGGGACAACTTCGCTAAAGTCGTTTAGTGTGGTCGACTTTAAAGAAGTCTCAAAAACCGGCACAAAAATCCATTTCCTGCTGTTAATAAAACTGGTACCCCATTGCTGAACATTGGCGCCATTGGCAGTGGAGGAGTTATCGACTTCCAATAACTTATTACTTCCTTTGTTTTCCATTTTATAGGCATGACCGTCTGTCCACTCAATCCTCCATTTTTGGTAATTATTGCTACTGTAGTGCGTCCATTGATGGGCGTTTGCGCCGTTATTATTAGAGTCTCCTTCAATTGAAAGCACCCTTGCGCTTCGTTCATTTGTTAGCGTCCAGCCATTGTTATAGGTTGCTATCCAATGTTGGTTTGGTTTGCGTTGATAAGTCCACTGATGCACATTGTTGCCGTTATGCATAAATGGGTCTGCAACATCAAGGGCCTTACCGCTATTGTAATTTATAATTCGATAAGTGTTTCCATGCACTAAGGGGTACCTGGGGGCAATGGCCTTCCAAAATTCAGGTACTGGGTTGGGAATGCAATTGTCAAATTTAATGGCGTTAATTAATTCGCCGTTAGACCAATGGGTCAAATTTGCACCATTATCTTGCCATGGACTAGGTCCAGGGATATCCATAAGGCACATGTTTTTGTCACCGTCCATATGGTGTTTAAAGGTCCACAATGTCCAACCGAATTTTAAACTATCCATAATGTCAAAATTGGCGGCCAAACTGTCATAGTTGTTGTCCAGCCCAGTTTCACCCACAAACATTGGTACATTATGAGTGTTTTGGAAAGCTATGGCATCCGCAAAGTAGGCGGTGTGATGATGATGACCCCATTTATTTGGCTCCCATGTGTTGTTTGGTAAGCGATATCGGTGAATGTTATAAACAAGGTTGGTGGCATTGTCGAAATCACCTGGGAATAAGGAATGGTTTCCGAGCTTGTAATGGTTTCCCAATTCCGTTCCCTGAATACAAATGAGGGTGTTGTCACCATTGCCGCGAATATCATTGATTATTTGATTATAGGTATTCCTCAGGCGCCCCATTTGTGTTTCATTCAATTTATGTGGCTCGTTAATAAGGTCGTACAAACAAATGGTACTTTCATCCTTGTATCTTTCCGATATTTTATCCCAAATTCGATAAAGGGCCATCCTGTTTTTCGAATCCTCGAAAAAATCCAAAGCTTTGTGTAATTGGTCCGTGATGTTGGGCTTGTCCCCAGCGGTGCCGGGCACCACATGCATGTCCAAAATTATGTAAATGCCGTTGGCCTTACACCAGCTTACTAAATTATCAATAATTTGGAAACCGTCTAGATTGTTATCAACCGCCAAAGTGTTGTTGTTAACCCAATCTTGGAGATTGTTTTTGTAGGTGGTGTATTTTGCATCTTTGTCCGATCCTGCATAAACTACATCATGTCGTATTTGACGTTGAGCGCTTGTTAAAAATAGGTCGTAATGCAACGGCAGGCGTACACAGTTGAATCCTTTCGAGGCAATGAAATCTATGTCCTTTTTGGTAATGAAATTATCACGCCATTGCTTAAAGTAATTTTCAATTTGTGAGCGCAACATTCCTGAATCGTACAACTTACGTTTCATGTCTACTTGGCTCATATTCCCGTTAGTTCCTGACATAAACCCTTCCATTACCAGCCATTGGCCCAGATTCACCCCGCGCATTATGACTTCCTCGTTGTCGGAGGTTACAATCATCTTACCATCGGCACTTAAGGTTTTTAGTGGGGGAGGTGTTTGCGACATTGCAACACCTGCGCCTAAGTTGGTAATAAACAGGACCGCAAGCACAATTTTTGCCCAACTTTTTTTAAGGATTTCATATAATCCGGACGTGCTATTCCTAAGGGGCCCATTTTCGAAATCCGGAAGAGTGATTCCTCCAGCATTCATTTGAAAGTCTTTACCATCATTTAAGTCTGATTTTTTCATTTTTTTGAATTTAGTTTTGATTTTATGACCTATCGTTGTAAAAATAGGAAGCAGGGCATATACAATTCTTACAGAATTTTCTCATTTATTTACAATTTAGTCCTAGATCCATTATTTAATCCTTGTACTCCATGCTTGCCAGGTTGCCTAGGTGATTTATTGGTTATTTGTTATTTGTTGTTTGTGATTAGCACAAAAAAAGGGAGGCCCTAAGGCCTCCCTAATCAAACAGAACAGAAATGATTATTTTTTAAACTCAACAAAGGCTACGTCAAAACCGCCGCTTTCAAATAGTACCTTCAATTCTTTTTGATTACTGATATTCAATGAGCCAAATTCAACAGTTGTCCATGCATTTCCAGTATTGGGTAAAACAATATTATGAACTTTCACACCATCTAAATACAAAGCAATTTTACCAGTTTCAATGTTGCTTCTGAATCGGACTAGAACGCGGTATGTGTCAGGTATTACTGTGGTCATAGTGTACTTCATCCATTCGCCTTCTTCAATGGCGCCAATAAAGTAGCCATTTGATTCTGGAGAGTTATCAGAATGGGCTGTCCAAATATCTATCCCGTCATTCCGGTACATTCCACCTATATTCCAGTGATTAGTTGATTGGCCCGATATGTTTTGGTAGTCTGTGTCATACCATGTCTCCATGTATTGCCCATAGTCATAGTCGGTGAAATGAATTCTTCCAGGAACAGTATGTTGTTTAAATGGCCTGGGGCCTTCACCCATTGGGGAGTTGATATAAGCATAAGATACATCATGCATAAGACGGCAATTGCTAAGATCAAGGCCTACAATTAGCTTTTCCATTGCCACACGGGTTTCAAATGCTGTTGGCCTGGGATTAGATGAGTTAGATCTATAGGCTCTTACTTTGTTCCATTCCGGTATTGGTTCCATTATTATTGGTCCATCCAGTGTGTTGATTTTTTTCCAGGGCCAGTTGGCCCAGCCAATCCGGTGGTCCAGCATTAGCTTGGCCATGTCTGTGAACCATGCGTTAGAGTTTTCTCCAATTTCGCCTCTCCAAAGCGGAACGTTCAGCGTGTTCCTAAGGTTGAGCATACTTTGAATCCCTGCTTGATCATTAGGTATCCAGTAATGGTGGAAGCTAAAGGCCAGATTTCTTTTGGGATCGTAGGTTGCCAACGATTCCAGACCCCTGTAATTACTACCCATACAGTTACCTTCAATGATGATTAAATGGTTTGGGTCAACCTCGCGTATGGCATCAATGATTCGCTCATAAAGTTTAAGCATGGGAGTGTTGTGCCTGTTAGTACAGCCTTTGTCGTGCCCTGTATTTTCGAAATCATAATTGGGTTCGTTCAAAAGATCATAACCTCCTATCCATTTTTCTTCGGCATAGCGTTCAGCGATTTTTCGCCAAAATACCACGGTCATATCCTGATATTTGACATCCTCCCAAAGGGATTCGCCGTCTCTTCGGTCACTAATGTCCTGAATGTTGCCTTGCCCGCCAGGAGCTGCATGCAAGTCAAGAATTAAGTACAGTTTATGCTTGGCGCACCACTCTAGCAACTCGTCGGTCATCATCAGTCCTTTGCTTCCTTCCTCAATCCATTGTCCGTTTTCATCGAAAAACAGCTCATAGTGCATAGGCAATCGAATGGAATTATAGCCCCAATCGGCAATGAGTTTGATATCTGCTTCTTTCACGAAATTATCCAGCCAGTCCTCAAAGAACTTGTCAACAGCCGCTTTTCCAGCCAAGCTTTCCAGATATTCACGAATTTTATGCTGAGCACCGTGGGTTCCCAACATATAACCTTCCAGTACCATCCAGCCTCCAAGGCCTACACCTCTAAGATGGATTTCCTCGTCGTTACCATCAAAAATCAACTTGCTTTTTGCATGGAGAAATCCCTGTAATTCGCTGGTTGGAGGATCATCTTCCTCTCCATTATTATCCTTTGGTTTTTCTGTTTCATCTGAACAGGCCATCGCCGTAGATAAAACCAGAAAGCAAAAGAACAATACCCACTTTGATAGCTTCATCATATTCTTACACATTTTGGTTAATATATATAGTTGCGCTTAAATTTCTCACAATTCGAAATTACTTACTAAACCTTGGTAATACTTATATTTTAGTCCTTTTCGCTTTTGATTTAGTCCAGAGTATAGGTTTATTGACTCACAAATGGAACAGGATTCATTTGGAAGTTTAGTGAATTGAATGCCTTTGATTTTTTAGAAAAATGCTAGTAGACAAAAAAAAAGGAGCTGCCTTGCGGACAGCTCCTCCATAAATATTTGGTGTTGTGCCGTTACTTTTTAATAAACTTGTAGCTCGATGCGGTATTATTGGCATTGATTTTAAGGATGTATACCCCGGCGCTGAGATCGGCAATGTTGATAATATTGCCCGGGCTGGTCAGTTCCTTAACAAGATTTCCGGAGATGTTGTAAATCTCAACGGCATCTATCCTGTTAACGCCTGCTATGGTGATGGAAGATCCTTCAGCGTTTGAGAAGATCGATGGCGCTGCTATTTTGTCTGTGTCCTTAATACTTGTGGGAGCATCCACTGAAAAATGCATGTGATCAAAGGCGATTTCCCAGCCTACCGGAGCCCCTCCTGACCATGAACGAAGTGTAAATAGGGTGTTAATGTTGGTCAAGTTAATCGAAGGGTCAGCGGCCAAAAAGTCCTGTATAGGGACACTTACCATGTGCCATTCACCATCCCTTACAAAGCCATAGTCGGTTTCATAGTCTGAAGTAAAGGTTACAAATCCATTTGCTGTTTGCAGTCTAATCCTGAATTCATACATGTCTGCGGTTTTCATGGCGAAATTTAAATAACCATTTTCAAAGGCACTCAAATCCACTGCCTCATTTGGACGAATACTCATTAGTAAAAGGTTTTTCTCAGGATTGTGTGAACACTTGAATGCGCTTGATCCCTCATAGGCTTCTGCATCCACCAATTCTTCCAGAATAACATCATCTGTTGTAAAATAGCCGGTGCGCAGTGGATCTGAATTGTCAATCGACAGTACTAATCCTTCTGTAATAATAGCATCCTCTGTATAAACACCAAAAAATTGGCCGCTTACATTAATCGCTGTAAAAGCAAGCATAAAGCCGATAACTAGTAAATTTCTTTTCATGACATGTTTTTTTAGTTAAATAAAAAGTGTTTCATAATGTTTAAAGAAGGCCAGTCAACGTTGTTTAACCTCAACTTTTAAACATTAACAAAGTTAGACCTGCAGAGAGTATAGCGTTTATAAAATCCTCCGTAAGAAGTATAAAATCCTCCGTATGTTGATAAGCCAGGAATAGACTAGTTTTTCACATCTTCAATTTTTTTGCGCTTTTGAGGGTTTTAGGCCAAACTCTAATGCGTTAATTATGAGCGAGTAAGACTATTTTATAATTGTTTGGGAACAGAGTGTAAGCCGCATTAACGTCAATAATCTAATTTTAAGCTTTATTAATTAATTGTTGTTTACAAAGGCGTTGTGTTGTTAAAGGAGAAGTGAGTGTTCGTGTTATCCATTGAGCTCAAAAACAGAGGAAGAGTATTATAAGAAATAGGCAAAAATTAAACATTCATTAAAATGAAAAAAAAGAATTTGTTAAAAGGCAATTGGCTATGGAGGGTGTTTCTGCTGTGCTGCCTGGTTTTTCCATTAGAAGTTGCCTTAGGGCAGGAAGTAACAATCTCCGGAACTGTTAGAGATGCGACTTTTGGGGATGTTCTGCCGGGTGCTTCAGTTTCTATTAAGGGAACTACCCGAGGAGTTATTACCAATAGTGATGGAGCGTATTCCATTATTGCTCCTGGCAACGGTGTATTGGTTTATTCTTTTATAGGCATGCGGACAGAGGAGGTTGAGATAAACAACCGACTGAGGATTGATGTTGTCTTAGTTGACGAAATGATAAATGTGGGAGAAGTAATTGTAGTAGGCTATGGCAGTCAAAAGAAGGAGTCCGTTACAGGAGCCATTTCTACTATTAATGCCAGAGAGTTGACACAATCACCCACTGCCAACATCAGTAACTCTCTTGCCGGAAGACTCTCTGGTCTAACTTCCGTACAAACAACTGGAAAACCAGGAGAGGATATGGCTGATTTGTACGTGAGAGGTGTTGGGACTTATACAGGTAATTCCAGCCCCTTGATTATGGTTGACGGGGTTGAAAGGGAAAGTTATAATGATATAGATCCCAATGATATTGAAAACATAAGTATATTGAAAGATGCTTCTGCAACTGCAGTTTTTGGAGTACGTGGTGCCAATGGGGTTATCCTTATTACTACCAAAAGAGGAGTTGTTGGTGCTCCTAAAGTGAGTTTGTCGGCTCAAACAGCATTTTCGCAGTTTACACAGATGCCTGAATTTTTGGGCGCTTATGAATGGGCAAGTTTAAAGAATGAGCAAGCTTATCAGCAGTATTGGAACAACCATGCCAATGATCCCGGCCTTAGCTGGGATCAGTTCGTGACCAACAGGGAAGCTAATTGGTTCAATGAGACAACAGGTCCGAAATTTACCGAAGATGAGTTGCGTTACTTTAAAAATGCAAATACGCCCCGGCTTGATGATGGATCGACGAACCCTTATTATAGCCCATATCTTTATCCGGATACGGATTGGCAGAGCATGATTTTTAAGCGTTTTTCCCGTCAAAGCCAGTATAATCTGAATATTACCGGAGGAACGAACAGCGTTAAGTATTTTATTTCATTAGGTCACCTGGATCAAGGAGGATTGTTGGAAACTGATTATCTGCCTTTTCCGGATGATATGCAATATTCTAAGAAGCGCTATAATGTCAGAGGGAATTTTGACTTTGATGTAACGAAGGATTTTAGAATTTCTGTAGATATAGGTACCCAATTCCAGACGGTGAGTGGGATGACCGGTGATGAGCACTTGTGGGTTAAACGCATTATGTGGGCCAATCCGGTTACAACCCCAGGAATGATAGATGGGAAGTTTGTTGTAAGAAACGACGCTACCAATGTCGCCAACAATGTGATGTATGAGATGGCCAATAATAATTTCAATGTAACCAATGGTAGCACGCTTAACTCCTCTATTAAATTGAGTCATAAGCTGGATTTCATTACACAGGGACTTTCAATTAATGCCAGAGTGGCCTATGACAGTTATTTTGCAAGTAGATCAGGGGGTGGTAACTATACCCCAATGTTATACCGCATGTCGCCCAATCCTAATGGTGATCAGCTGGATCCGATACTTGAAAAAATGAACGAAGAAGATACGCCTGCTTACTTTTCAGATTGGTACCATAGAAAATGGCGGAAGATTTATTCTGAAGCATCTTTCAATTATAGCAGAGAATTTGGTCATCACGACCTAGGAGCCTTGACCTTGGTAAATATTGAGAAAAAGCATGACCCTGAATTGGAATATAATTTGCCTCATGCTTATGTGGGGCTTGTAGGACGTATCACATATGCCTATGCTGGCAAGTATTTGGCCGAATACAATATGGGGTACAATGGTTCTGAGAATTTCGCAGAAGGAAAACGTTTTGGTTTTTTACCTGCCTACTCACTCGGTTGGATTATTTCAAATGAAGCTTTTTACCCGCAAAATAACGTGCTGAGCTATTTGAAAGTGAGAGGGTCGATGGGAAAGGTTGGTAATGACAATATTATTGTTGATAAAGTATCTCAGCGTTTCCTTTATTTACCAGATGTATGGGAATACAGTGGAGGTTATAATTTTGGTGACCTAAATAACCGCAGCTGGGTTCAGGGTGCTGTTGAAGGCACATTGGGGAATCCCAACCTGACTTGGGAAACTGCCACCAAATCAAATATAGGATTTGAAACTCGGATTTGGGGTAATCGTTTGTCGCTTACCTATGATTATTTTAATGAACACCGGGTTGACATCCTTTCGTACAGAGGAACCGTTCCCGGGATAGTTCAGGCCTCCTTGCCGCCATACAATTTGGGCGAGGTAAAGAATTGGGGAAATGAAATTGAATTTCATTGGCGAGATAAAATAAGAACCTTTAATTATTGGATAAAAGGTAATGCTTCAACCAATAAGAATAAAGTTGTTTTTATGGATGAAGCCATAACCCCAGGCCTTGAATATCAAGCGAGAACAGGTCGACCAATTAATCAAGGGGCATATCTGATTGATGATGGCTTGTACACTTCCTGGTCTGATCTATATGAATTAGACGGCAATGGAAATCCAATTCTAGCCAACCCTGTATTGGCTCTGAATAGCGATGGAAACCCCTACACTAATAGCGATGGACTTCCTGTCTATCAAAAAGATCTTGGTTACGGTGGTGCACCTGTCCAACCTGGTGAAATCAGGCTTCTAGATATCAATGAAGATGGTGTAATTGATGATCGGGATTATGTCCGTACCGGTAAAACAAATATTCCAGAATTCACTTATGGCGTTTCCATGGGCTTTGATTTCAAAGGCTTTGATTTTTCTGTTTTATTTCAAGGTGTTGAGGGGGTAGAGCGCTTTGTGCAGACTGCCGAAAGCAAGCATTTTGCGGTTAACTATGGTTTACAGGAGGTGGACAGATACCGATTTACTGAAGAGCGTTTTAAAGCAGGGGAAAGGATTGAATTTCCTATTGCCGGATATAATTCAAATGTCATTCGTAACACATTCTTTCTCAAAGATGCTTCGTACTTAAGATTGAAAAACCTTGAGGTTGGTTATTCTTTGCCGAAAAGGGTCTTGAGCCGTGTTGGCCTGGAATCTGCCCGAGTATATATTAATGGTTCAAATCTTCTAACCTGGGCACCTAACAAAATATGGGGAGACCCCGAAAACATGGGGTATGTTGGTTATCCAATTACCAGAGTCTATAATATTGGGTTAAAGGTGGGTTTTTAACAAGCATAACGGGAATGACTAAAAATTAAAAAAATGAAAACAATAGCTATTAAATATCTTCTAATAATGAGCTTGTATCTGGGCATTTTTTTGCCTGGTTGCACCGATGAATTTTTAGAGAAACCAGCGGGGGGAGCTGTCACAACAGATACTATATTCACGACTCAGAATCAAGCGCAGTATGCCGTCGCTAGAATGTATCAGGATTGCCTAAGAGGTTATTACGTCTCAACTGCATATGCGTCGGCTGGACGACAGGATTTACTGACCGATCAGGTCTTTATTACTGACAACACTTATTGGATTTGTGCCGCCATAAATAGTAACGGTTCCTATTATCAAGGAACAATGACTGCTTCCAACAACAATGATCTTCATGGGTTTGGCGGGCATTACAGAGGCATTCGCAGAGCTAATCTGGTGCTTAAGAATATAGATATGGTAACAGATGCTCAACCAGGTTGGATTGATGATGTTAAAGGGCAGGCCTTGTTTTTGCGAGCATGGCAGCATTTTGAGCTGTTCCGTTATTATGGTGGTGTGCCTATTGTGACGGAAATTTTAGGTGAAGGTGAGGTGAAGTTACCACGCCGTTCAATTGAGTCGGTTGTAAATGCCATCGTGAGGTGGTGCGATGAGGCGGCTGTGCTAATGCCATCCACCCGTAGCCCTGCTGAGTATGGCAAAGTGACATCGCTTGCAGCTAAAGCCTTAAAAGCGAGGGTGTTGCTGTACGCTGCAAGTCCGTTGTACAATACACCTCCCGATATGGCCAATGATGTGATGGGAGCCAGGTTTGGTTCAGACAGGGATTCAGTGGTTTGCTACCCTACTTACGATGCCAACAGGTGGAAGCTTGCTGCGGATGCCGCACAAGATGTGCTTTCACTGGCCTCCGAAGCAGGTGTAGCCTTACACAATACTGGCAAAGTTGAAACTACTGGTGACGTCCTTAGCGCTTTAGGTGATTATGAATACGTGTGGAACTCACCTTATGAGAACAATGAAATGATTTTGATAAACACTGCAAGAGCAATGAGGGGCGACTGGTCAGGTGGCACCGTCAGAGGTCTTTTTGCTTTGTCAAAAGCCTATTCAGCAATTCTGGAACCTGGTAATCCATGGGGGATAATGAACCATACACCCATAGAGTTTGCCACCCTTTATGAAAAAAGAGACGGCAGCAAATGGACATTAGATGTGACGGATACAGGGGACGATTTACCAACTTATTTGGAAGATCTGGATCTTGATCCTCGTTTTTATCAGAGTATTGCTTACGATGGTAAGATCTATAACTCGAATGTGGGCCGACTGGAATATTTTGATGCAGGTGATGGTTTTCAAGCTGGTAAACTGAACCACAATGATCAGGCTTCTTTAGGATTTGCTATGGAAACTTATAAGTATTGTGGCCGAATTGAAGGTGGTGATACACAGCATCTTGCGTGGCCTGTTTTTAGGTTGGCGGAGTTTTACCTGAGTTATGCCGAAGCGCTGAATGAATTTTCTGGTCCCTCTCAAGCGGTTTATGATGCATTGAATATGACACGTAGACGTGCCGGCATGCCGGATAAAACAGGATTGACAAAGGAGACCTTAAGAGAAGCTATACAGAACGAAAGGACGGTTGAACTGGCGTTTGAGAATCACCGGTACAATGACTTGTTGCGCTGGCTTACGGCACGTGAAACCCTTAATAAGCAATTTCACGGGATAAAAACAAGGGCTAAAAGAGGAGATAATAATGAATTATTGCGCTCATGGTATATCTCATTGTATATGAACCGTAGTTTCCCCATGAAGTATTATTATGTACCATTTCCCAATTCGGAAATAAGTATGGATTATTTGGGTGGAGGAAATGATTGGGATGGCCAAAATCCTGGATGGTAGTAGCAATCTGTAATATTTAACTGTAGTAAAAATGAGAAACAAGCATATAATCGTATTCATATTGCTATTGGTTTTTAGCAATTTAATGAATGTCCATGCACAGAACACTGTTAGTTCGGCAGGTTTGTTTAGGGTTGATACCATTTCTAATTTACCAAGCAAACAAATCAATCAAGGGATTCGTTCTGAGCGTGAATGGAGATCAACAGGTTCCACCTATACCATTTCGGGCGAAGAATTGCAACGAATGGCTGTTGGTAATCTATGGAATACTTTGCAGGGGCGAATTCCCGGACTTACGGTGATGTCAGGTTCGGGTGAGCCCGGATACGACAGTCCTGTTATTGTTGGACGCGGTCTTAGCAGTTGGAATGTGGGGGCCAATGATCTTTTAATTGTCCTGGATGGCTTTAAAGTTAATATGGCCATTGTGGCATCTTTGTCGGCGAATGAGATAGAATCCGTAACCTATTTACGGGATGCTGCTGCACTGGCGATTTACGGACTAGATGGGGGTGTTGGTGCTTTAATTATTCAAAGCAAAAGAGGTCACCTGCGTGAAAAGACTCAAATCACAGCTAACGCCCGTTATGGTGTACAGAGCATTGTAGAGCTTCCAACGGTAATGGATGCCTATAACTACACTATGATGCACAATCAAGCCAGACAGAACGATGGCCTCACTATTCGGTATGCCAACCCCGAACTTTATTTGGGAGAAGGAGATGCTGCCCATCCAAATGTAGATTGGTACGATGAGGTACTAAAACCACTTTCTATAATCCAGGATTACAATTTGTCTTTCAGAGGAGGAGGCGAACAAGCCAAGTACTTTGTGTCCATGAACTATACGGATTTTTCGGGTAACTATAAAGATGCCGATGCCATTGACAGTGATTTTGGAACCAATGCTGAATACACCAAATTTAACTTGAGAGGAAATGTGGATTTGGATATCACCAAAAATTTGACGGTGAGTACCCAGATCATGGGAAGCATTGAAGATAAGAATACACCTGCAGGTTTTACGGCTGGTTCTTTGTTCAATAACCTAATGGGCATTCCTGCTTCGGCATTTTCTGTGAAAAATCCGGATGGTTCCTGGGGCAACAGCTCAATTTATGATTTCAATCCGGTAATGTTGCTGCAAACAGGAGGAATTTGGAGTTCACATACCAGAAACATTCAGACCAATTTGAGTTTTGAGCAAAAACTGGATAATCTTGTCCCAGGCTTAAACTTTATAGGGGCTATTTCATTCAGCAACCAGTATATCGGTTATAGTCAGAAGCGTTTCTCCGGTTTATCGTACGAACTGCTTAAGAATGACCTTGATCAGCCGATTCTTGACCTGGAAGGTAATTATACCTACTCAGAAATGGGTAGCATCAGTGATGCCATTAATGATGGCTTGTCGAACCACTGGAACAGAAGGACTTCCCAAGTAGGTTTCAACTATGACCGTGCATTTGGGAAACACAGCTTTACAGGTCTTTTATTGGCCAAACGCCAAAACTATTCCCATAATGGCCTTATTTATCAGATAAGGGATCAGGGTATTTCTTTTAGTACCACTTATGATTATGATCAGAAGTACATCGCCGACCTGTCAGCGAGTTATCATGGTTCTGCTGATTTTGAAGCGTCTAAAAGGTATGGTTTGTTTCCTGCGGTAGGTTTAGCGTGGGTCATGTCTAATGAGTCGTTTATGGATGATAGTCCGGTAATCGACTATTTAAAACTAAGGACATCCTATGGTATTGTAGGAAATACTACTCCGAACAACAGATTCTTATATGAACAATGGGCTACGACCAATGGAGGGTGGCGGTTTACAAATACAAACGCATGGCATACAGGCCGACGCGAAGGGGCCATTCCAAATTTAGACTTTACCTGGGAACGAAAGTCTACCTTGAATTTGGGTATGGATGTCCGCTTGTTGGGTAATGTCTTCGCTCAAATTGATCTGTTCACAGAAAAGCGTAGCCATATTATTGAGGATGCCACCAGTGATATACCGGCTTTTACCGGTTACCGCTTAGCTCCTCGCAATACTGGTGAAGTTGTGAACAGGGGATTTGAGGCCGTTTTGGGATATGATAAAAGCGATGGCGCCTTTAATTATTATATCAAAGGGATGTTCTCTTTTGCCCGCAATGAAATTACAAAGAGATCTGAGTCTATTCAACCCCACGATTGGCTTTATGAGGAGGGCTACAGAATCAATCAAATGCGGGGGTTAATAAGTGATGGCTTTTATGAGGTGGATGATTTTGACCAAAATGGCTTTTTGCGAGAAGGAGTAGTGGTGTCAACCTTTGCCAATGCCCAGCCTGGCGATATGAAGTTCAAAGACATGAACAATGATGGCATTATCAACAGTTATGACCGAGTGCCCATTGATTATTCCAATATGCCGGAAATAACCGGCGGGTTAAACTTGGGTTTTGCTTACAAAGGTTTTGATTTTGACGCCTTTGTTGAAGGCGTCACCAATCGGACAGTATTGCTGCCTTTTAGTTACACCATTCCTTTTGTCAACAACAATAATGTAACAGCATTTTCGAGCAATCCATGGACGCCTGAGACGGCATCAAGCGCTACAAGTCCCAGACTAACCACCCAGAATAATCTGAACAACCATCAAAACACCGATTTTTATATGCGGGATGGAAGTTTTATCAAAGTCAGGAGTTTAGAATTGGGGTATACAACCCGACTGGGCGCCATTGAAAAAATGCGCGTGTTTGTTAATGGAACGAACCTGTTTATTTGGGATAAAATTGATGGTCTCGAGGCCGAAAGGTTATCCATGGGATACCCTTTGGTGAAAGCATACAGTCTGGGACTCAAAGTGCACTTTTAATCATTAAAAAATTAAGGAATGAAAAAACTAATATATTTGCTGCTGTTGGCCTTTACAAGTGTTTGGTTGACTGCATGTACAGAGGATTATCTGGATATCAAGGATATTGAGGCAGATGTGTCAGTAGAAGAATTGTATACCCGGTATTCGTATGTTCAGGGGGTGGTATGGGGTGTTTATAACTACCTTCCGGACGGACTGAACACCATGATGCTTGAAGCTGCTACAGATGTGGCCGAATCAACTCATGAAGGCAGTGCTTCACAATTGTTTAACAACGGAGCATGGAATCAGTTTATGCAGCCCGATTACAGGTGGTCGGATAATTTCAGAGGCATCTACCAGGCCAATCTTTACCTTGAAAACCATGGGGAAGTTGACCTAGAGCATATTAAAGCCAATAGTACAGAGACGGATTCATCGGCCTATTTCAATGCAAAATTGAATGTGGAGTTGATGGAGGGTGAAGTACTTTTTCTAAAGGCCTATTTTTATTTTGAATTAATAAAGCGCTATGGCGGAGTTCCTATTCTTGAGCATCCGATAGATTATGAGGATAAAGACCTGTGGAGTAACATTGAGCGGAATTCTTTGGACGATTGCGTCAAGTACATCGTAGAGCTTTGTGACAGGGCCGCTGAAATAGTACCATTAAACGTTACGCAAAACTCGTGGTACCAGGACGGGCGAGTGACCCATGTTGCTATTAAGGCTTTAAGAGCTCGTACATTGTTGTTTGCGGCCAGTCCGTTGTTCAAAGAGGCAGGAACTACAACCACATGGGCTGAAGCAGCAGCTGCTGCCCATGAAGTATTAACATTAAACTCTTTCTTGCATACTAATTATGCAGCACTGTTTAGCTCTGCCAACGCTACCAACCGGGAAATTATATTTAAGCGCAGGTATGGTTCCATCAATTGGTTTGAAAGAAATCAATTTCCAATTTCCTTTACTGGAAGTAATGGAGCACATTACGCTCCCACGCAGAATTTTGTGGACCAGTTTGAGGTCGTTAGTGGTTCAGGGGCCTCACTGACCAGTGTGGATTTCGATTGGGATAATCCTGTGCATGCGGCCAATCCGTATGACAATAGAGATCCCCGATTCAACGCAATTGTTTTGCATAATAATAGAATGTTCAAGAATACCCTCATTGAAACCTTTATTGGGGGTAACAATGGTTTGCCAAGGCAAAATGCCTCAAAGACAGGTTATTACTTGAATAAGTGGATTTCCACAAACGTGGATCTTGTAAATAATACCAATGCTGACAAGACCTGGATTTATTTCCGGACAGGGGAGTTTTTCTTGAATTATGCAGAAGCAATGTACAATGCTTATGGAGCAGGCGTTGATCCTGAAGGTTATGGGATGACTGCCATACAGGCCTATAACCTGATACGGAATAGAGCAAAAGTAAGGCAGCTTTTACCTTCGGAATTAAATCAGGAAAGAATAGAAAGGGAGAGAATGATTGAATTGAGTTTTGAAGATCATCGTTTTTGGGATGTCAGGAGATGGAAGAAAGGGGTCGAATATTTTGGCGAGCCAGTCAATAGAATTGTTATAACAAAAGATGGTGCTGATTTTTCGTACGCTGTTGAAAAGCTTGAAGATCGCGTGTTTACAAGCAAAATGCATTGGTATCCGATACCTCAAAGCGAGATAGATAATACGGGATGGCAACAGAATCCAGATTGGTAATGCCTGAAGGGGTAGTTTATTAATACTTTTGATGCACCCGGGGCAAATAAATATTTGCTCCGGGTGTTTTTTGGTTATATTAGCATGCCAGGGAGTCTGGTTGATTTTAGTGTTGGATTAGCCTATTTTCGTATAGGTTATGTAGTTATACAATTTAACTGTTTCGGACTGTGAGAAAGATATTACTCTTGTTTTTGTTGTTTGGTTTTTATGGCCTGATATCTGGTCAGAGAATTAGGGTTGTTGGCGTTAAAGAAGGGTTAAGTAGCCGCCAGTCGTTTAACGTAAAACAAGACAAGAGGGGTTTTGTGTGGATTTCCACCCGATTTGGGGCTGACAGGTTCGACGGGGAATCTGTAGTAAAATATCCGATTGATGTTTTATTTGGAGGGATAAGTCCCTTGCGCATGACCAAATTAATTCTTGACAGAAACGATGATCTTTGGCTTTTTACTGACAGAGGGGTGGTTTATCGCTACAATCAGGAAAGTGACCAATTTGAAATGCGTTGGAATATAAAAGATTATGTACGGGATGTATACTTCGATCAAAACAACGATTTATGGTTTGTTTCGAGATCCTATGTTGGAAGTATTAAAAATGATAGCATAAACGTGCTTAAGAATTCCAATTTAATGGGGCCAGAGATTAAAAGGATTTTTGACTATAATGAGCAAGAGTGTATCATTGTTTCCTCCTCAGACATTTATAAGCTGAATACCCTTTCTAATACATTTGATCCTTTGATTGATGTTGAGTTGATGAAACAGCACAATCTACTGTTAGAAACTTGTTTTTTTGACATTGCCGAAAATGTTTTTTGGATAGGTTCCATGTCCAAAGGTCTTTATAAGTATGATGTTGATAGTCAAGACTTGACCAGAATTTATGACGCCAGATTGGATTACAGACCAATCCTTGCCATTGAGGAACTGGACAATGAGCATATTATAGTGGGAACTGATGGTATCGGTGCCTGCGTAATTAATAAACGCAGCAAGCAGATTGAATCTGTTTATTCAAAAACAGGAGGTAGCGAAAGTCGCATTAGTAGTAATGCTGTTTACGACATATACATAGATGCCGATGAGCGTGTATGGTTATCAACCTTTTCAGATGGTATAAATATCCTGGATTATAAGAAACAACCTTTTGAGAAGTTAGTTATTGAGAAGTTGGAGGAACAATTGATGTTCAGCGACATCCTGGAAGATTCTGACAACAAACTTTGGGTAGCAACTGAAAATGGAATTAGGAAGCAAACGGGTGAAAACGGCTCTTGGGTGCAGATTCTTGATAATGAAAATGTTCTGCATCTTTTTGAAGACAGTAAGGGGAATATTTGGGCTGGCACGTATTCATCCNNATAAACTGGACAAGGATGGCCGGATCAGGGATCACTTTTTGCGAAGCCCCAATGATAATAATTCCATTGCAACCAATTTTGTTTATACCATCACAGAGGATGCCAAGGGAAACATTTGGTTTGGTGGAAAAAAAGGCGCGATAGCTAAATACAATTCCGTAAATAATACCTTTGCAAAGGTTAATATAACCCAGGCTAATCATATAACTCCTTTTGGCAAGGATGATGTTTTGGTTTCGACAGAATCGGGCGTATTTCAAATCAATATCGATAACTACCACATTAAAGAGTGTGCCTTTAATAAAAATCTTGTTAGTAGTTATATCAGTGAAGTGCTGCTCGAGGATGACTCTATTGCGTGGCTTGCTACTTATGGTGATGGTATTAATCGGGCCAATTTGATCAATGGACAAATCCAAAGGATTAATGTGCAGGAAGGACTAACCTCTGACTTTGTATATGCATTTGTTGAGTTTGAAAATGAAATATGGTTCAGTTCAGAAAACGGGATAGGCAGATTAGATAAAAGCACCTTCTCATCGGTCAGTTTTACTCCCAATGATGGCGTGGTTGGAACAACCTTCAGAGCTTTGTCAAAAGAGCAAACCAGAGATGGAACAATCTATTTTGGGTCGTATTCGGGGGCAACCCATTTTAAACCAGGTAACATTGAAGTTCAGAAGCCATCTAGTGCCAAATTGGTAATTGAAGAATTCCATCTTTTTAACCGAAGGGTTTTGGCATCTTGGGCAGAGTCACCTTTGCTTCAATCAATTGATATTTCTGAGCAAATTGTATTAAAGCACAACCAGCACTCTTTCTCATTCAAATTTGTTGCCATTGATTTTGATGTGGATAAAGGAAGGCGGTACAGGTGGAAACTTGATGGTCTCAACGATGAATGGATTGGTCCTGTGGCCGATAATATGGCCAACTACACCAACATAAGTCCTGGTAGTTACACATTTCACGTGCAATACCTCGACAGGAATAATAATGTTTTAGATGACAGGCAACTGGAGATTTTTGTAAAACCTCCCTTTTGGAATACTTATCCAGCGTATTTTTTGGTGTTTGTCTTTCTATTGGTTTTATCCTATATCGTATTCCGTCAATTGATGGCAAATGTGAGGCGACAACATACTCAGGAAAAAATCAACTTCTTTGTCAACACAGCCCATGATATCCGTACGCCACTCACACTTATTAGTTCTCCATTAATGGAGCTGAAGGCGGAGATTCCTGACTCTGAAAAGGCCAGCTATTTGATGGATATCATTTCGCTTAATGTAGATAAACTTAACAGGATGTTTTCTCAGTTGCTTGATTTTCAAAAGGTCTATGAGTCAGATGAAAAGTTGGTAGTTGAAGAACATGATGTCAATCAATATTTAAAAGATAAAGTAACCAATTGGAATCCTGTTGTTGATCAAAAACAGCTCTCGATTGAATTGGATTTACCCGTTGAAACAATTATTGGCTGGTTTGATCGGGAAAAAATGGATAAGATTATTGATAATTTGCTGTCAAATGCCATAAAATACACCCAAGCAGGTGGACATGTTTTTGTTCAACTGTCAAAAGTTTCCGACGCATGGCGAATTTCTGTGTCGG
>DHVH01000218.1 GCA_002412555.1 Marinilabiliaceae bacterium UBA5213 | reverse complement strand
AGGGGTGAGCCCACTGTTAAACCACCCTTCCCTGCGGAACGGGGTTATAAGGATAAGCCAACCAACGTTAACAATGTCGAGACCCTTGCCAATATTGCGCCCATCCTTTTGAAGGGGAGTGAATGGTTCAGTCAGATTGGTACGGAAAAGAGCCGAGGCACTAAGGTGTTTGCGCTGGCCGGGAAAGTCAATAACGTGGGACTCATAGAAGTGCCCATGGGCGTTACCCTGCGTGAGGTGATTTTTGATATAGGTGGTGGCATCAAAGGAGGTAAAAAATTCAAGGCGGTGCAGACCGGTGGTCCTTCAGGAGGCTGTCTGACCGAGAAGCATCTCGATACCCCCATCGATTATGAACATCTGCTGGCCAGCGGTTCCATGATGGGATCCGGCGGAATGATTGTGATGGATGAGGACGACTGTATGGTGTCCATGGCCAAGTTCTATCTGGAATTCACCGTGGAAGAGAGTTGTGGCAAATGTGCCCCTTGTCGCATCGGCAACAAGCGCCTGCACGAGATGCTCGATAAAATCACCTTGGGTAAAGCCGATGAAGGGGAGCTCACCAAGCTGCGCAATCTGGCCAATGTCATTAAGGACACTTCCTTGTGCGGGTTGGGACAAACATCCCCCAATCCGGTATTGTCCACTATGGATAACTTTCCCGAAGAGTATGCTATTCACGTGCACGATGGAAAATGTCCGGCAGGCCAATGTAAAGCCTTGATGCACTACGTAATTGATTCGCATTTATGTGTTGGCTGT
Organism: Marinilabiliaceae bacterium UBA5213; assembly: GCA_002412555.1. Lineage (GTDB taxonomy): Bacteria > Bacteroidota > Bacteroidia > Bacteroidales > Marinilabiliaceae > Geofilum. The sequence continues at coordinate 10,051 of DHVH01000218.1, read as the reverse complement.
ACTTTGTGCAGCAGGGTTTGTCCGGTGGACGCCATATCGGGTGACAAAAAAACACCACACATCATTGATGGTTCGCTGTGTATTAAGTGTGGAGCCTGTATGGACAAGTGTAAGTTTGGCGCCATCAGCGTGCAGTAGTGGGTTAAATCTTTGAAAAAATTGACAGAATGGATATCGTAAAATTAACAATAGATGATAAGACCCTTGTTGTAGAAAAGGGAACTACTTTGCTGGAGGCGGCCAAGACCATTGGGATCAATATTCCTTCACTTTGTTACATGAAGCTGGAGGATTTGAATTTCGAAAACAAACCCGGCGGATGCCGTGTTTGCGTGGTGGAGGTGGAGGGTCGCCGCAATCTGGCGCCGGCCTGTAAAACGGTCTGCGAAGAAGGCATGAAGGTCCAAACCCATACGGTGCGTGTGGTGAATGCCCGACGTACGGTGATGGAGTTGATCTTGTCGGATCACCCCGCTGAGTGCCTGACCTGTGCTAAATCGGGCGAATGCGATTTGCAATCGGTGGCCCAAAAGCTGGGCATTCGTGAAATTCACTACCAGGGAGAGCAGTCACACTACAAGAGTGATAAATCTCCAGCCATTATTCGGGACATGGACAAGTGCATCATGTGCCGCCGCTGTGAGACGGTCTGCAACGAAGTGCAAACAGTGGGTGTTTTATCGGCCATCAACCGGGGCTTTGAAGCCGTGGTGGCACCCGCCTTTGAAATGGATCTGGACCATTCTACCTGTACGTATTGCGGACAGTGTGTGGCCGTTTGTCCCACTGGCGCCCTGACCGAACGTGATTATACCTGGAAGGTCATTGAAGCACTGGTGGATCCTACCAAAACGGTGGTCGTTCAGACCGCCCCCGCCGTGCGTGCTGCACTGGGTGAGTCTTTTGGTATGGAGCCCGGTACCTTGGTGACCGGAAAAATGGTGACAGCCTTACGTAAGTTGGGCTTCGACTATGTGTTCGACACCGATTTTGCAGCCGACCTGACTATTATGGAAGAAGGCGCTGAAATTCTCGATCGCCTATCAAAACATCTGAGCGGCGATAAGGAAGTGAAATTGCCTATATTGACCAGTTGCTGTCCGGGCTGGGTCAACTTTCTGGAGCATAACTTTGCCGACATGAAAGATATCCCTTCAACGGCCAAATCGCCTCAGCAGATGTTTGGTGCCATCGCCAAATCCTATTTTGCCCAAAAGTTGGGCATCAAACGTGAGGATATGGTGGTGGTATCCGTGATGCCCTGTCTGGCCAAAAAATACGAGTGTACCCGTGAGGAATTTTCAGTCAACGGTGATCCGGATGTCAATATGTCCATTTCCACACGGGAATTGGCTCAGTTAATTCGCAATGCCAATCTCGATTTTAAGCAACTGGCCGATGAGGATTTTGACAATCCTATGGGAGCATCTACCGGCGCATCTGTAATCTTTGGGACCACCGGCGGAGTAATTGAAGCTGCTGTCCGCACCGCCTATGAGTTGTATACCAAAAATGAATTGAAAAAAGTGGATTTCGAAGAACTTCGCGGCATGGAGGGTATTCGTCAGGCCACCGTCGATTTTGACGGACTGCCCATCAATATTGGTATCGCCCATGGTTTAGGGAATGCCCGTAAGTTGCTGGAAGATATCAAAGCAGGCAAATCCACTTTCCATGCCATCGAAATAATGGCCTGTCCCGGTGGTTGCATCGGCGGCGGGGGTCAGCCCTACCATCATGGCAATGTAGAGGTTCTTAAGAAGCGACAAAAAGCCATTTATCGGGAAGATGCCGGCAAAGCCATCCGAAAGTCCCACGAGAACCCTTTCATTATTAAACTGTATGAGGAGTTTCTGGGTGCGCCACTCAGCAATTTGTCCCATGAGTTGTTGCATACGCACTATTTTGACAGGAAGAAGAAGATTGAAATTTGAGATAGGTTGTTAGGTCGATAGGTCATTAGGTTGGGAGGCGAAGTGAAACGAAGTCCCGCGAAGCGGGAAAGGGTTGATAGGGTCATAGGTTATTAGGTTGATAGGGGGTAGATGGGGTAGGTAGGGTATTAGATTTAGGGTGAAAAGTTTAAAATAATAAAGTTATGGCAAGTGTTAAAATACCGGATACAAAAGTCGAGGAATTAAAGGCGATTTGCCAAAAGTTTCGTAACGATGGCAGTGAATTAATCAATGTATTGCACGGCGCCCAGGAGCTCTTTGGCTATTTACCTCCCGAAGTGCAGGAGATCGTGGCTGATGAGCTGAATGTTTCCCTGGCGCATGTCTATGGCGTGGTCACATTTTACTCGTTTTTCAGCATGCTGCCCAAAGGCAAGCATCCGATTTCCATTTGTATGGGAACGGCTTGTTATGTGAGGGGGGCTGAAAAAGTACTGGATGAATTCAAGAAATTGCTCAAGGTCAAGGTGGGCGAAACCACTCCGGATGGCAAGTATTCATTGAGTTGCCTGCGCTGTGTGGGGGCTTGCGGACTGGCCCCGGTGGTTACCATTGGGGAGCGGGTCTATGGTCGTGTAGCGGCCGGAGACGTAAAGAAAATTTTAGGGGAGTATTGATTACCTGTTAATCCACTCTTTAAAGTTTCGGGCTTTTTCGCGACTAATAACAATTTTTTCCTGTGCTTCGGGTTTGGTTTTTACCACCAGTTTGCCGTTGAACCAGGTTTCGATGCGCTGAATGGCCTCAATGTGGAGGATGAATTGCCGGTTTGCTCTGAAAAAATACTGCGGATCCAATTCATCTTCCAGTTTTTCAAGGGTCATATCAATAATATGCGGTTTTCCGCTGTTGGTAATGGCAGTTGTTACTTTTTGAGAACTCTGGAAAAAGGCGACATCTGCTATATTGAGTTTGAGAAAACCATCGGCCACCGGAACTAAAATGCGGTTTCTATAGGTAGGTCGTCCCTCCTTGATAAGGGAGCTAAGATCTCTTAGTTCTGAAATGTCAATCTTGGGTTCCAATGCAGCTTTTATTCTTTCATATTTGCACATTGCATTTTCCAGCTGCTCTGTCCGTATGGGTTTAAGCAGGTAGTCAATACTACTGACTTTAAAGGCTTTAATGGCGTATTCGTCATAGGCTGTGGTGAATACAATGATGGAGTTAACTTTGATTTTGTCAAAAATTTCAAAACTTAGTCCGTCAGCTAGCTGCACGTCCATAAATACCAGGTTGGGATGGGGATTGTTTTCAAGCCATTCAACTGTCTCTTCAACGCCACTTGTGGCTGCTACCACCGCCCAGTCTGGCCTGAGTTCTTCAATCATCATTCTAAGGAGTCTTTGAGTAGGGAGTTCGTCTTCAACAATTAGGACAGTAGTATTATTTTTAATCATGGTGTTTTGGTATTGATGCTTTAAATTATATTGACTCGGATAACTCGCTTTTGTCCAGCAATGGCAGTGTTACTGTGAAATTTTTATGGTCATTTTGTATGAGGACTTGTTTGTATGTGAGAAGCTTGTAGCGTTCCAGAATATTTTCGAGACCAACACCAGTGGAGTAGGTTGTGTTTTTGGGACTGAGGTTATTGGTGACACAAAGTTGATTGTTAACTATACTTGAAATTTGAATAATTAGCGGTTGTTTTTTTGTGGCTCTATTGTGCTTAATGGCATTTTCAACCAATGCCTGTAAAGTTATAGGTGGCAGCTCCAGATTTAAGTGGGCCGGATTGATGTCCATTTTTATATCAAGAGCATCTCCCATGCGTATTTTATGTAAAAACTGGTAATCGGACATGAAACTGAGTTCAGCATTTAAGGTTGTGGTGGTTGCATTGCGTTGCTGCAATACGTACCTGTAAACATCCGACATTTTTTGGGCAAATTCAACAGCACTTTTCGGATTGTATTGAATTTCAGAGATTAAAACACTAAAACTGTTAAACAAAAAGTGAGGGTTCAACTGGTTTTGAAGTGCCATATAATCGGCATGTAATTTAGCCTGCTTCAGGTGTTCGTTCTCCATTATCGATTGTCGCCAGCTATAGGCAAAGTTTCTCATAATTAAGATGCTGTTGAAGAACAGGATAAACAGGGTTCCGAAAAGAAAAGACATGATGGCTTCTTTCGAAAGCGTTCGGGGAGTTAGTGAGTAGAAAAGAAAAGTAATCAAAACTAACCAGCTAAAGCTTAGTCCCAGTTGAATAGTGATTCTTTGAGTAAGTTTTCCGAACCACGGCATTTTTCTGTTGAGTGTGCGGTTAATCAGGACATTGCCCTCACTTAGCAGGTTAATGCCAATTACAGCTAAAATAATGGATATTGGACGGTGGTAAAGGTCGGTCACATCCAGTATTTCACCCAAAAACAGCAAGGAAACGACGCCGAGCATTGAAACAATTGCCACACGCCTAATGGATGCAACAACACCGGAATTCATTATGCCTTCGTGTAATTTTAAAAACTCATCTGCACACTCAGGTGTTTCTGTTGGTCTCATCATTTCAATCATCACAGTTAGGCTCAAAATTACTGTTTTTCCGATACTTTTCTATTAAGCACCGACCAATCTGATCAAATTTGTAACTGAACCGAACAAAACCTTACCCAAAGCACGAGGTTTTAACACCTTTGCATTTTGCGGCAGTTTTTACGTGTTTTGAACCCATGCCTTTTCACCTTCAACTAATAGGACTTGGGAGTTGCTAATTGGACATAGTGCTAATTCAGTCCCGTATTTTGAAATAATTTTCTCCACTGTTTTGATAAACGGAAAATTCGTATGGTGGGGCAATGGATATACTTCAACCATATTCAATGCAGAATGATCGTGCAGATCCTTGGCTTTTGTGTGGTCGTCCATGCTGGTTGCATAGGTGATATCAGGTGACATTATCATTGAGCCGGCCGACTCGCCAATGTATAGTTTTCCTGAATTGATTTGGTCTATGATTTGCTTGTCGGCCTTTGATCGTCTCAGCTCCTGAAGCAAGAAAAAGGTATTGCCCCCTGAAATGTATATGTAATCGTTTTGCTGCAGTTTATCTGCTATTTCTGTAGATGTTGCCTTGGATATTTCTAACTCATCTATTGTTAATCCTAGTTTTTCAAGCGCTTTTTTGCCTGAGCCGACATAGAACTTAATCTTCTCTGGAATGCTTGCGGTGGGAATAAAAGTTACGGTTTTTCCTTTCAGGTCTTCCCCGGTAAAATCGATCAACAGATTGGCGACATCTTTAAAGGATGATGCTAAAAACATTTTTTTTTTCATTTTTCCCCTTTATAATTATTTAATAATCGCAAAGCTACCTAGCTTTAAGGACAGATAATTGTAAAAATCGGTCGTTTTGGTTCTTAAAAAGCTGCCCAGGAGATTTTTCTGTGTATTTTTTAATTTCCTTGATGTAATGCGCCTGGTCTGTGAATGCTTTTTCAGGAAAAAGGTTGCCTTCAACAATGCTTGGGTAGCATGCATTACAACGAACGATATTTATAAGCTTTTTTAAAGAAATGCCAAACTGCGCATTAAAATAGCGGTTTATTTGCCGGCTGCTCCAGCCTACCCTTTCGGATAGTTCGCTAACTGTCAGAAACTCCTCACTATAAATAAATTCGAATAGTTTAAGTTTGCGATGGTCCAATTTGGCTTGCTCGTTTAGGAGTCGGACCATGGTTTCTGATAAATCAGAAGCAAATTTTTCAAGTGCAGTACATTTTACATTATGTATATCCCAAAAGTCTTTTGGAAGTATGGTCATGCTATTGAGTAGTGCTTTTAGCCCAATTTTTAATAGGTATTCTGAGGCTATCATTTTGAAACGGACGGCTAAAAGGGTAGTTCCTTTCGTAACTGTCATATTTATTGGCTTAGTCCAAATTCCTGTAAGGTAAATGTTTTGCAATACCTTGTTTTCAAAATCAACCACTAAATCGAAGCAAGCATCAGGAATAAGGGTGTATTCGACATCTTCACCCGAGTGCTCGTATCTCCAAAAGTATTTTACAAAAGCATTCAAACTTCCATTTGGGTGTATCTCTTTGTAGTCCATAACTTTAATTCCTGTTGATTAAATTTTTTATAGCAATTACAACCATTTCAAAAAGCAGCCATGCATTCAGGGGAATCAGGTCTCATCGCAATCGCTTCAGAAACACTCAAAAATAGTGTTTTTTAAGGCTATGAACTATGCAGAGTTAATCGTGATATTTAGCCGAATAAAATTTTACTCAAACCAGAAGGGATTGAAAGCGCCGGGTATGATATTTTTTCGGTACTGGCCATCTTCATAGGTAATCCAAATGTCAGGCATTGCTGTTGCAGTATTTAACCCATTGCTGAAAATTATTTTCCCCCCGTCGGGCGAGTAGGCCGCTTCCAAATCATTGGTTCCGTTGATTTTACGGATGGACAGATCGGTGAGTGTGCCACTGCTGATGTTGAGTTCCATGATTCTTGCATCCAGCATCCGACCGGTTTCAGAGTCGTTACCACTCATATCCATGGACAACAACAGTCTGTTGTTGTCGGGATGCATGGCCAGACCTTGAATGGCATATTGGTCGTTCCTATAAATAACTTCAAGATTACTGCCGTTGGTGTTGAGTTTGCATATCTGACGGTCTTTCATCGAGCTTCCGGTCAAAATGGTCACCAGTCCCGACCCGTTAGGTTGGTAAATAACTTCCCTGAAATGCTTTCCCTCAGGTGCCGAAGCAATAGCTATTAATCCTGTGCCATCGGGGTTTATTCGGTATAATTTGTTAAAGCTCGAAAATGTGATGTATGAGCCGTTAGGAGCCCAGTCGTACTCAATTTTGTGGTGAAAATAGCCACCAACTTGAAAGGTGGTGAGCTTTTTTAGGTTGCTGCCATCAATATCCATTACATATAAATGGGGAGTCATCTCCTGGCTTGACTGAAATGCGATTTTGGTTTTTTGCTTATTGACACGGGCATTCCAAATGTGGTGTAGGTTACTCGTGATTTGCACACGGCTAGATCCGGTTGAATCCGCTACAAAGAGTTGGTAGCTTTCACCCGCTTTGGCGGCATAAAGAATTTTATTCGAAGGAAATGCCATGGTTCTGAATTGTCGTATCTCTGAGAATGTTTGTCCCGCATCATTTTCAGCAAAAACCTGCCAGTAGTACCAGGTATTAAATTTAAGGTTGTTGACCACCCAAAAGGTGTCTGTCAGGCTTTCAAAACTCAAGGGATTATTGGATGCTCCTGATTCGTAAAGCAATAGTTTATACCAAACCGAGTCGTTTTTTTGCATCGTTTGCCACTGAAATTCAGCATGAATGGTTTGGAGTTGGGCATTGTTGAGTGGTGCGTGGTTTTCAGAAAACACCGGGGCATTGTCGCTCGACAAGCTTCGGGGAAGTACCATTTCTACGTCTGTTTCCTTGTTATGCGTTATGGTAACAGTGATGCTTTGCGATTTATACCCGCTTTTTGTGGCTATTACATTGTACTCTCCGGTTGGCATATTGTTGATGGTGAAGCGCCCATTTTTATCAGCCGTGACATTTTCAGTGTATGGATGGGTCGTTATTCGTACCTCTGACAGAGGACTGTAGTCCTCCTGAAAAAGAACAACGCCAGACAAGGTGCCTGTCAGTAGGTTATCAACATGCTCTTCACATGCAAAAAAAGTGAGTATGAGCAACAGAGTCGAAATTGATTTAAGCAGGTTCATACGATTATGGCTTAATGTTTACGAGCTATATTGAGGTTTATTTTTATTGCTTTGAAATATTGAACCGGTACTGAAGACTCAGATTGGCCATCCAAACACGGTCGTTGTATTTTCCGTACGATACACCATCAAACCGGTCGTTAAGAAAAAATTGATTGGAAACAGAAACTTGAATGTCTAATGGCCAATCATTTATTTGCCATTGGTACCCTGCTCCAAAGTGGAGGTATTGTAAAACATTGGTGTTCCACTCGGGGTCATTTTCAAACCATCGATTATCGGTAACAAATGATACGCCGTATCCCAACTGAATAAAAGGATTGTTTTTGTATTGGTGTAAAAGCTGGAACTGAGCTATGGCTGCTGCGTTGATGAAGTTGGTTTCAAAGTATATCTCGTCTGCGGCCTGGCCAATTCCCATGTCCAGCAAAAGGTTGACCGGATGCTTTTGAAGAAATCCGAGGGTCAGACTCCCGGCCGGTTTTATCCGTCCATTTCCCGTATCTCCATCTAAGAAGGTGCAACTGCCTTTGAGCGCAACGCTATACGATTTGTTGCGGAAGCTTGTTGTGTTGCCCAGATAATCTGTGTTAGCACTCAACTCCTTCTCTTCGTAATAGTCATTTATTACGGATAAATTGATGTCATTGGGGTTGTTAAGTTCCCAAAGATTGTCACCCAATCCTTCAATAATCAAGGCCAAAACAGCCTTGTCGATGGCTTCTTGCACGGCGACAAAGGAGGGTTCATTGTAGGTATATCCAACTTCAGCTTCAAGGAGCTTTTTAAGTGACACAAAGCGGAATATGCCCATATCCAGCTTTTGAGAAAGAATGGTTTTTGATGCATGAACGGTTTTTAGAATACGTCCGGTACTTGTGCTGACCGCTCTTAGATATATAGTTACCTGATCCTCACGGTATTGTCCGGATGTGCCAGTGCCAAAGTAGCGTGCGCCAATGCCACCTGTCCGGATGTTTGATTCGTAGGCAATGATGCCTCCTTCTATGATGATGCCTGCATATAATAGTGGAGGGAGGGTGCTACTGCTGCCTTTAAATTGCTCTTGGGTTTGTCGGATAATCCGGCGTTCATTCAGCAGATTGGAGAGGCCTTCCCGCTCTATGGCAATGAACCATTTGGATTCTTCCAGCGCCTGAATGAGTACAGATGTGGCGCCTTGGGTGACTACGGTGGACCAGCTGGCGGTGTTTTCGAGTAGTTTGTATTGTCCGGTCTGATCCCTGAAATTATAGACGGCTGCATAAACCTTCTCTTTTGGTTCAGGCAGTTGGCTGGTTTCTTTTTTGTGGACTTGTGAATATTCCCCCAGTCGAGCCGGAGCAGGCGAAACGGGATGTTTGAAAGTGCTGGCACAACTTTGGGCCAGGACTAATAGGGAAATTGCCACCAAAATGTGGAGGTGTTTTTTGTAAGCAGGGTAGATGCTCATAGTTTTAGGTTTCAGACCTATAAGTCATGGGGCAAATGGCTTGCAGGCATTAGAAATAGGGCACGGTAACAGTGGTTTGATCACCGGTGCTGGTATCGAGAATGACAATCTCAAGTCCGTTTGTTCCTGGTGATATTTCAATTTCATAACTGCCTACATTGTACTGACCTTCTGAAAACCCTTCACTAAAATAGTTCTGCATGAGATTGCGTGAAAGCTGGCTCAGAATTTGGCGATTAAGGCTTCCTTCAAAGTCCTTAAGCGGATCGGTGACGGTACGTTCCGGTGTTTTTTCTTCGTGGGTGTTCTGCACCTGGGCCGAATTAAGGAGCCAGGAATAGTTAAGGTAACTGCCACCAAATGCAGGATTCACAGGTTGATAAACAAAGTCCTGTGCCATGACATCTGATGAATAAAGCATCCATAATGCCCATAAAGGAAGCACAAGTAGCCATTTTTTGCTCTGGATGAGATTTGGTTTCATAGATGTGGTTTTTACTTTAAGTTTTATTAAAAGAGGCCTGTGCCGCTATAGTCGTCACTTTCTAAATCTTTTTGAATCAACTCGTAATTGATGAAATACGATTGAGTCTGGTCAAGCGCCAGCTGAACACTTTGCCGCAATTGCTCCAGGTTAGGGCGGACAAAAGCCATAAAAGTGTAGCGATCTTCAACTTTTACCCATATTCTGGTGCCCATGCCGGGCATGGGCTTTTCTCCTATGTAAATCGATAGTCCGGTAATTAGCGAAGTGTTTTCCCATTCACCATAAAACATTCTGAAAAAATCACTGCCGATTTTGGTGATGGTCTCATCAAAAATAAATTCAAAAGGTTCCGGATCAAAATGGACAATAAGGGTATCGGATGCTTCGTTATTTTGCCCTTCTGCCGTAATGCACAAGCACAAAAAAAGCATTGTTGTCAGAACAAA
>DHVH01000127.1 GCA_002412555.1 Marinilabiliaceae bacterium UBA5213 | reverse complement strand
TAACCTGATAACGCTTGGGGATGCTTCCAAAGCATCCAAAACATTGCAAATAAGCGTAGGCCCCATCACACCAGGGAACATCGAGAGCTTTATGGCAGGTAATCATAGCTATAACGTGCTGGAACTAATGCTGGACAACCTGCTTCCGGCCAATGCGGACCGGGTCATCCAATTGGTATCGTCACCGCAGGAGAATCGCTTTACATTAAATGCAAAAAAATCAGAAAGGACCCTGTTCTTGGGTGTTAACACCTGGCTGCAACCAGCCAATGCCTAATAAGGCGGTAATGAACAGGAGACCAAAAACTTAAAACAGAAACACAATGCAAGCAAAAAACAGAAAAGAAGTAACGGCAGCCTGGCAGAAGTTTTCGCTAACACTCATCATCACCGTTATACTGGCCATAAGCATGTTCTATTGCTATGTGCATACCTCTGCCGTTGAATTAAGAAAAATTGAATACAAAACCCTGGAATACGATAAAATATATGGTCTTCAATTGGAAACAACCGTGAAGGTCGACTCTCTGGTGTACCTGGTTCAATTACTGAACACCAATGAAAGAATCAACGATGTATTGCTACAGAACATGATTAGCAATAAAAAAATGGGCTTAATGAACCACCTCGACAAAATGCCCGAAAGAGATACCCGCCTCTATAAGATGCTGGCTCTGCAATTCAACTCATTTTTGAATGCCAAAGATTCGATACGCCTTTTAACGGTGGAAGAACAGGCTGTCAAGGAAGACTTGATCCGATGCATCAACAATAATAAAGTGGCCGCACGCCAACTTTCAATTGGCTCTGCGACTTCCGGACTAGATAACAAATAAAAAGAACCCACTATGGAACCAAAAAAACACATCAATAAACGCGAGCGCGTAATAGGATTTATATATGTCACCTTCATTTTTGTACTTACCTGTGGCCTTAGTCTGTACTTCCTGTTCAGGCATAACCAGGAACTGCTAATGATCCCAGAAAAGGCATTGGTCATAAAAAAAATGGAACGCATTCATCAGTTTCAGAACATTCAAACACGCCAGGCAGCCATTTGCGATTCAGTGTTCACAAAAATCAGGCGTTACAACCCTGGCATTAATGCCAGTTATGAAGAAAACGACATCAAATTCTTGATCAACGATATAAAAATCAGGTACTCCGACAATATCTGGGACAACAGATACAAGGCTTTTCTGCACGTATCCGATTTATACGAAATGCTGTTGACCGATAAGAAAAAAACATGGAGCATTAGTCAGAACATCAACAATTTCAGACAAAACCTCCAGGAGTGCGAAATAGGCCTCGAACAAAAAACCGAAGCACTCACCAAAATAAGACGCTAATTTATAGCCACCAATCACCTAATACCCCATCAACCTATTGACCTCTCAACCTCTTAACCTCTTAACCTCTTAACCTCTTAACCTAATAACCTAATAACCTAATAACCTAATAACCTATCAACCTAATAACCTAACAACCTAACAACCTAAAACAATATGTCCAAATACATCCACATCGTCATCCTGGCCCTACTTGCCTACCTCCTGGTATATGTATTGCTGCTTCGTTCATGTTCCCATGAAAGAACCATTAAGGCTAACTTATCTACCACAGAATTGCTCGTCAACGAGCCCTTTGTTTTTAAAGACAGTACCCGCGGTGCCAAGCAATGGAAGTGGGAATTTGGCAACCACGACCAATTACTAAAACAAGAAGGGGAATACGCCTTTGCCCAAGCCGGCAAATACAGAATTAAACTGACCGTTGACCAAAAGCATGAGAAATTCTTTGTGGTCAATGTTACCGAAAAAATCGAAAGCACAGAGTCCAGATTAATTTCAGTGCTGGCGCCTAAAATGGCTATACAGGACGAGTACATTGTTTTCAAATCGGAAGGAGATGCCAATCTCTACCGATGGGAATTTGGGGAAACCGGACTCATCGACTCCAGAGAAAAAGACCCCATTTATGCCTATGCCCAGCCGGGCACCTACGAAGTAATGCTGACGACCGACAAAAACTTTTACCCCATCCGTCATCAAATTGAAATTGTTCCCCGCTACAATGACAATGATTCAACCGATGTCCTTACCCTAATTGGCATCGATATTAAAAACAAACTGCAGGCATTGGCCGATGGCAAAACTTTCAATAACAATTACAACTATGTGCTTTCGCGTTATCTCTGCAATAACCCCAACACAATGGTTATTGTTAACAACAACAAATACAATGATTTCTACTCCTATTGTCAGGGACTAAAAATCACAGTCCAAGCGAATAAAACAGCCATAGAAAGAGTGGTGGTAGATACCAATGCTGACGAGAACAGTTCTTGCTTGTCCGTCATTTATGTAATGCAAAACGACCGTTTCAAGGGAAATAAAAATGTGGCCAAAAATGAGATACAATAGAACCTACCTTAGCTTCCTGGTAATCACCATTGTTGGCATTAGTGCATGCGGCCCGGTCAACAGATTAACCCAGCTCGAGAAAACACCGCTTGCTTACTCTATGAATTATTGTGCCACTGATATCAAGGCCCCCAAATCCGTTCTCAATAAAGCGGCCTGGGTGGTTTATTCCGACAGGGAAAACAATGTGAGCTATAGAAAACCCGGAAGCAGACACAAGCAAAATGAATTGGGCTTTTTAGATCCCTTTCTGGTTATGGGGCAAAAAGGTGACTTTCTGCAAATCATCAAATACGATCCGGAAATTCTGAAAGACGACAAACTAACGAACCATAAGTCGGCCGAATACTATGGCTGGATTCACAAATCCCGCTTAGTATTAAGTCCCAAAGGCTCCACCAATTTGACCAATAACCTGGCCAACAAACAGCTTATAGCATTAACCGACACCAACACCCTTCAAACCCCAGCCAGTTACTATACCGGCGACTCGGTGAAACTGTTTAAAGATCCCCATTTACGAATAGAGCACGCACTGGTTGGATTGCACGAGGTGGTCTACCTGCTCAAATATTCCGATGACAATAAGCGGGTGTTGATTGCCCGCAAAGCCGAGCTGACGCCTGATGAGGCAGAAATAGATATTCTGGGCTGGGTCAGCCGCCCCCTCATCCAGGGCATTGGTCAACAGTTGTTTTGGGACATGTCGGCCGTACTCAAAAACGGCTACCGGGAAGACCTGACCATTGTGCAGCCCCCTGCCATTAAGTACAACCCGGTTTATTCCAGGTCTTCGGTGGGAGGTAAAAAAGTGATTGAGTCGGGCCTGTTTGCACCCGTGGTAGATAAGAGCGACAACTATGTCTTCAATGTCAATGGCAAGGCCATAACTTACAACCAAAGCAAAGCCATTGAAGCCAACCTGAAACGACTGAACATTGTGTTCGTTATTGAAGCCGGGGATGTCACCTTCGATCAATTCCCGACGCTGGTCAATGCCGTTCAGAATATGCAAACGACCTTTGAGGAAAAAGATGGTCAGTTCTATTATCAATTCGGCTCAGTGATAGCCATGACCGAAAAGGATTCCGTTCCGGTTGTCCACTCAGCACCGTTGCACCATGAGTTTTCCAGAATTTTGGAAACGCTCATCGAGCGATCTGCCAAAATTTCCGACTACTCGTCCTTGCGCAATGAGCATGCCTGGAATGGACTGGAAGCAGCCATCAACCTCATAGATAAGGAAACAGAAGCTACCAACATCATTATACTTTTAGGAGAAACCGGCAACCATATGGAATGGCCCAATGCTGAAATGAAGCAGCAGCTGTCGGACAATAACTGTCGCCTGTTAGGTCTCCAACTCTACTCAGGAAGCACCAATTACTATAACAATTTTGTACTGCAAATAACCCAGATCATTGAAGGTTATGCCGATGCCATAGCCGAGCAAAAAAAATCAAAAATCCTATTTCCCAACCAATTAAGGGATGAGAACGCCTTCAGGGAAGACAGGAAAAATGCCTATATGCTGGATTTTCCGACCAGAAGCATGACCCAGGGTGGTATCGTTTTTCCTGAAAAAGAGGAGCGTCTGGCTTTGGATGTCATAACCTCGTCCATTGATTCCTTTCTAGTCCAGGTAAAACAAGACAACATCAGTCTGATCAATAACCTGCATGCGGCTTTCAACACCTTCGGCAGCCACCGCGATAAATACGATTCGCTTTTGGTGAAGAAATTTCACTTCCATCCTGAAACCAATAACCTGCATGAGTTTAAAGAGCACTTTGAAGCCCTGCCAGGCTGGTTTCTCACAGGAAAAATAGCCATCACCGACACCCTAAGTAGTGATAACAAACCCTATAAAAATTGGATTTTTTCATCGGAATGTCCTGCCGATACAACCCGAAATATTCTACTGAGCGAATCTGAAAACACCCAACGCAGTCCTGTAAAAACCACCATGACCGATCTCGAGTACCATTTGCTGGTGTCGGGAGTAGAATTTGACAACTTAATTTCATTCATGGAGAAGCTAACTGCCTTCAAAGTTGAAAAGAAAGAAAAGCTACCGTTGTCTTCCAGCGGTAAAAAAAGCAAAAACGCTGTACCCACAGACTGCGACTGCGCGGGAGGTCTCATGACCAGCAGGGGTTACAGCGAAGATATGGGCAAAGAACCCCTATTGAAATACCGGTCCACCAAAAAAGTCCGCAAAGGCATCCAGGAACTATTGCTGACCGAATTGAAGGAGAGCAGTTACTTCCAAAAGAAGAACCGGGAACTAAAGCGCTACACACTCAAGCAGGCCCTCAACACCATTACCAACTCGCCCAATGTGTTAGACACCACCAACCCGGTCACCATAAAAAATCTGTCCAAAAGAAAGAAAATATCAGATGCCCGTTTAGAGCTGCTACTGGAATATTTCAACGTCAAGAAAAACGACATAGAAAACAGCATCTCTGACAAAAACAAATTCATTTCCCTGGATCAGGAATACTTTTGGATCAACAGCATCCATTTGCCTTAAGGGCAAAGGGCCAAAATAAAAAGGGTGATCCAAACAGATCACCCTTTTTATTTAGCCAAACTTTTGAGCTAATTGACGGCTACTGGCTGCTCCGCTTTAATATCCCATTGAAGCTCACCGCTATCATCGACATTCACATCCAGAACGCAACCACGCTTCAACTGGCCCCCAATCAGAAAACGGGAAATAGGTCGTCGTATGTAATTACGAATAACACCAGCCACCTGACGGGCACCATATTTGGGCGTAAACCCTTTATTGGCCAGCATTTTTCTGGCTTCCATGCTCATGTTAATCTCGATCCCCTGTCGTTGAAGCAATTCCGAGACACCTTTTAATTGAATGTCGAAAATTTGCATCAACACCGCTTCAGTAATTGGATAGAAGGGAACGATTTCAGACAAGCGGGCCAAAAACTCAGGCCGAAAATACTCCCCCATCACATCCATCATTTGAATGGTGGTGGGGCTCTTGCCTTCCTCCTTTTGCTGCAGCAACCACTGGCTACCAACGTTGGAGGTAAACAGAATGATCGCATTCGAAAAATCACCTTCCTTACCCAGACGATCGTGCAATTTGCCCTCGTCCATTACCTGAAGAAAAGTATCATAAACCGAAGTGTGGGCCTTCTCAATTTCATCGAAAAGCACCACCGCATAGGGCTGCTGACGAATTTTATTCACCAGCATACCACCTTCTTCGTAGCCCACATATCCGGGAGGGGCACCGTATAACAGCGTTGCCGAGTGCTCTTCCTTAAATTCCGACATATCAAAGCGTATCATCGCCTTCTCATCATTGAACAAGGCTTCGGCCAGGGCTTTGGCCAGTTCCGTTTTTCCGGTACCGGTGGGACCTAAAAGAAAGAATGAACCAATGGGCTGGCCGGGCTTGTTCATACCGCTGCGCGACTCCAGAATGGCATCCACCAGCGATTTTAAAGCCGCATCCTGTCCCACCACCCTGCGCCTGAGCAGCTCTTCCATATTCAGCAAGCGCTCCTTCTCACCCGATTGAATTTTTCCGATGGGAATACCAGTCTTGTTAGAAATAACCGCCGCTATTTCATGGGTCGTTACCTCACTCATTTTCTCCCTGGTAAAAACCCGAAGCGTATCCAGGGCATGGTTCAGATACTTGAACCACCCTTCACTGCTGTCGATCTCCCTGGTATCCGTCTCGCTGTTAATGACCCCTAACAGAACGGGGCTTAACCTGCTTTGCAGCGATAAGTGCAACAAGCGCAGATCCTGGATCAACTCCTCCTCAACTTTCTCAAAACTGCCTTCCAGCAGGGCCAGACCAGCCGTCAAATCAGCCACATCACCAGCCGCCGTTGCATTGATCATTTTAACGGCCGACATGGTCCGGTCCAGTAAATCAATCGCCGCATCCGGCAATTTCCGGTCCTTCACATAGCGCTTGGCCAGACGAATACCCTCCTTCACCGCCGCATGATCCACTTTTAATTGGTGAAATTCAGCATATTTTCCAATGACCGACTCCACCATTTGAGCCGCCACACCAACAGCCGGCTCCTGAAGTGCCAGCACCTCAAAGCGTCGGTTGAAAGCCTGATCCGGTTCAATAATCTTTCGGTACTCATCTACCGAAGTCGCCCCAATTACCGTCAGGTCGCCCCTTGATAGTTCCGGTTTTAGAATGCCCCCTGCCCCACTGTTGCCCTGCTTCACATCCAGCAAAGTATGAATGTCATCGATAAACAGAATGGCACGGTTCACCCGGCGTATTTCCTTGATAATGCCTTTAAGGCGGTCTTCAATTTCACCTTTGTAAGTAGCACCCGCCACCAAAGAACCCGTATCCAGTTCATAAATCACCGCACCTTCGAGGTACGAAGGCACCTTCTTATTCACAATATCGAAGGCCAGTCCGTCCACCAAAGCCGTCTTACCCACCCCCGAATCGCCGGTTATGAGGACGTTGGGGCGACTGTGGCGACCAAGGATTTCAATCATCATGCGGCTTTCGCTATCGCGCCCCACAATGGCCGACAGGCAGCCTTCACTGGCCATAGATGTTTTATCAATACAGTATTTGAGCAAAGAAGTCATGGGTGCTCCGTTGCCCATCATCGCATCGTCCATTCCTTGAGGGGCGACCGAATTTCGGGTCTCCCGGGCCGAGAAATACAAGTCATGAATTTCATTTTCCCGGATGGGAAAACTCTTCAGAAGACTTGCTTCAAAGCCAATACCCGGCTTTGAGAGCGCCGCCAATACACACACAGGATTGATTTCCAGCAAGCCCAGTTTAAGTCGGACGTTATCAGACTCCTCAAACACCACCGCAATTTCGGGCGAGGGCACAATATCACCGGCCATACCCGTTTTAGGCACCTCATCCATTCTTACTTCCGCCCACTCCTCCAAATACTCCAGGTCCTTATCCAAATTCTGGATGAACCCGCGCATCCCAATCTCTTTGTGCAACAAAGCCTTCAATAAATGAGCCGGGGTGTAACAGCCATTGCCATAGTCACGAGAAATACCCTGAGCAATGCGTATGGCCGTCTTGACAGATTCGTTAAGGTTAAGAAAATCCATTGTTTAATCGTTTTAATACAACGTCAATAAAAATGCCAATAGCTGATAACCTGTAACAGGTATCAGCTACTTGACATTTGGCAAAATGCACACCATTAGCCCTGCTCGTAATCGCTATTCCAGGTAGCACCATCATCTCCTTTAATACCATCCAGTTTAATCACAAAACTTTTAGCAGGAAAATAGGGCGTCAAGTGAATATCCAGGAAGATCCGGTCCTTTTGGTTAGGATCCTGCTCAAAACGAACAATTCGAAATTTCTCGATCAGGCGGTCAGGTCCCTGTACGCCATCCAAAAATTTAACGATTTGCGAACGAAGATCCCGTTCCGTTTTAGAGCTCCAGTTTTCAAAAGAGCGACGGTTCAGAAAGTCAAACAACACCTTGGTGATATAGTCGAACACCCGCACCACAGAGTAAGTCTGCAAGCCCAGGTTGTCACCATTGAAAAGCGTTTTGGCCGAAAAGGCCATAACTTTTCCGTACTCATTGACCATGGGGATCAGCCCCATTTTCTCCAACTGAGATATTTCACTCTTCTTGAGTTGGAAAACCACACCATCCACTTCGTTGATGCCACCGAACTTTTTACCGGCAGTCACCTGCGACATCAGCGTTTTGTGCACTTTACCAGCCAGGGCGGCAGAAGGAGAAACATGCAAATCGTCCTCTTCACCCAGTTCTTTGTAGGCACCGCGACCAATTAGCCAGTTACACGACATAGTCGTATTACTTTTAAAAGTATCGCCACCGGCCAGATTCGACAAAAAGAACATTTCCACCACCTCATCCGGCTTATCCAGAGAGGCAAAGTCAGTGAACAACATCACCTTGTTATCGTGTGCAATTTTCGACCATTTTTCCACCACCTTATTCGACCCCATGTAACCGGGTATAACCAGAATAGAGTAGTTCATGCGCAAATCCAGTTTATCAAAGTTCTGCTTCAATTCAGCAGCCACAAAATCAATGAATCTGGAATTATCCAAATCGCATACCTGCTCAGGTGCAGCATTTACAATGGTAATATTAGAAAGCTTATCCAGCTCCGTATTTTTGTAGAACAGCATCACTGCGCGGTACGACTTTTCAAGTCCCCGTACAGAATTAACCGCCTTCAATTGATTCTCTTGTAGCTTTTCAGTAACAGTAGCCCCTTTGGTCTTGCAGGTCTCCAGCATTTGAGTAACGGAGTCGGAATTACTGAGCAGCTCAATCCATAAATCAATGTTACCTTTCAGATTATCTCTTTCCGAGGCTTTTTGCTCATCGGTCAGGAATATTTTTTTTCGAGCCTTGCGCTCAGGATTTAAATTTTGAATACCATCCACCGAAGATTCCAGGAAATTAAATCCCCCAAAACGGGAAAGTTCATGGATCGCATCGGTTAAAATCTCCTGATTGGGTTTTGGTGCATGGGCGACCATCACCTCAGGTGAGTTTTGTTTTTCTGCTTGTTGAATTTTTTCGCTTGCCATAATTGGTACTATTTAAGTCATTTTCTATTTTACTTAATAATAAATTTGTACGCATACACACTGCCGACAGTTTAAAAAAATCAAACGCATAATTATGCAATTTGACAAAAAACCGTCACCCAACGAGTATTTATAACATAATAAAACTATGTTATACTATTTGACATACAAATACGATCAAGAGATTTACTGGTTGAGCTCCTTACGCAGTTCAGATAAAGCTTGAATGAAAGCATTTTTAGAAGCAGGATCTTCCAGGGCTTTTTGCAAAACCTTATTGGTTCTCAATTGCTTTACCAATGATTCGTAGAATTCTTTCTGTTGATTGAGCGATTTAAGAAACTGACTATGTTCGGTCATATTCTTCACACTGAAATCGCCAACGGATGCAAACTTAAAATTTTCCTTTACGGTCTGCCCGCTTTCGTCTTCAAACTCAACATTGACATTGGGTTTAAAGTGCGCAAAAACATCTTCGATGGTATTCAGTTTATCTACGGCCTCGGGGTTGACAGGATCGTCTGCCGTTAGTTTTTCAACAAGAAGTGTACGGTTTTCAGGAATATCGGCAATTCCTTCGGAAGCATCAATTTTCACTTCATTGCCACCAATTTCGTAATCTAGGATTCCCATAATGAATGATTTGGATTTCAATCAATTTAGTAGTTTGATTGAAACGGGTTAAAAAATAAGAGGCTGCCTCCACAGATTATTCTGCCTAAAGAGTAACAAATACACCTCTACTTAACCAT
>DHVH01000354.1 GCA_002412555.1 Marinilabiliaceae bacterium UBA5213 | reverse complement strand
CATGGAACCAATAGAAGGAAAAATACTGGGTAAGCAGGTCAGCTATCCTCAACGGTACACACCTGAAATACTTGTAGCGGTGCCCCGCTCACTCAACCGGGAGATTTACCAGCTAAACGCAGGTCAATTGCCTTTCTCCGGTGTAGATATTTGGCATGCCTACGAATTAAGCTTTCTTACCGAAAAAGGTTTGCCGGTGGCGGGATTGGTTAAACTCAGCTATTCGTCCGACAGCGAATTTATAGTTGAAAGCAAATCCCTAAAGCTATATCTCAACGGGTTCAATATGGAAGCAGTTGGTGCCCATCCTGCCGAAGGCAGGGAGCAAATCCTTGCCATCATCGAAAAAGATTTGTCAGAGCTGCTAAAGACAAAGGTGAGTTTGGCCTTTTTTGACGGTGACCTAGAGGATGCTGACGATGATTTCAATCAATTTTCGCTCTTGGAAAAACAACCAGGCGTTCAACACATAGCATTCACCAATTTTTCGGAGACCCCTTCCCTACTCCTTCCGGCAACAACACACCAGGAAGAGCAAAAGGTGGCTACGCACCTTTTGCGCAGCAATTGCAAAATAACCCACCAACCCGATTGGGGCTCAGCCTTTATTCATATTAAAGGCGACCAATTACCCACCCAAGCAAGCTTGTTACAATATCTCGTTTCCATCCGCAATGAGAACCATTTTCATGAGGAAATCTGCGAGATGATATTCAAGCGACTCTGGGATGCCTTTTCGCCAGAGGAGCTCATGGTAACCTGCATTTATACACGACGGGGCGGTATTGATATCTGCCCGGTCCGGGTCAGCCATGACCATCTTATGCCAAAGGCACTATCCAATATCAATCAACTATCGAAGCGCCTGCTGCGCCAATAGCCTTATTTTCCTAAGTAGCTTTGTAAGGCAACACGGTCTCTGATTTCAATGTTCTTGCCCGTGGCAGAAATAACGCCTTCATTGTGCATATCCCTGATAACCCGGCCCAATGATGGACGCGCCACCCCAAAGAAATCCGCCAGTTGCTCCTGGGTCTTGGTCAGTACAATTTTGCCCTGTCGCTGCTGATCCTGTTCTAGAAGATAGTGGGCCAGTTTCCCTTTCAGACTTTGGAAGGATAAAAACTTCAGTTTGCCGGATATGAATTGTGCTCTGTTAGATACGTCATTCATAAAATTGGTCAGGAAATTCACATTGAGCTGCATCATTTTCAGGACCGACTCCCTCGGAAATACCAATAGTTTCACCTCGTCGTTGGCCGTGACAGTGACCGGGTAACGGTTGTTCTGACCAAATAAGAACGCAACCGCCAAGGGTCTGGGAACCGTAATATCCTCCATTTTAAGCACCCTGCCAGCCAAATCCATCATTTCACCGCGCACACTACCCTCCAGGACTATCTGCAACTCATTGCACTCATCTCCGCTAAAAACCACTACCTCGCCAGTCGTATAAGCCTTTACCTGATAATGCACTTTTTGCATCAAGGCATTCAGTTCCTCCTCCTCTATGTTTTTGAATAAGGTAGATTGACCAAGTATTTTGACTTTTTCCATTTTTTTCTTCATTTTATGTTAGCCCCAATTCTGCTCTAAAGCTGCCATTTGACTGTTAATTTGGGCTAGTTCCCATAACCTTCGGCACATTTCTCTTCAAAAATAGCAGAAAAAAGCTGAATTGTAACCAATGTTACAGATTTCGAGGTCGCACTGCCTTAATTTTGTAGTAACAATTTAAAATACGATACCATGCTGAGAGAAGTAGTCAATATAAACGAAGAACTGTGCGACGGTTGCGGTGAATGCGTTCCCGGATGCCATGAAGGCGCCCTGCAAATCATTGATGGCAAGGCCAGACTCATTTCCGATCTTTTGTGCGACGGACTAGGTGCTTGCATTGGCCATTGTCCACAGGGAGCCATTACCATGGAAAAGCGCGAAGCCGAACCCTACGACGAGATTAAGGTAATTGATCTGATTATCCCTAAAGGCAAAAACACAGTTATTGCGCACTTAAAACATTTGCGCGATCACAACGAAACAGCCTATATGAAGCAAGCCATGACCCACATGCAGCTCCATCGCAGCGAATTGCCCTTTAACCTCGACGATATTGTTCGCGAAATGCACCGACCAAAACTAGGCGTCATGCAGCATGCCCGCGGTGGAGGCGGATGTCCCGGTTCTGCTGAAAGGCAGATAAAGCAGCCAGCAAACCCTTCCTCAGCTGCAATGCCCACCCAAGGTAATGCTTCAGCGTTAAGACAGTGGCCTGTTCAAATGCATCTGATTAATCCTGCATCATCGATATTTACGGGAACCGATATGGTATTGGCAGCTGACTGTGCAGCCTTTGCCATGGGTGATTTTCACAATAGAATACTCAAGGGTAAAACAGTCGGCATCGCTTGTCCCAAACTCGATCAGGGTACCGAGACCTACTTTCAGAAACTGCTGCGATTGATTGAGGAAGCGAAAATTAACACCCTAACGGTCGTCATTATGGAAGTCCCCTGCTGCTCAGGCTTACTTCAAATGGCCCAGACAGCCATTTCTCAAAGCAGCCGTAAAATCCCACTCAAAATGATGAAAATTTCTGTAGAGGGGGAAGTCCTTCAAGAAGAATGGGTATAAAAGAAAAAACATAAACGCTAAAAAATATACTGCATGAGCATGTTTTGTTATCAATGTC
>DHVH01000129.1 GCA_002412555.1 Marinilabiliaceae bacterium UBA5213 | reverse complement strand
GGGTTTTTCGTGATGAACGATTGAGCGATAATCTTTATAACGGTTATGGCAATGATGATGTTCGGGTCATAGGTAATGGTCTTGCCAATGCCTCTACCTCATTGTTTAATAATGTGTGGGGAGACTGTTATGGGGGTATTAAAACGACCCATACCTTTCTGGCAAATGTTGATCGCGTGGATATGGACGAAAGTCTGAAAACCAGAATGAAGGCCGAAGCCCGGTTTATTCGTGCATTCCTGTTTTTCCAGCTTACCAATTGGTATGGCGATGTACCTTTCTTCACTCAGGACATTGATTTGGCAACCGCCAGAAGTATAGCTCCCACTTCACAGTCGGTAATTGTAGAGTGGATACATGAGGAATTGGAGGACATTGCCGAAATTCTTCCCACTGCTGATGAATATCCTGCAACCGATAGGGGTAGGGTAACCAGTGGTGCTGCAATGGCGTTTAATGCCCGTGTAGCATTAAATTTCAGCGATTTTGAAAGGGTGAAATCCTATACCGAAAAGCTGGTAAATGGCAGCGAATACGGTTCGTATTCCTTATTCCCCAATTATCAGGAGTTGTATTTTAAAGCCAATGAATACAATCAGGAGATTATACTTGATATACAATATGTGCCTGAAGACCGTACCTGGAGTGAGATTTCCCAGTATGTGCCTTTTAGTTTGCCTGGTGTTCAATATACCACTGCTTGCCCCACTCAAGACCTTGTTGATTCGTATTTAATGAAAGATGGACAGCAGTGGGATGAAGCAAAACCTGCTTATGATGATCGGGATCCGCGTATGGATATGACCATAGTCCGGCATAATAGCACGATCACAACTAAAGATGGTGATACTTATACCGTTAATGTTGATCCAGCTATTTCCAGTACCAATGATCGGATAGGAAGAGAAAATGGCACGCAAACCGGATACTTTTACAGGAAATACTATGATCCAAACCCGGATGCATGGACCGCCGGAACCTCCTGGAACTGCAATATTAATTTTATTGTACTGCGCTATGCCGATGTGCTTTTGATGTATGCTGAGGCCATGAACGAGTTGGGCGAAATGGATGCTCAAGTTTGGGAGAAGACCATAAAAGCCTTGCGTCAACGCGCTGGTTTTGATAATACGCCTCTGGCGATGGATTTTCCCACCGGGGGTCAGGTTGCCCTTAGAGATATTATTCGCAATGAACGCCGGGTAGAGTTGGCCTTGGAAGGAACCCGTATTTACGATATTCGCCGTTGGGAAATGGCTGAAGTGGTTCTGAATGCGCCCTATAGAGGCGCCAAGTTTGATATGAGTAGCGGGACTCTTGATTACTACAGTTATGCCAATGGCAGTTTCAACAGAGACCGGGATTACCTATGGGCTGTTCCCAGACAACAAACGACCATTAATCCGAATTTGGGGCAAAATCCCGGTTATTAATATTAAGCATATTTTTTCCGATTCATCAATTGGAGAATGATTTCGGGACTAACTATAACAATAACATTTAAACTTAAGACAATGAAAACGAATATAATATTTGCTTCTATTGCAACCAGTATTTTAGCACTTGGGTTGTTTAATGGTTGTAACGATGAAGAAGAGTTCAAAGAGGTATCAATTACATCTGTTGAGAGATTCTATGAGCCTGAAAATGGAAAATATACCATTTTACAACCGTCTGGCAGCATGTATTTTGAATGGGAAAAGGCCTATGCCGCAGATAACAGCGTGGTTTATTATGAAGTTTTATTCGATACCCAGAGTGGGAATTTTTCTGATCCGGTATACATAGTCACCTCTGATAACAAAGGGCTTTCCAACGGGGCAACTATTTCCCATAAAATATTAAATAATATTGCGGCTTTGGCAGGGGTTGAGCTTGGTGAAGAAGGTGTTTTAAAATGGACGGTTCGTTCAAACAGGGGGCTTAATTTTCAGCTAGCTAAAGAGCATAGAACGGTTACCATTATTCGACTGAACAGCATTGACGAACTAGCAGGTGCCGACTTGTTTATTACAGGTGAAGGATCTGAAGAGGGTCAACAGGTAAAAGCAACTGAAGAGATGGGCGTTTATGAAATTTATACCCGATTGGAGGCAGATCAACCTTATTATTTCTATTCAGAATTAGGTGAAACGCAAAGAACCTATGAGGTCAATGCTGATAAAGTTTCATTTAAGGAAACATTTGATACTCCAGAAGGAACAAGTGTTGCTGAAACAGGTGTTTATCGCATTACCCTTGATTTTGGATCTGCTGCTGCCAAGGTTGAAAAGATCAATAGTTTAGAGATTTTTGTGAGCTGGACGCAACGCAGAACTGAATTGGCTTATGTGGCCGAGGGGGTTTGGAAAATAGAGGATTACAATGTGCAGTTAGCTGCCACGGATTGGGGTTTTGATGAAAGGTATAAGTTCATATTTGTTATCGAGGGCACAGAACAACACTTTGGACAATATGGTCCATACTATGATAACAGACCAGGTATTAACAGGGAAGGCTATCGTGACATGAAACCTACCGGAGACGGTCAATGGGGTGGTGATCCTTTCAAATTTCCTGAAGAATTATGTGATGGAGCTGACTTGGACAGGTATTTTACTGATATTACTGTGTACATGACTGCAGATGGAAATTATACGCATGAATTTACCAATATTAGAGAATAATTCACTACAGAGGAGTTTTTAAAATAGGATATCAATGACCTAACAGCATCGCATAGAGGTGAAGGTTGGAATAAATTTTAAAAGCTCCTCTTGTTAAAAAGATAAAATATGAGACACGCATTGTTTGTTTTGATAGTTCTGTTTTCGGTCTCCTGCGGTTCGTATGAGGACGAGTACATTGAAACCAGTAAATTTCCCGAATTTTCCTGGGTAGCTGCTGCAGATAGCAGTTCGCCGGCATTTGTGAACAGGTATTGGAATGTTGAACACCATGTTTTCAATAATACCTTTGACGGAGCAATTGCCTGGAACGATTACTGGCCGGAAGCCCATGGGTTGGATGTTTTGGTAGATGTTTATCTGCGCACCGGAGAAGATCGTTATAAGCAGGCCATCTATGATTTTTATGAAGGCGTAAGAGAAAAGAATTGGTACAGTGATAATTGGAAGAATGAGTATTACGATGACATGGGGTGGCATGGAATGGCTCACATGCGAGCTTTTGAGGCTACGGGCGATGCACGATACGAACAATCTGCAGAAGACTTGTGGCGTTGGATAACTGAAGGGTGGACAGATTATCAGGGAGGCGGCATTAAATGGCGTGAGCAATCCGATGATTTGGAAGAGGACAAGGGTATTCCGGCTAATGGTCCGGCAGCTATTATAGCAGCCCGACGTTATCAAAAATATCCTGATGAGGTTGTTGGCGGCTTTAACAATTTAGAATGGGCCATTAGAATTTATGAATGGATGAAATACCACCGAACTGTGTTATCATCTGGCAGAGTATATGAAGTTTTTGAGTCGACCAATGGCGATTATTCCTACGATGTAGGGACTTTTATTGGAGCCGCTCTGGAGTTATATGACATAACCAGCGAAATGGTATACCTAAGGGATGCTATTAAGGTGGCCAAATATCATATGAGTGCCAATATTAACACGAATAACCGTGTAATGAGGGACTATGGAGAGCAAGCCGGTAATGGCAATGGCCATGATGTTAATTTGTTCAAAGGTATTTTTGTTCGGTATTTTACGCTTTTAATAGAACATCCAGATCTTCCTGAAAATGATAGGGTAAGGTTCGTGGCTTTTCTTGAGAATAATGCCAATTATTTATGGACTTTCGGAACTGAGAAAAATCCCGATATAAAATTCAGCTATACCTGGTGGGAAACTCCGGCTGAAAGTGTGAAATGGGGTGACTTGCGTTCGGCCACTAGTGGTGCTACTACAATTGAAGCTATGGCTCGTTTGGAAGAGAATGGTATTGTTGAATAAGAGCATTGTGTTTAACTAAAATTTAAGTAGAATGGGTTTGGGAAGTTGTATATGGAGAGGATGTACAATCTGGCTTTTGGTGATTGTATTTCAGTTGCTTACAGGCTGTAATAATTCTGTTGAGGCTGATAATTTGGCCAGAGCCCGGCAAACTTTAAACAGTGTCTATGAACATTATGATGCGGGGTATGAGAATTTATTTAATGAAACTTATCCCTATCAGGAGAACAACAGGGTGACCTACCTTGCGGATGTGGACACTTTGAAGGGCAAACGTGTTGCCTACCTTTGGCCTACATCCGGTCTATTTTCGTCTGTTAATGCCATGCTGCATGCCACCGGTGATTCAGAATATGAAGCAATGCTTAAGGAAGTAATTCTTCCCGGGCTGGAGAACTATTTTGATGAGACCCGCATGCCTGCGTGTTATCAATCCTACATAGTACAGGCCGGGAAAAGTGATCGTTTTTATGATGATAATATTTGGTTGGCCTTGGATTTTTTGGATGCTTATACCTTAACAGGCAATGAAGCATTTCTTCAAAAATCAATATTGCTTTGGGAGTTTATTCTGAGTGGTTGGGATGAAAAAGCGGGTGGAGGAATTTATTGGTGTGAACAGAGAAAACTTTCAAAGAACACTTGTTCAAATGCCCCTGCTGCTGTGCTTGGACTAAAGCTTTATGAGGTAACAAAAGAGAGCTCCTATTTTTCATGGGGAATGAAACTGTATAATTGGACTCAATCATACCTTCAGGATCCATCTGACTTTCTGTATTTTGATAATATTTCCATTGGTGGAGAGTTAGATAAACGGAAATTTACCTACAATACAGGTCAAATGTTGCAGGCGGCTGCTCTTATTTACAAAATTACCGAAGATGATATCTATTTAAAGGAGGCAGAGAAGATTGCTGAATCTGCTGCTTATTATTTCACTCATGACTTTACTACTCCTCAGGGCAAAAGTATCCGCCTGTTTAGATCTTCAGATAATTGGTTCAACGTCATCATGTTTCGTGGTTACACAGAACTTTATCGATTGAATAATAACCCCCTCTATATTAATATTTTTAGAGACAACCTTGACTATTTATGGAAGGATGTTCGGGATTCGAATGGTTTATTTAGCAGGGGTTGGATTGGCAAAGGCAATAACGAGAATAAATGGTTATTGGATCAGGCTGCCATGGTGGAGTTTTTTGCAACAATGTCACAACTATAAAACAAAAACACTTATGACTTCAAGAAGAGATTTTATTAAAAAAGGAGGAATTGCCATAGCGGGCCTTTCATTGTCCGGGCCTTTATATTCATCTGCACTGAAAGGAAGTGCTATTTCCTATGTGACGAATCGTCCCATTGAAAGCCAACGAAACTTTACTTCCAAAGCCGTTGAAGCTGCTATCCGAAAAACTAAAAAGAAAATTGCAGATCCCAAATTGGCGTGGATGTTTGAAAATTGTTTTCCGAACACCCTGGATACAACCGTTGAGTACTCAATAATTAATGGTAAACCTGATACTTTTGTGATTACCGGAGACATTCATGCCATGTGGTTGCGTGATTCAACTGCTCAGGTTTGGCCCTACATGCCCTTGTTAAATGAAGACAAAGAGTTGAAGAAAATGGTGGAAGGCCTGGTTAATCGCCAGACCAAATGCGTTTTAATTGATCCCTATGCCAATGCCTTTAATAAAGAACCTGAGCAGGGTGAATGGATGACGGATATGACGGATATGAAGCCTGAGCTTCATGAACGCAAGTGGGAAATTGATTCCTTGTGTTACACTGTTCGTTTGGCCCATAATTATTGGAAAACGACGAAGGACGCCGGTATTTTTGATAAAGACTGTCAACGTGCAGCTCAACTTATCTATGATACCTTCGTTGTACAGCAGCGAAAAGATGGCTTGGGACCTTATGTTTTCCAAAGAGCAACTCCTCGCCAATTGGATACCTTGTCAAATTTGGGTTATGGCCAACCATTGAGACCAGTAGGTCTGATTAATTCAGCATTTCGTCCGTCTGATGATGCGACAACTTATGGTTTTCTAATTCCTTCCAACCTTTTTGCAGTTGTATCCTTGCAACAAATAGCTGAAATCTGTGAAACAGTTATCGGCGATTTGACTTTGGCTAAAAAATGCCGTCAATTGGCTAAGGAAGTTGAAGAGGCAGTTCAACAATATGGTATTGTGGAGCATCCTAAATATGGTAAAGTATTTGCTTTTGAAGTGGATGGCTTTGGTAATCATACGTTTATGGATGATGCAAATATTCCCAGCCTATTGTCCCTGCCTTACCTAGGTTCAGTAAAAAGGAGCGATCCCATCTACCAAAATACGCGAAAGCTTGTATGGAGTGAGGATAACCCCTACTTCTTTAAAGGGAAAGCAGCTGAAGGTATTGGAGGACCTCATGTAGCTTATGACATGGTATGGCCTATGAGTATAATAATGAGGGCCATGACCAGTGACAGCGATCAGGAAATAAAATGGTGTATAAAGACGCTAAGAGATACAGATGCTGATACAGGATTTATGCATGAAACTTTTCACAAGGACGATCCCACCAATTTTACCCGTTCATGGTTTGCATGGGCCAACACTCTTTTCGGAGAACTGATTATTAACGTGGTAGAAAAGGGGAAAGAGGATTTACTGGTGCTTAAGTAGTGGAGAAAATCTGGCATCCATTAATAATCAGTTTTTTTGATTGAATGTTTAGGTGGTGAAGGAAAGCTTTTTTTATGCGTGTTTTTTTTGAATGAATAGGGCTGCTTTTTATTTTTTAATTTAAATGAAAGATTATGAAAAAAGTGATTTTTACTATTTTTGTTGTAATGGCTTTATTGCCTTATCAATTAGCTACCGCCCAGATGGATAGCTATTTGGTTTTTGATGCAACCAACCAAGAGAGCTACGCTGAGGTTGGGGTACTGGATCAACTCAATTACTCGGCCTTTACAGTAGAGCTGTGGGTGAACATCCAAAACTTTGAAGGCGATAACTACTTTGTAGCCAATGAGGGATGGGATAACGGGGAGCAAGGTTTCGTCTTTAGAACAAGTGAAGATGGAGACCGTCGCGCACCACGCTTCAGCATTGGGACAGCGACAGGATGGGTGGCTATTGATGGCCCGGATGATCTGGTTCTCGACACTTGGACGCATTTAGCTGCTGTTGTGAATGGTTTAGATTTGAGCCTTTATGTTAATGGTGATTTGGTGAGTTCTAAAACTTTGGTAGGCTTGCCAAATGTTTCTCAGCAAGTTTTGATTTTTGGAGAAGGTTCAATGTGGACGAACCGTCGGATGTCAGGTTTTCTTGCAGATTGTCGCATATGGAATGTGGCTCGGACCGAACAGCAAATTGCTGATAATAAAGATGCTTATCTGACAACTGCTGATGCAGAGCTGTTGGCCAATTGGAAAATGGACGAGGGAAGCGGCAGCACCATTGCTGATTTTGCAGACAATTATCCAGGGACACTCAATAGCGGAGTTGCATGGGCAACTACTACCAGTATAGGTGGCAGTGCTGAGAGCCGTATAAATGCAGAAGCCATTTTCAGCGCTTCAAGTTCTGAGTTGATTGTCAGCAACTATGAAAACAAAGCTGCTGAATTCAATGTCTTCAACGCTTTAGGACAGGTCGTATACAGTGGTTTAATCGACCCTGCCTCTCAAAAAAGCATCAACGCAAGTAGTTTTTCTGCAGGATTTTATGTAGTGGTTTTTGATTTTGGACACAAACAGTTTCCGGTTAAGTTTATTAAGCGATAAATGCTTATTCAAATCTAACGATTAAATGTGTATGACGAAGATACATACAGCATAAGAGGGTTTTAATTTCTACCAGGTGGTTATCATGAAATTTTCGGATATCACCTGGTAGAATATTTAATAGACATATTTGAGTTTTTTCTTTCGTCATAGGAATTACTATTCCCCCCCCCGGAACGAGGCAATGTGATTTCGGGTCTGGTGATTGTTGGTGTTTTGGGCAGAGCAGATATTCCTCCACTCATGCGGTTGGATTCCTATGCTTTTGGTTAAGCCGGCTGACTGCTGGTTATTTTGACTGGTATGCTTTCCCTTTGCTGACAGCCTTTTTTGTGAAAGTGAAATGCCACAAAGGGGCATTAAAATATATAGAAAGTAAATAGGTCATTGCAATGCCTCAAATGTGGTATTTATTGGGTAAAACATTGCATTAAACACTTAAAAATTATGCCATATTTAGCTTCGCGTTTTAGTTATAAAATCTACAACGTTCATCTTTTGCTGAGACTTATTGTTTGATGCAAAATGTTGGTGTTCCAAATGGAGGAACTAAGACCGTTTAATATTAATTTTTTAACAGAAAAACATGAAGAAATTGCTAACAAGCTTTTTTGCAGGAATTCTCCTGATTGCCGGATGTTCCTGCAAGAAGTCCGATGACGAAAAAAATGAAAAAAATCAGGATGATCAAAGCGCTTTACTTTATAATAATCCTGTTGTGAACCGCAGCCTTCCCGATCCGACAGTCATCCGGGCTGAGGATGGCCACTTTTATTTATATGCAACTGAAGATGTTAGGAATATGCCCATTCTTAAGTCAGAAAATCTGGTGGATTGGCAATTTGTAGGGACTGCTTTTGCCGAAGCTTCACGTCCTGATTTTGAACCCAATGGCGGTTTGTGGGCGCCGGATATCAATTATATTGACGAGCAGTATGTGCTGTACTATTCTATGTCAGTTTGGGGTGGGGAGTGGACTTGCGGCATAGGGGTAGCTACCAGTGATGCACCTGATGGGCCTTTTATTGATAAGGGAAAGCTTTTCAGGAGCAATGAAATTGAGGTTCAGAATTCAATAGACCCATTTTATATTGAAGAAGACGATAAAAAATATCTTTTTTGGGGAAGTTTCAGGGGCATTTATGCCATTGAACTTACCGATGACGGTTTGGCTCTGAAACCTGAAGCTGAAAAATTACGTGTTGCAGGTACTGCATACGAAGGCGTTTATATTCACAAGAAGGATGATTACTATTACATGTTTGCTTCAATTGGCTCCTGCTGCGAAGGAGTCAACAGTACCTATACAACAGTTGTCGGACGATCTGAGGCTTTAATGGGACCTTATTTTGATAAAGAGGGCAGAAGTATGATGGACAACCACCATGAACTACTCATACGCGGCAATAACCGTTTTGTAGGAACTGGTCATAATTCGGAAATAGTAACGGATGATGAAGGTCATGATTGGTTACTATACCATGCTGTGGATCTGAAAAAACCTGAAGGCAGGGTATTATTGTTGGATCGTGTGAATTGGAATGAAGGATGGCCAGAAGTTGAAGGTAGCACTGCGGGAATCAAGGATCTGGAAAGACCTGTATGGCATTAAAAGATTGAGGTCGATAACATAACTAAACGATATAAGGATGAGACGTAAGGAATTGTATGTATTATTGGGACTGGTATTAGCAATGGGATGCCAGCCAAAAGAAAAAAAGAGTGCTGAGTACTCTGAATTATTACCCAAACGGGAGCACTTTCGTGATACCATTGACGGGAAACCAACTGATTTGTTTTATCTGATGAACCATCATGGGATGCAAGCAGCCATTACCAATTATGGAGGACGCGTTGTGAGTCTAATTGTGCCTGATAAACGCGGCCTTCCTGTTGATGTGGTTCTGGGAATAGAGAGTCTCAGTGGATACCAGAATTCTACAGAAGCCTATTTTGGTGCATTAATTGGTCGGGTTGGAAACCGCATAGCCAACGGTCGTTTTTCTGTGGATGGAAAAGAGTATCAAATTCCTCAAAACAATGGCCCAAACACTTTGCATGGCGGTTTAAAGGGCTTTCATGGTGTTGTTTGGGATGCGGAACAGACTTCGGATTCTTCGTTGGTTTTGAATTACTTCTCACCTGATGGCGAAGAGGGGTTTCCCGGAAATCTGGAAGTCCGGGTAGTTTACTCCTTAACTGCAGATAATGGACTTAAAATTGAATACCATGCCCAAACAGATCAATTAACTCCGGTTAACCTTACAAACCATGCTTTTTTTAATTTAAATGGAGAAGGCAGCGGTACTATAAACAACCATGTTTTAATGGTGGATGCCGATTTTATTACTCCTGTTGATCAGGAACTGATTCCTTTTGGCGAATTATTGTCCGTTGAAGGAACTCCTTTTGATTTTAGAACTCCTGTTGAAATTGGTGCCAGGTTGGACACTACTGCACATATACAACTTAGTCATGGAAAAGGCTATGACCATAATTTTGTCTTAAACAAGAGCAACAGCGAATTAACCTTAGTTGCGAAAATAACGGGGGATAAATCTGGCATTGTTATGTCCGTTTATACCCAGGAACCCGGTTTGCAGTTTTATGGAGGTAATTTTATGCAAAGTCAAAACACGCTCAAGTCTGGAGCTAAAGATGATTTTCGTACTTCCTTTTGTTTGGAAACCCAACATTTTCCGGATGCCCCTAATCAACCTTCGTTCCCCTCGATTTTGTTTGGTAGCGGAGAGGTGTATCAAACGGTCTCGGAATATAGGTTTGGTGTAATAAGTGAATTGTAAAACATTTTAAAGCGTATTGATATGTTAAGGAAAACTTTGTCGTTGTTATCTGCATTGTTAATGTTAGGTATTGTGTGTCAAGCTCAATGGAAGCCTGCCGGTGATAATATAAAAACGGTATGGGCAGATAAAATCGATCCAAAAAACGTATTACCTGAATACCCGCGTCCCATTATGGAACGTCAGGAATGGAAGAACTTGAACGGATTATGGCAGTATGCTATTGTACCGTTAAAAAATGCTCAACCGGTAGAATACCAAGGTGATATCCTGGTTCCGTTTGCCATTGAATCCAGTTTAAGCGGCGTACAAAAAAGGGTTGGAGAAGAAAATGTTGTCTGGTATAAACGATCTTTCGATGTCCCGTCAAGCTGGAAAGGTAAGAGCGTTTTATTGCATTTTGGCGCTGTTGATTGGAAAACGGATGTTTGGGTGAATGATATCAAAGTAGGAACGCATGAAGGCGGTTATACGCCCTTTTCATTTGACATTGCACCTTTTCTAAACAAAGCTGGCAGACAGGAGTTGACCGTAAAAGTGTGGGATCCTACAAATAGTGGTCCTCAACCCAGAGGTAAACAGGTTAATAGACCTGAGGCGATTTGGTACACCCCAGTAACCGGCATTTGGCAAACTGTTTGGTTGGAGCCTGTTGCTCAGTCATATATTGCTGGTTTGCGTACAACGCCCGATATCGATAAAAAAATGGTCACGGTTGAGCCAAATGTGTTGGGAGGCAGCTATGCTGATGTGGTTAGGGTTGTAGTAAAGGCGGATGGTAAAATAATCAAAAGTGCTCGCGCCTCAGCGTCTCAGCCAATCGAAATTCATATAGATGAGCCAAAGCTCTGGACGCCAGATTCACCATTTTTGTACGACATGGAGGTGACGCTTTTAAAAAATGGTAAAGAAATTGATCGGGTGAGTAGTTATTTTGCCATGCGCAAAATTTCAATGGCTAAGGATGAACAGGGAATTGTCAGGTTGCAGTTGAATAACCAAAATATTTTCCATTTTGGGCTTCTTGATCAGGGATGGTGGCCCGATGGTTTGTACACTGCTCCCAGTGATGAAGCTTTAAAGTACGATATTCAAAAGACCAAGGATTTTGGTTATAATATGATTCGGAAGCATGTTAAGGTTGAGCCTGCCAGATGGTACACCCATTGCGACCGGTTAGGGATTTTGGTTTGGCAGGATATGCCTAATGGCGATGGGGAACCTCACTGGCAAATGGATAAGTATTTTGATGGCGTGGAGTTTCAACGTACTGCTGAATCGGAGGCCATTTTCAGGAAAGAGTGGAAAGCAGTAATGGACTACCTGCACTCGTATCCCAGTATCGCTGTCTGGGTTCCTTTTAATGAAAGATGGGGTCAGTTCAAAACTGAAGAAATTTCAGATTGGACTAAAGCTTATGATCCATCCCGTCTTGTTAATCCTGCCAGTGGTGGTAATCACTATCCCGTTGGGGATATGTTGGATTTACACAATTATCCCGAGCCTAAATTGTATTTTTATGATGCTATGCGCGCCACGGTGCTGGGAGAGTATGGTGGAATAGGGTTAGCTTTGGAAAAGCATCTTTGGGCACCCGATCGCAACTGGGGCTACGTTCAGTTTAAGACATCAGAAGAGGTTACCAATGAGTATATCCGTTATGCGCAAGAACTAAAAAAACTGATTAAAACCGGATATTCGGCCGCTGTTTATACGCAAACAACGGATGTTGAAATGGAAGTTAACGGATTGATTACGTATGACCGAAAGGTCATTAAGATGGACGAGAAGCGGATTCGGGAAACGAATCTCGATGTAATTGAAGCTTTGAAGTAATTAATTGGAAAGGATAGCTGATTTGTTATTGCTATAAAGCAGTCCCTTTCCTATAATTGCCGTTTAGTGTTAAAAGAGTCAACGGTGTCGGCTCTTTTAACACTAAACCATTAAACTGACTATAAGTATTGTTCAAGTATATATGCCTTACATAATGAATACCTACCTTAGAATTCTTTTAGTATTTACGGGTTTGCTTTTGTCTTTGAGTTTAAGTCTTTCAGGGCAAAAAACCAGTGCATCATCTTTAGAACCGATTGAATACGTCAATCCTTTAATGGGTACCGATTCAAAGTTTAGTTTGTCAAATGGTAATACATATCCCGCCATTGCATTGCCTTGGGGAATGAATTTCTGGACACCTCAGACAGCAAAAATGGGAGATGGGTGGCAATATGCCTATAGTGCCGATAAGATTAGAGGTTTTAAGCAAACGCATCAACCCAGTCCGTGGATGAATGATTATGGTAATTTCTCTTTAATGCCCGTTACCGGAGTCTTAAAATTTACCGAAGATGACAGAGCCAGTTGGTTCTCTCACAAGGCAGAGACGGCAATGCCCCATTACTATAGTGTTTATCTGGCAGAATATGACGTTACTGCTGAATTTACTACCACAGAGCGGGCTGTTCGTTTTCGGTTTACCTTTCCTGAGAGAGACACTTCCTATGTTGTTATTGATGCGTTTGACCAAGGCTCGTATGTGAAAATCATTCCTGGCTCCAATAAAGTCATTGGTTATTCCACCCGCAATAGTGGCGGAGTTCCAGATAATTTCAAAAATTATTTTGTGATAGAGTTTGACAAAACAATCGAATACTTTGCTGTATGGGACAAAGATCAGCTAAGCGAAAACAAGAAAGAAATGAGCGGAGAGCACGCTGGCGCAGTTATTGGATTTGCAACTAAAAAAGGGGAGGTGGTTAACGCCCGGGTAGCATCTTCTTTTATTAGTCACGAGCAGGCTGATCTCAATCTGGAAGAAATTGGTGTTGATGATTTCGAGACCGTGAAAGCCAAAGGCCGGGATGTTTGGAATAAAGAGCTTGGCCGGATCATTGTTGAAGGTGGTTCAATGGATGAAACGCGTACGTTTTATTCTACTTTATACCGCACTCTGCTTTTTCCGCGAAAATTTTATGAGTATAACGCTGAGGGAGAAATAGTTCACTATAGTCCCTACAATGGAGAGGTTTTACCCGGGTATATGTTTACCGACAATGGTTTTTGGGATACCTTCCGTGCCGTATTTCCCTTTTTTAACCTAATGTATCCTTCGTTGAACGAGAAGATCCAGGCTGGATTGGTGAACACCTATAAGGAGAGTGGTTTTCTACCTGAGTGGGCCAGTCCGGGACACCGTTCCGTGATGATTGGCAATAATTCGGCAACTCTGGTTGCGGATGCCTACTTGAAAGGATTACGCGGTTACGATATAGAAACACTTTATGAAGCTGTGTTGCATGGAACCGAAAACGTGCATCCCAATGTCGAAGCCACTGGTCGTTTAGGGCATCAGTATTATAACAAACTGGGATATGTTCCCTATGACGTAGGCATCAATGAAAGTGCGGCCCGGTCGCTTGAATATGCCTTTGCCGATTGGACTATCTGGAAGTTGGCGCAGGAATTGAACAGACCCAAACGCGAAATTCAGCGTTTTAAGGAGCGGAGTCAAAACTACCGCAAACTATTCGATGCAGAAACGAATTTAATGCGTGGGAAAAACAAAGACGGATCCTTTCAGTCGCCATTTAATCCACTCAAGTGGGGTGATGCTTTTACAGAAGGAAACAGTTGGCACTATACGTGGTCCGTTTTCCATGATGTTGAAGGTTTAAAGAATCTGATGGGAGGAGATAGGGCTTTTGTCAAGATGTTGGATTCGGTGTTTGTCATGCCTCCTGATTTTGACGACAGCTATTACGGATTCCCTATTCACGAAATACGGGAAATGCAGATCATGAATATGGGGCAATATGCACATGGTAACCAACCCATTCAGCACATGATTTATTTATACAATTATGCCGGGGAACCCTGGAAAGCACAATATTGGATTAGGGAAGTGTTGAACAGAATGTACACACCCCATCCCGATGGGTATTGTGGCGATGAAGACAATGGACAGACTTCGGCCTGGTATGTATTTAGTTCCATGGGTTTCTACCCGGTTACTCCGGGGAGTGACCAGTATGTATTGGGCGCTCCTTTGTTTCCAAAAATGACCTTAGAACTGGAGAGCGGAAATCGAATAACCATCTCTGCTCCTGAGAACAGTGCCAGCCATCGGTATATCAATAAAATGTATTTTAATGGTAAACTTTGGGATAAGAATTATGTCAACTATTATGAATTAATGGATGGCGCACATCTGGAGTTTAAAATGAGCGAAACGCCCAATAAAGAGCGTGGGACTAATCCAGCATCTTTTCCTTATTCCTTTTCCAGTGATCAAAACAAAAACTGAATAAAATGATGATAAAGAATCTGTTGGCATTGTTTGTAATGCTTTCGGTTGTTGGTTGTGCCAATAGGGCAACCGTAACTGAAAAGGCCTATTCCGGAAACCCCGTGTTTGAAGGTTGGTATGCCGACCCCGAAGCTATTATTTATGACAATCAATACTGGATTTTTCCCACCTATTCTGATGTATATAAAAAGCAGGTTTTTCTGGATTGCTTTTCATCTCCGGATTTGGTCAATTGGACGCGTCATGAACGCATTATTGATACCGCTGAAGTTGTTTGGGCCGATAGTGCCATGTGGGCGCCGGGCGTTATCGAGAAGGAGGACAAGTATTATTTGTTTTTTGCAGCCAATGATGTGCATGAAGGACAAGTTGGAGGTATTGGTGTTTCGGTTAGTTCTCAACCTCAAGGGCCCTATAAGGATGTCCTGGGGAAGCCTTTGATCAATGAAATCGTAAATGGAGCACAACCTATCGACCAGTTTGTCTTCAAAGAAAATGATAGCACCTATTACATGTATTATGGTGGTTGGGGCCACTGCAATGTGGTAAAGTTAAACGCTGATTTTACAGGATTGGAGCCCTTCCCGGATGGTGAAATGTATAAAGAAGTAACGCCCGAAAGTTATGTTGAAGGGCCCTGCATGTTTAAAAGGAATGGAAAATATTATTTTATGTGGTCAGAAGGCGGGTGGGGAGGACCTCATTACAAGGTAGCTTATGCAATTTCTGACAGTCCTTTAGGACCGTTCGAGCGCATTGGCGTAATATTGGAACAGAATCCTGAAGTGGCTACCGGAGCCGGACATCATTCCATTCTACGCACACCTGAAAAGGATGATTGGTATATCGTTTATCACCGTCGGCCCTTGTCAGAGACCAACGCTAACCACCGGGTTACTTGTATTGATCGTATGTATTTTGATGATGAGGGATTTATTATACCGGTTGAAATATCGTTTAAGGGAGTTGAGTCAAATCCTCTGAAATGCCCATGATTGCGAGGAAACACAAATGCTTTGCGGATCAACGCAGCTACAAAATAACAATCCCGAATGGCTATGCCATTCGGGATTTAAATATTGATTCCGATCCAATAAGCGGAACTATTTCAATTCCTTCAATTTGATATTGCGGAACCAAACATCGTCGCCATGATCTTGCAGACCAATGAAACCATTGCGATCGGCACCACCGGCATTGATAAATTCTTCCCAACCGGCAAATTTACTTCCGGCAATCATTTCTTCCCACTCAGGTGTCCAAAGGTGGTATTCCAGAACCAATTCTTCATTTTGATAATGAAGCACGGTACCTTTATAAACAA
Source organism: Marinilabiliaceae bacterium UBA5213 (assembly GCA_002412555.1). Taxonomy (GTDB): domain Bacteria; phylum Bacteroidota; class Bacteroidia; order Bacteroidales; family Marinilabiliaceae; genus Geofilum. Next base: position 13,680 of record DHVH01000129.1, on the reverse strand, counting down.
CGATGCTGCCAGTATTCCACTCACCAAAAGGTTTTGAATTTTGTGGCTTGGCCGGAATCAAATCATACAAAGAAGCTGATTGGCGGTTGTTATCCACACCAAGACGGGCATCCAAATGATTAACATTGTCTAGAATCTGATATTCCGGAGAAGAGCGCCAAATAGGCAATGATTCAATCTCCTGAGCCAGATAAAAGATGCCACTGTTACCGCCTTTAGAAACCTTCCAGTCGAATTTCAGCTCAAAATTCTGAAATTTCTGGTCGAATATGATATCGCCACCATCAGCAGCACCGGCCTCACCGGCTCCTGAGCCGCTTATTTTAACAGCATCATCATCGATGCTCCACGCCGAGGGCACATCCTTACGGTTATAGCCACGCCATCCGTCGAAAGTCTCGCCATCAAAGAGTAATACCCAGCCTTCTGCCTGCTCTGTGTCTGACAAGGCATTAAGAGGTGTTTCTTTGGGTGCAGCTGGTCCGCAAGCCATCACTATGGATACCCCTATGACGGGCATCAAAAACAATACATTTTTAATCTTCATTGTAAAATAGTTTATTTCGGGATTAATAATTAAATTTTTACAAGGCTTGTCTTTGACTTAATAGATCAAAGACAAGCCTTGTTTTTAAATTTGGAGAATGCTACTTGGGCATTTCAGGCAGTTTCCAGCCATTCCGGTAAGTATGCTTGATCAACTCTGCAGCAAAATCTTTAGCCTTGACAGGGTCCGTCCACGTTTTCGCAAAAGTCGGATGTCCATCTTTAATTTCAAAGCCGTCTGCCACCACAGTCCGAATGGTTTCGTCATCATTGATATTGGTGAAACGCATGTTTACCCCATCCCAGTGGAGCTCTTTATTCAGACTTTGTAACCTGACGGCCAGTACGCCCATTACCACCATTTCATTAAATGGCCCTGCTTCATGGAAGGCAGAAGCTGGTTGCACACGGTTAGCGGGCGTTTCCTTGCAAGCCCTTACCCAGTCCATTTCATGACTCAAGCTGATTCTACGTTCCGTTTTAGGGGCATTGGGTTTTCTTCCCGACAAAAGCCATGGATCGCGCCCATAGCAGCCTACGTGCAATATATCTTTGGTACCATAGAAAAGAACACCACCACCATGTACATTCATATCTTTTCCCTCTGGCCAGTTGTCAGGTTTCAAAGGCTGCAAACCACCATCGTACCAATGCACATCCACTTCGGGCATGTTTACTTTACCTGCTTTAGCACGTTTGGGGAAGGTCAATTGAACTTTCTGGGCCACCGGTGCTGAATCGTTGAGCAGTAAGGTTGAGCTACCCTGCACTTTGGTAGGATATCCCAGATTAAGCCCCTTAAATACAGGGTGTAAAACGTGGCAGGCCATATCACCAAGGGCACCGGTACCATAATCCCACCAGCCACGGAAATTCCAGGGCGTGTAAATTTCATTGAAAGGGCGCATTTTTGCAGGTCCCACAAATAAATCCCAATTCAGATAGTCAGGCACCCATTGTCCCTGCGTAGGCGTGTTTAAGCCTTGTGGCCAGATAGGTCTGTCGGTAAAAGCTTCCACGCGGGTAACTTCACCTATTTCACCATTCTGAATCCATTCTTTTACCAGTGAAACGTCCTCAAGAGATGCACCCTGGTTACCCATTTGGGTTGCTACCTGATGTTTTTCCGCCAATTTGGTCAACAAGCGTGATTCATAAACGGTATGGGTAAGTGGTTTTTCAACATAAACATGTTTACCCATTGTAATGGCTGTGGCTGCAATAATGGCATGCGTATGATCAGCAGTAGCTACCATTACAGCATCAAACTGATCGCCCATCTCATCGAACATTTTTCGCCAGTCCCAATACTTCTTGGCTTTAGGAAAGTAGTCGAAGCAGCCTTTAGCGTAGCGGTGATCCACGTCGCACAGCCCCACAATCTCTTGACTTTCCAGGTTTTTAAGTACAGCAAACCCACGTCCGCCTACACCAACACCGACAATTCGAAGCTTGTCGCCCGCAGCTCTACTAGCTGCCTGGGCAGGTTGGCTACCAAAAGCAACCTTGGGCAAGACACTTAAACCTACGGCAGCTACACCGCTTTTTTGAAGGAAACCCCTTCTTCCAATTTTTGAGTTCATAAAATATAATTTGTTGCATGAAACGCCCTTGTGGCTATTGACTTTTTACCGGCCAGAAAAACTGTCCAATGCTTTTTCAATAATCAACAAGGGAGGTTCATAGGTGTGAATAAACAATTTCATTCCATAAAAAAATGGTTGGTTTATCTTACAATGACCTTGGAAGAATAAACCCTATTATTGGAACGCAGCCTAATTATATAAATTCCAGAGCCTAATTTTGAATCGGTTGAAAAACGATTGGACACCCTACTTTTTGATTCTACCAGACTTCCAGCTATCGTATAAACTTCGAAATAGTCCACCATAGAAGCATCATCCATAACAACACTTATGCGTCCATCCTTAGAGGTAATCGTAAATGGCAATTCATTTTTAGTAATATCGTTGATGCCCACTTCTGTGGCTTCATTTATTACCATCTTCATGGTATTCAGGTCTATATCAATCCTGTATTCTCCTGTAGTCTCTACCTGAAAAGCATTATCAAACCCTTCAGTACCGTGTGCTCTAACTTGTAGGTTCATTTCATCACCTGGCGTAATAATTTTGTGGCCATCAACATCCGTTCGACAGGTTACACCCGGATCCCATTGACCATGTTGGGTTAAGAACTTGAATCTACGTTTGGTTTCACCGTTATTTGTATCGTGACGCGATATCAGTGTGCCCGTCCAGGTAAACAGACCTTCACCAGTTTTAGTTAATGTCACATCGCTCTGATTATTCCATCCTACTTCAGTCCCATTACCAACCAGGTACAATTGGGTAATTTGTCTGTCAAGGGCTGCTGCATGACTTTGAATAGTGCTTAAATTGCTATAGAAGTTATCGTACAGCCACACCCAACCGCTTGGTATGCCACACTGATTATACCAGGCCCAGATATGGGATGCCATATTTGAATTGTTTTCTACACCAGGCATGATATTTATTTCGCTACTAAAATAGCCTGCCCAGGTACATGGATTATTTCCAGCTCCACCGGCATAACATTGTACATGAACATCCTCAATGGTTCCAGGTCTTTGAGCGTTTACATTGGTAACTACATTTTGCCAGTGCGCAGCGTTGGTATAGGGACATATTGAGACTTTGTATCCTAAATCAGCCAGCATTACAGCAAATTGAGTAGTAGAGGGTTCGTCATAAAAGTCTTCATCATCAAAACTTATGGCGTCAATTTCTGGTATAGCAGCTTTCAAGGCTGCAAAGTTCTTATATAATTTGGAATCAGGTCCGGTTCCTTCAGCATTGATAAGATCTCGAATTATCCCAAATGTCTGAGAGCCCCAACCGGCCAATCCAAACTCTATCCATTCAATGGTAGTCGGTTCCGTTTTAAGTAAAGCCATGTCGTCAGCAAAATGGGGGTAATGGTTGTTCCCCACATAAGTGCCATCTTCAACAATAGGAAATTCTGCATTGAAATTCAAATCTCCATCTTGATTCATTACATGGATGGTCCATACCACAACCCATTTAAACCCAGATTCTCTCAGATTAGGAATGGAGCTTGTTCTTTGAATGTAAAATGGTCCACCGCCATAAACCCCGGGACCGTTAATTGCGCTACTCTGGCTGGTACCAAAAGCCATTAATAAGATAGTAGCAATAACAGTTACAAAAAGTCTGGAATTTTCCATAAATATTAGATTTTACTGTGGAACTGTCTCTAAAAGGGAGGCACAACAAAAGCCATGCCCCCCCTGTTCTCATTTCAGAATCCGGGAAAGCCCGGATCACAAACTTCTGACAGGATCATTTCATCCAAATCAGGCTTAGCTCTATCTTACAATGACTTTTGATGAATAAACCTTGTTATTGCTACGCACTTTAACTACATATACACCGGAAGTTAATTGGGCGTCTGTTGAAAAACGGTTTGAAACGTTACTTTTAGATGCAACCATACTTCCGGCAATGTTATAAACTTCGAAGTTGTCCACCATCGAAGCGTCGCTCATGGTAATATTAATCACCCCACCAATAGAGGTCGCCTTAAAGGGAACATCGTCTTTCGAAATGGTGCTGATGCCGACTGTGGAAGCAGCAATAATTGTCATTTTCATGGTATTCAGGTCAACATCAATTCTATATTGATCTGTAGTCTCAACCTGAAATGCATTGTCATAACCTCCATATGGATCTCCTTTTAGGAATAGGTCCATTTCCTGCCCCAACACAACAGTTTCATGTCCATTTTCTGTAATTTGGCAGGTTATTGTATTTATCCATGTACCAACTTCGGTCAAGAATTTAAACCTTTGGTCAGGAGAAGGAGCATTAAGCGTGGCGGTCCAGGTAAAAACCCCTTCCTCAACTTTCGTTCCTTGAATAGGATTATTATTATCCCACCCTGCAGCAGTTGCATCACCAATAAGATACAAGTTCTCAAAAATTTGTGCAGATAAGCCTACCACCAAAAATAAGCTCGCAATTAAAAGAGTAATCTTTTTCATAAAAATTAATTTTAGTTAAACAATTATTAAACAAAAAACACAATGATTAAAATTTCAGAATTGTTTTACATGCCTAATCTGGCAAGCATCTCAGCAAGGGCACCCTGGAACAGTATATCCCCGCTTTGATCTGCATGCTCAAAGTTGCGTCCGCTCAAATTGGATTTAAGTAATCCCGTATTCGTATCCCTGGCATAATTCCATCCATGAACTAATGATTTTTTAATGGCAGTCATGTAAGAACTGTTCTTTTCTATTTGATCCAGTTCAATGAAACCTCTAATCATTATCGCATTAAACCACACGTGGCCATCCTTAATGATGGGGAATTGCTCTCCGGAAAGTCCTGATACAAAATGTTTATCGAAAAATTCATTATAGCTCGCTTCAGCTAACAATTTAGCCTCATATAAGTATTGATCATTGTTGGTAGCATTGTATAACAAAACGCCAGCTTGCAGCATTTGTCCCGAGTTATAGGAGAATTTCCAGGTTTCTACCCTTCCATCTAATTTCTTATTATCCCAGTAGAGATTGTCTTTTGGGTCCTGAAGGTTATTTTTTACCCAGGCATATATATCTTTAGCCTTATCTAAATATTTTTGGTCGTCTGTGGCTTCATATAATTTCACCCCTAATACAGCGGCAGGGGCGTTAGAGCATGTATTCTTGGAATCTTTAGGTACCTCCTTCCAATAAATACCGCCTCCCAGCACATTGTCGTGCCCACTCATCACAAAATCCCACACAATTTCTGCATAATCAAGGTACCAATCGTCTTTGGTGAGCATGTACAATTCCACCAAATCAATTCCCACCCAAATCGCATCATCATAGAAACGTTCATCGTGACCATTTACGAAACAGGCAAAGCCACGAGGCATCCGATTGGGTGTATAATATTGTAAAAGGGCAGTCTTTAATTTAGACGCGTATTGCTTAAAAAAATCCGGACTGGGCGAACTATGGGCAATGGCATTAAAGGCCGACAAAGCTCCACCAAAACCCCATAAATAGGCATGAACATTGTATTCAGGTGAGGTCGGCTTTTGAGGCGATAAGCTATGCGAATAGTTTCCATATAAAAGCTCTACCTCCTCGCTCCAATAATAGCTGAATATTTGATCGAAAAGAACTTCTGCCTTAGATTTGGGAATTATCTCAACTTCTTCCTCCTCCTCTTCTTTCGGATCTTTTGGATTGACCAACTCATCTTCAGAGCCACACGCAAAGAAAAACATAAGACTCAGTGAGAGTAAAAACAGTATTTTATTCATACGTAATTATTTTGTATTTTAAAGGCCGTATGGAACTCGCCAGTGAAATTTGACTTCGTCGATCTTCGATTTATCCCTGTTTGTCGGGCTAGGCGGTTACTCGTTTCATACATAAAGCACTAAGCAAATATCAACCTGATACTTGCAGTTAATTAAAAATCCAACGTGATAAAATATAATGCCGCGGTATTCTCTTGGGTATTCTCACTGAAAATGGAGGTCGCCCAGACAACAGGTCTAGCGAGAGAAGTTGTCCAGACGACCTCAAATCAAACAAACCAATAATCTTTACTTACTCATTCCAAAATGGATTTTGAACAAGATTGGGGTTCTTATCAATTTCATTTTGTGGTACGGGAAACCAGTAATTCTTTTTAGTAAATACGCGTTCCTGATAGACCGTTCTACGGTAGAAGGCATTAGGATCACCTTGATTATCACTGTTCTCAGTTCCATAGAAATTCATCCCGTAGAAATCGCCATCCAGTTTTTCTTCGGCCAATTTCCAACGTCGTAAATCATGGAAACGAATACCTTCGTTATTTAACTCCACCCGTCTTTCACGACGAATGGCTTCTCTGATATCGGCCTGACTAAGTCCCGTTGATAATGCCGGAATTCCTGCTCGCTCTCTTATTTTATTGATATAAAACAAGATATCAGCGTGCCCGGGCTGCGATTCATTGAGGGCCTCTGCGTAGTTTAAATAAGCCTCTCCTAGTCTGTAAAGTATGCCTGGACGATAGGGTACAATGTTTGTGCGGGGATTATGATCAGGGTGCACCTTTTTACGCAACAGGTAACCATTCTGAGGGGCATCATGCGTAGGTCCTCCATCTGATTCTCCATGCATAAAACGGGTAAGGCGTCCCTCTCTTCTAAACCATGCATCGTTATAGAGCACAGAAATATAAAATCGAGGTTCTCTGTTTACATACATATTGTAAGTACCGGCAAGCGTAACCTGACCGGCTTTCCCCGGCTCATTACCCTGAACTTCAATCCAACGGGTATTTCTAAACTCGGGGCTATTTGAAAACCCGCTTTCGGTATATCCTGAAGCAGGATCACTAATGGGTAATCCATTGGCCATGAAGAAGGCATCCACCAAAGACTGTGTCACACCCATACCTCCATTTCCGCCGGTGCCACGAGGCTGTGCATGCCGGTCGTATTCTCCTAAGTTACAGTCGGGTCTGGCGAACAATATTTCATTATTACCATCCGTCACTTTTTTAAATAGCATGTTCTGATACGATAAAAACGGATCTATACTGCCATCTGTATTGTACTCGTAATACAAGTTGTGTCCGGCCTCATGCGCTGCATCAATCAATGCCTTGGTGGCAGAGGTTGCGTATACCCACTTTTGCGGATCATAAGTAGGGTTAAACAGCAATTCTCCTTTGTTATTTTTAAAATCAGCATAATCTGGATTACCATTCACAAGCGGACTAGCGGCAAATAGTAGCATTCGGGCTCTAACTGCATGACACATAATAGAAGTTGCCCTTCCAAACTTACTGTTGTCGGTATAGGAAGCTGGCAATAACTCAGACAGCTCCAATAACTCCTGATCCACCCAATCGATAACCTCGTCAAAGGGTGTTTGACCAATCATCAGTTCCTCTTCAGAGGCATCACCGGGGGTTAATCCGAGTTGGAAAGGAACGGGGCCATACGCCTCGGCCAGCAACCAATAATAATAGGCAATTAAAAAACGGGCTTCGTACTTCATGTTTTCCACATCTGTCGGCATGAGTTGCTGAGAAACATTGGGTTTGACATTGTCAATGAAGATGTAGGCCGAACGGATTCTGCGAGGTATATCTAACCAATAATTGGCATCCCAACCAGAGGAAGGATTCCAGTTACCGTTTTGCTTGCTAATCACATTCCAGCCAAACTGTTCCCAGCCTGTGGACGGAGCCATATCATCCGATAATGCATCGTATCCGATATGACGGGCAAAGCCCCAGTATGGATCAGGAATTTTTGAATATACACCTGCCAGCCAATCTTCCGTGCGGATTTTATCATTAAAGACCATTTCGAGTGTCAACTCGTCATCTGGCATTTTGTCCAGGAAATCTTCACAAGCAGTCAGACTCCACAAAATCCCAAATAGAACTATGTATTTGAAGTAATTCATATTTTTCACGTATTAAAATTAAAAATTGATACTGGCGCCAAAAGCGTAGGCTTTCATAATGGGATACCTAAAACCATTGTTCGTTCCAACTTCCGGATCCCATAAGTCAAATTTTGAGATGGTCAGTAAATTGTCACCCCTGACAAAAATTCGAACTTTTGGCATTTCAACACCTCCAATGCTTTTGTTTTTAAGACTATAGCCTAGCTCCACTGTTTTTAGTCTTAACATACTCATGTCGCGCAGCCACCATGTAGAAGACTGGGCATTGTTTTGGTTAACCTCAGCGGATAAGCGTGGCCAAAACACATCCTGACTTGGATTATCTGCGGTCCATCTATCATCCACATTCGAGTAGAAATTTCCAAGTGCGCCTGCTCCTGAACCAGGAATAAAATAGGTAGTTCCCTGACCTATAACGCGATTCGTTAAAGCGTTGCCCTGGAAAAAGAAACCAAAATCAATATTTTTAAATTGCATATTGGCACCAAAGCCATAAATCATTTGAGGATCTTCCGTGCCGCCTATTGCAATTCTGTCCAGATCGTTGATTATCCCATCATTGTTCTGATCCACATACTTTATGTCACCAGGACGAACTGGTCCATAAGTGTGGGATGGTACACCGGTTGCAAGTTGGCCGGTCGCCACATTGCTAAAATCATCCTCAGTAAACAAACCAACTGCTTCCAAACCAAATAGTTGATTTACAGGTTTTCCAGTTTCAGCCCGATAGGTCCCTACAACGGATGAAGGCTCATCCCTCTCTATGACTTCATTCACAGCATAGGTAAAGGAACCGCGCACAGAAAGAGAAAAGTCAGAGGAAAATTGCTTGTTCGCGTCTAAGGAAACTTCTATACCTTCATTATCCACCTTGCCATAGTTCGCCCAAGGTGCACTAATAAATCCGCTTGACCCCGGTATGGTTCTTCTTTGCATAAAAATATCTTGCCGTTGCTCTTTGAACACATCGACTTGCAAATTAATACTGTTCCATAAACCCAGTTCCACTCCCAAATTGGTTTTGGCAACGGTTTCCCAGGTTACATCAGATACACCCTGATTACCCTCCCAACGACCAGCACGTTGATAATCATTGTTGATACCCCACCGGTAGCCATCCGTTTCATCAATAGTAGTAAGATATGCAAATCGAATAATTGGACCATTCGGATAATACTCCCTGCCAAGAAAGTCGTTCCCTACTAATCCGTAAGAGGCTCTAAACTTAAGATTGGAGATGGTGGAAGAAAGCGATTTCATAAACATTTCCTCGGTCACAATCCAGCCCACAGCTACAGAAGGGAAAAAACCAAACCGCTGTCCCTTAGCAAAGTTTTCTGAACCATTTAATCCAAAATTAAACTCGGCAATGTACTTTCGAGCATATGAATAGGCAGCCCGGCCGGCTATACCCTGATTACGAAAGGGGACTGGATAACCTTCATCATAGTGCCTTTGATTGTATAAAAACAAGCCATCAATGTAATGACTACCAAAATTCTGGTTGTAGGTCAAATTGCCCTCGGTATAGATGCTTTTATTGCCCCATTCAGTAGTTTGTTCATTACCGAGAAAATTTTGCCCGGTAGAGGTAAGCGTAAGTATTAAGTTACCGTACTCATCACGGCTGTTGGCAGGACTAAAATAGTCGGGTTCTTTTGCACGTCTGACACCGTTAGATGAGTACCTGTCGAATGAGAATTTGACATTAGCCTTTAAACCAGGCAAAATAGCCTTCAAATCTTGCTCAACTGCAAAGAGGGTTTCTAACTTGCTCGCAGAATTCCGTTCAAAACCGGTCTGTGTTGCCAAAGCCCATGGGTTAGAGCGTTGAACTTCTCTGGGTAATTCTCCTGTAGAGTACTGCGTTGGATGAATATGGGGAGGCGTTTCCAAGGCCAAGGCAAACAAATTGTCAATGGATATAGGGGGCCTGTTGGAATCCTGCAGGTAACCACCAATATTAACCCGAAGTAAAGTGGTTGGTGATAAATCCAAATCAACATTCGTACGGAGATTGTATCTTTGGAGCTTCATGGATGAATCCCACTCCTGTGTTTCATCCCTTGCGACGATACCTTTTTCTCCAAAATACGAGCCTACTATAGCATATCGCAGCAAAGCACTACCACCAGAAACGGTCATATTAACCCGTTGGTTCGAGGCATAGTCCTGCGTAATGGCATCCAACCAGTTGACATCAGCGTATAAATCAGGATCATATCCGCTGCGGATATTATCAATACGACTTTGCTGGTAAGGCAAAGTTCTTCCATCGTCCTGGGCAATGTTGTTAAGCACGTTTAAATAATCCGCCGCTCCAACAAAATCAGGTAATTTTACCGGCTGGGATATACCCTGCTCGTAACGCAAATTAATGGAGGGTTGACCAATTTGACCACGTTTGGTATTAATCAATATAACCCCATTGGCACCTCTAACCCCATATACGGCAGTTGCAGAGGCATCTTTTAAAATAGAAAAAGATTCAATCTCAGCCGGATCAATATTGTCCAGGGAACGTTCAATACCATCAATTAAGACCAATGGTTGTTGGGCACCTCCAAATGTTGAAATCCCACGAATCCAGAAGTTAGAATTATCATAACCGGGCTCGCCCGAACGCTGAACAGAAATAATACCTGCGAGCTGTCCTGCCAGCACATTACTCATAGAACGAGAAGAGCTAACCTGCAATTTTTCGGGCTCAATGGTGGTAATAGAACCTACCACAGAATATCTTTGCTGACTTCCGTAGCCCACAATAACAACCTCGTCAAGGCCTTTGGCTTCCTCTTCCATTATAACATTAATAACGGTTTGGTCAGAAACAACTATTTCCCGGCTTTTCATGCCTATAAAAGTGAAGACAAGAACATTACCCTGCCTTACATTGCTAAGTCTGTAATCACCATCAGCATTAGAAATACTGCCATTATTGGTGGCTTTAACCAGGATAGTTACACCTGGAATGGGGAATCCCTCTTCATCGAGTATCCGCCCGGTCACATCCAGAGTGCCTGCTTGTAACTCATTTGCTGACCTGTAGGTTTCTGTAAAAGTATTCGACCCCTCTACAGACTCCGATATATATATTGTCAACAAAGCAACAAGTACCGCTCTCAGAGCAATACTAAAACCCGGATTTCTAAATTTCCCAGGTTGTTTTTGAACCTCATTACTTGGGGGTAGTTTTTTCATAAGTTAATAATTGTTTTAATTAAAAAAGACATAGTTTTCATTGATAAGCTAATTAACGTATTACTAATACTCATATAAACATAAATCACACTCAAAATCATTGTATGTCAACAGGTTGATCAATTAAACAAAAGCAAAATCACTGTAAGCCGTTCAAAAGACTTGTTTGTTGCTGCATCTGTTAAAATTTCAACTAATAAATGTTAATGAACTTTAATCAAAAGTATATACCATCGTCCAGAAACATTATATACTTTCTTGTCATAAATGCTTCCTTTTCTGTCATGGTGTGCTGGCCATACTTCATTGGCACAAAAACATACAATTTAACACTTTGATGTATAGTGTTTGTTTTTAGGGTAATACAGGCAGGTGTGAAGGCTTTGATCAAAAAAGGTCAAATAAGAAGGATTTTGGGTGGCTGGCGCAGTAGGCAAAAGCATACAAGTAGAACTCTGAATATATTAAATACACTCCCTGCCTAAAAAATCTGATATTTTGATTAATTTTAACTTTTGAAAATTTCTTATGCAGCACCGTCAGTATAATCTATATTATACATATTTTGCAGCTGTTTATTGTTGGTTTTGTACGTTTGGCGTATTAAGAGATGCTGGTATTCTTATCTTTTGACCAGTAGCTTGGCAACACGAACGTTGGTTCCAGAGGTCAATTGAACCACATAAAAGCCAGGATTAGCCATTTTAAAATTGGTTGTGCTTCCTTCAATTTTTTGGCTATAAACAATACTTCCATTCATGTTGCTTACATCCAACTTCGCTTTTTCTGTATCTTGTCTGTTATTAAAAATGGTTTCTACATTAATGGTTTCTCCTACTCGCACATAATTGGGATAAATCTTAAATTGATTTAGAACATCCTCCAATGTTAATTTGGTTGGGCACGTATGGAATTTATTCCCGTTGTCATCCACCAGCTTAACCATGTAGGCCGTATTTTCGTTGAGAAGGTCTGTTGAAGACTTTCCTGCTGAATAGGACTCTTTGTTGCCTATCATTTTTCCATCCCCATACCACTCAAAACTGACAAATTTGTAACCTCCGTTTTTTTCCGGGTTGTTGTTGATTGTTAAGGTGTTGTTCCACATCTGGGTGACCAGATCATCGAAGGCTAATGGTTTGCTAACCTTTAGTTGGTAGGTTTTTACGTCGGTCCCGTCTTGTGAACCGATTGAGAATTCCAAAGTGTTCAAGCCTTGCTCAGTTGCCGTAAATTCTATAGTAGATCCTATGTCAATTGATTTTCCTGCTACAGGTACAATCTCGACTTGTAGTGAGGCCTCCGTGTCGCCACAATCTATGAGGTAAGTTTCATTTATGTTTTTCCACTCAAGGCCATTGATGTATAAAGCATATAAATACCCATCGGTGTATTTGGCATTTATTGTTTCCTGGAGCAAATCAACCTTGATAACATAAAACCCTTGTTTCTGAACATCAATAGCCCATTTATGATCACCTGGGAGGTTCTCATAGATATATTTTGCCTCCAGCAGTGGTGCATTTTGTGCTTTGGGATGGAAAGAAACTGGGCTCCAATCATTTTGCCCCAAAAGTTTAAACAGACTTCTGTCACCCCCTTCGGCTGCTTCCTTTAAAACACCTGAGAAGATAAATAAATTTGGGTTGTTCAGATCCTTTTTTAGCCGGATGGATAGACCCGAGTCCCAGCCTATTTCCGTAGCCCCTCCAACAATAAAAAGATCTTCTCTGGCCTTAAATACTTCACCGCTAAATGTTTTAGCCAGCGCATTAACTTTTATTTTATAGTAATTATCTGGTATAGTAACACGCCAACCCTGTAAATTTGTATCCGTGGATGTCTGCACTGTGTAATTGCCTACTGCGTTGGCATCCTCCACTATGGGGACATAAAATACGGTATTGCTCTGAATAGTTGGCGTATTCATTATTCTGAATTCGCCTGTTTGAAGTTCTCCATGATAGCGAAAAAAACCAGCCATTTGGTTTGGATCTTCTGTTAAAATGGCTGTTGAGCCCGGAATGGCTGAGCCAGTTATCCACAGATTAGAACCGTCCTGATTGTAGCCTATTGCCTCATTTTTATCTGATCCGCCATAATCTGGCTGTGAATTGATGTCATTTATTCCCAGAATGAAATACTTCCACTCCTTAATTTTTTTAACAGGAGCATTTTGAACTTCCATTAAAAGGTCGATGGATGCCTCCAGATTGTCCTCAAAATCTTTCAATAGAGCGATGGTGTTCTGAGGACTTTCAGAGATACGCCTTGAGGTAGCTACCATATCTGTGAACAAGTCGGGAAGTTGATCTCCAATTGTGGCACTAATGGCAGCGTGGCATTGCATCAACCTTGCCATTAGTGCCACAATTGGAGATCAACTTCCCGACTTGTTCACAGATATGGTAGCTACCTCAAGGCGTATCTCTGAAAGTCGGGAAGTTGATCTC
>DHVH01000325.1 GCA_002412555.1 Marinilabiliaceae bacterium UBA5213 | reverse complement strand
CACCATCGCAGGTGCCATCACACTGGAGGAAATGACTGGTCTGTATTGCCTGGTAGCCACCTCAGCTTTTATGTCCCTGATGTTCCCAACCATATATGGCATTGCGCTGCAAGGAGTAGGTAAGGACACAACGCTTGGGGCAGCAGGACTGGTCATGGCCATTGTAGGAGGTGCCTTACTCCCGCCTCTGCAAGGCAGCATCATTGATCTGGGGCATATAGGCACTTTCCCTGCCATTAGGGCTTCCTTCTTATTGCCCTTCTTCAGCTTTCTGGTGGTCGCCCTTTATGGTTACCGGACCTTTATTGCTGAAAAAGGGGCAGAGTCCTAGCCTAATCATTGCTTTTTAAAGCCTTATCTGAAAGATATGGAAGGATCGCACTTTGCCACAAATCGTATCCGGCAGGGCTTAAATGGACTTTATCATCCACGTAGTAATCTTCAATTAAATTTCCTTCAGCATCGATCAATAGTTGTGCGGCATCAATAAACCGAAGGTGGTTTTTACTGCCAGCAAACTGTCGGACCAGTTCATTGGCCTTATTATATTCTTCTGTCCAATTGGCACGGCCCGGACTCGGCTTTATAGAAAGGAAATCGACTGGCGTGCCCGGCAGAAATATCTCAACTAAGCGCACAAAGGTGATTACATCCTGTAAATATTGTTCGGACCACATCCCTGAAGCAATATCATTATCACCTTCATAAACAATTATCTGACAAGGATGATAAGGCACCACAACATCCTGAAAGAAGAAAATCAGGTCTGACAGCTGCGAACCACCAAATCCTCTATTAATTATTCGGTGATCCGGGAAACTATTGGCCATACCTTTCCATCCACTAAAAGTTGAGCTGCCCAAAAAAAGGATTGAATTTTCGGCAGGTTTATTTTTCAGGTCAGCTTCTCTAAACGACGCAACATGTTTTTTCCATAATTCTGAGGTCGGATAAGTTCTTTGAGCAGACAGATTAAATCCAGTTAAAAGCAGACTAAATAACAAAAGACCAATAGCACTCTTCTTTAGTGAATTCATAATATTCATTTTGTTGGCAATCATTAATTGTTTCATTTTTCAATAAGGTACAATAATCCGGACACAAATCAGTCTCAACCTTTCCAACAACACATAAACCCATATATGTAAGGTATGGGACATGCCATGAGGTAAAACCCTTTACTCAACTTTAAACTTTACGTTGTAAACAGTTTCATTTTCAGTAATTTGAAGAAAATACAGGCCTTCCTTAAATGCTGTCAACTCAATAGCCTCATTAAAGACTCCAGATAATTTCTGATGGTATAATTGCTTTGTAATCCTTCCATGTACATCATATACAGAAACTCCTACTACACCCGTAAAATCACTTGTATATCTGATATTGATAAAAGAAGTTGCAGGGTTTGGATAAACAAGAACCTTAACATCCTTGGAATTTGACGGACTAGTATTAATGCCAGTACCGGGGTCCTTCACACCATCAACAAATATCATTTCAATGCCATCACCAGTGCCTAAATTTCTTGAATACTGGCGCTCTACAGGGTTATTCCAATGTTCATGCACTCCCAGGCTGGCAGTTAATACCCCATCACCATTGGCATCATAGTCAATGTTTTCAGGCCAGTTGTTCCAATCTGCAGCCTGATGAAGGTAATCATCAACAGCGCCAAAATGAGGAAAGGCATCCAAGCCATTAGAACCATCCAGTTCATGATACAAAACATCAAACCCGACAGATTCAATGGCCACCGGATCCAAGGAAACAAAAATAGAGGAAGACCAATGATCGTTCCATGGGCTCTTCTGAAATTTAACAGGTTGGGCAACTTCCATCTCTGAACTATACAATGCGTCCATTATGTACAGCAGATTTTTCCGGCCAAGAAGGTCATGGCCCATAATATCCACCATTACCCTGTACATACCGTAGCTATTCCTTAAAGGGTCTGAAGGGCTGGGCTTTACCAAGCCACCGTGTAAGTGTTTGGCATCAGCCCTTACATGAGAACCAAAATGGTTCTTTGCAAACATGGTTACACCAGAGAATTTATGACCTTTAAGCGTTGGCAGGTTCAGCATATATTCCATCTCTTCAAAAATAGTGTAGAGATAATCCTTATAAACAGGATCACCGGTTAAAGCACTTGCCCATGTCCCCGTTTTCAGAACAGTACCATTGTCTGAATAATTGATAACAGCAGTCGTACTCGCTACCACCTTCTGTCTGCCCATTGAATTAAATTTGACATCCAAATAATTCACGCCCGGAAATTCACCATGCCACTTGGTATAGTCATCCTTATAGATATGTTTCATTGGATCACCAACATAAATATACTCCTGAGGAACGCCGACAATATTCACAAGTTGCCTTAAAACAGAAGTTACCAATTGCGGAGAAGTTTCACTGATGGCATAATAGTGATTGTTCACTCTGGACATGTCAGAGGTATTTATATTTTCGGACCAGGAACTGGTCCGATTAAGCTTCAGAAATATCTTTTCACCAGTTACGTATCCTACTGCGCCTTTGTCTCTTTCATTGTTATGGAATTTAAAGATTTCATGCCATGCATCATCCAAGCTGGTTTCACCGGAAATCTGAAGAATTGCATTGTTCAGCATTTGATCGACTATTGCTTGATTGGTGTTATTATCCAAAAAATAGCCATCATTGAAAGCATTGGTACAATTGGCATTGGTAGCGTCTTTATCAAAAACCCATATAACTCTACCCGGAAAAATCCCTCTGGCCATACCCATTGGCTGATTTGCTGCTTCAAGAGGCACAGCATTCAGCGGAGAAGAAAATACAGGCTCGCTTTGAAATGGCAATATCAAAATATAAAAGGCCATCCCAATAAACAAGAACATGCCTGCTGCCAAATAATTGGACGAACGCAAGGACCTTCTGAACTTTTGAAAGGACAACATGGAGGTTGTTAAACCCATTAAATAGATAACAAAACCAGATGCCCAAGGAGCGGCCACTTGCATGCAAGGATAGGTTGCTCTATGAGGTTTTGGCACAACTCGAATAAGAAACCAAGTCAGTGATAAAAAACCTGTAAGTAGTGCAATAACCCTTACAGGCACCTTCCATTTGGCAAGGACTATAGCCAATTGGTCTTTCTGCATTTTTAAGAATTTCCCTGTCTCCATAAACCTAGTTTGTTCGTTTCGGAATTTTCATTGCATATGGTATTCCTTTGTTTCACTTGCTATGATGCACTCTAATTGAGCCAATAGCCCCATCCCAAACTGAGAAATAACCCTGTATCCATTGGCTTGTAATTGCTCTCCTCCTCGATTTATTTGGGAAATTCCCTGTAAAAAACCGTCAGCGGTAAGTTGATTTCTAAGCCACGAACGTGCCATTAAAGCCTTTGGGAGATAAGGTTCCTCAGACAACCATTTTGCCTGAATTCCCCACGCCATGGCTAATGCAATGCCGCAAGTGGTAGTAGAATCAGGAAGCGTCTCCGGTCTGTTAATATAACTGTTCCAACTACCTGAGTCGTCCTGGTATTTGCAAACCCAATTTATGGCCCTCAGGAATTCATTTTTGGCTTTTTCAGTAGCAATAAAACCAGACAACTCACTATTTTCCAACAAATAGATAGTTTTCACAATCCCCAGCAAATACCAAGTAATACCTCTTCCCCAATTATCAAAACCCGTGTGACGGGTCAGATCATCTCGTAGATAGCTGCTTTGCGATACAACATCCTCCGTTGACAGCAGATCAATGCGCAAATCCAGTTGCTTTACAGCCAGCCTGGCAAGTTCTTTGTCATTGCGGGAGATGGCAATCTTTGCCAATGGGTAGGCAAGGGTATAACACCCCTCGGAAGTCACATGACTCGAATTGGCCATCAAGTCCATCTCATCACTTATGCTCAGGCAATAGTCTACTGCCAACTGGACAGAGGGATGTTTCGGATACAAGGAAACGATAGCTGCCAATGGCAGAAGGTCTTCAATACTGTGAAAGCGCCCAACAACCGGACGTGTATGGGGATCTTCAAAGTTTACGCCTTTGGAATCATCCAGAAAAAAGGACAGTTGCTTCTCTAAGGTTCTTTTTGCCTCCAATGATCCCCTATTAGTTGATTCAAGCAAAGCATCATACACACATCCACCTAACCAACCAAAAGGACTTAATGAATTCATTGAGAATAAAGATGCAAATAGCTGATCTGCTTTTCCCGGATAAATGCCAGACATTATTTGTGGTTGGAGCCCGGATGCAACAGAGGCGTTACCAGAGGAGATAAACCATCCCTCTTTTTTCCCTTCATGCATTTTAATCTCTAATCCTTGATGGATAATTTCTTTGATGTACTTACGAGGAATAAGCACCTCAAATGGCTGAAATGGGTGGGCGTATTTTATATCAAAACATCCAATTTGGGTATTACTCTCAGGCAGCCATACCCCAATGCTTAACTCTTCCCGTATATCTATGGCAGAGCATATCCGAAAATAAAAATCATTTTCATTGTGCGTCAAATCGGGAAACTTCAATATAACAGATCCTCTCCCCTCATTTTCTGTTCCTGCAACGGCAAAAACAGGCCAGCCCAAAGGGACTCTTTTCGTTTGTTCCCACTTAACATCAGTGAACAATGAAACGCTGGCAATATGTCTTTTATAAGGCATGTTACAGACATTTCCTTTTACATAAAACCATTTGGATGTTACGACCAACAATCCGAATGCTGAAACAGCCTTCTTTATAAATCCCCTTCTTTCCATAGGAAAATAATTCACTTTAAATTTGTAGGATGGAAACCGTCTGGATAACTATTTTAATTTGCGAGAAAATTTCTCAAAGATCGTTTCATAAACCATTAATTTCCACCGGAAATTATAATTAAAGCAAGTCCGGCCACATAGAAGATAAACATCATTGAGAGGAGCCAATGGGTTACACTGGCGGCTCCCTTAAACTCCTTCCAAATAAACACCCCCCAAATGGCGGCAATCATTGGTGCACCCTGTCCCAAACCATAGGAAATTGCCGGACCAGCCTCCCCTGCAGCAATGTAGCTAAAGGCTGTGCCCAAACACCAAATTGCTCCTCCAAACACGCCCACTAAATGGGTAGAAAAATTGCCACTAAAATATTGCTTATAGGTAACTGGCTCCCCCACAAATGGCCTCTTCATAATAAGGGTGTTAAATATCAGATTGCTTAGCAAAATGCCAATAGAAAAAATAACAGTAGCGGTATATGGAGTCATCATGCCAGGCGTAGGATTATTGAAATTTTCCAAATCCATAGCCACTGCCACAAACCTGTAAAAGAAGGACATCAACACCCCTGCCAGAATAGCCAACACTATCCCTTTTTTGTTAGATCCACTTTTAACGCCCTGTTTACGTTTGGCAGATGCAACGCCATTAAAAATGATTGCCATAACAATCAACAAAACACCCAAAAATAAAACCAAAGGATCTCCTTTAGGTGCTAGCAGATAATTATTTAGCACACCAAAAACAAGTGCCAGACCAACTCCTAACGGAAATGCAACTGCTAAACCAGCCAGGGAGACCGATGCAGACAACAAAATATTTGACGCATTAAAAACAACACCACCTAATAGAACGCTTCGCACCAATTTACCATCAACCTGCTGCAAATCGACTAGAAAAGGTCGACCTTCAGAACCAAAACTGCCCATTGTAAATGCAACTACCAAGCTAAACAATACAATACCAATCACATAATCCCAATAAAACAACTCGTATCGCCATTTTTTTGAGGCTAATTTTTGAGTATTCCCCCATGATCCCCAGCATAACATTGTTATAAATGAGAAGGCAATCGCCAAAAAATAGGTTTCAACTATATACATATCCTTACTTTTTTAGAAGTTACAATACCATGTTCACTCAGCATCCTTAAGTTGCTTCCTATAAGGAATGGAGGTCTGTGCACCCATCCTCATCACACTGTGGGCTGCTGCCTGGTTAGCAAAAACAACTGCGTCCCTTAGGCACTTCCCTTCAGCCAAGGCAACAGTAACAGCGCCGCAAAAGGTATCACCGGCAGCCGTAGTATCAACAGCAGTTAAAGCTTCTGCGGATACTTGATAAAAACAATTGTCCTCGAAAATCAAAGCCCCCATTTCACCCAGAGTTATAACGACCAGCTCTACCCCTTTTTTGTGGATTATTCTAGCAGCATCCTTGGCTGTCTCCCAGTCTTTGATGGAAATACCCGATAGCATCTCCGCCTCATTTTGATTGGGAATAATCATATACAGACGAGACAATAATTCAGCAGGCAAAGTACGTGCGGGGGCAGGATTGAGTATAACCTTAACCCCACTATCAAATGCCAATTGGGCAACAAAACCAACTGTATCCAGAGGGATTTCTAATTGCATTAACACATAGTCGGCACTGAGCACTTCATCCTTCACCTTATCAATATCCTCCTTTGATAGTGATGCATTGGCCCCCAAAGCCACTACAATGCTATTCTCACCCTGCTCATCAACATTAATAAGCGCTACACCAGAGGCTTTAGAATCGTCAATAAAAACATAGTCGGTATTAATCCCCTCCTTATTGTAATGCTCAATAGCCTGACTTCCGAAAATATCCCTTCCGGTTTTACAAACAAAAAGCACATTTCCACCAAGTCTGGAAACAGCCACCGCTTGGTTTGCCCCTTTACCTCCGGGATTCATAAGAAAATCTGCTCCAAGAACCGTCTCTCCCGGAACAGGTAAACGATCTGATTTCACGACCATATCGGTATTGGAGCTGCCAACTACAACAATCTTTGGAATTTTCATTTCACCCTAACTTTAACTTAAAACTCAAGGAATAACTTATTAAATAAAGCCTTCACCTTATGGTGTCAACCAGGGTCATCGTTGACACTATCAAAAGTAAAAAGATGACAAAGAGAATATTTTTCATGACTAAAAAATTGAATTTATACCCTATTAATTTTCGATCATTTAAAGTCCAAAATAGCTTGCATCCCGTTTTCCACCTAATGGAGAGTCTCTATTTTATGCGTATGGGTTTTACAAAATCCTCATCCATATAATAGGGAAGTCTCCAAACCTTATTACCTTTTCGATTGGTAAAATACAAACTTGATCGTGAGAATTCATCAGTGTTACCATCGGCCCAAAAGGCAAAGAAATCCTTGTGGGCATTGACGGGCCTGCGGGCATACGTATGATTAAACTGACTGTCTTTGGTAATATTCCGGACCTTTTTCCACGACTTACCTTCGTTTCCACTCTGCCATAGTGCCATCTCGCCACCAGTACCCCATTCTTGAGGACCTTTTTCGCTTGGACCCACAATCAACCATTTTTTTTTGGTCACATACAGGGAACCCACATCGTAATTATGAGTGGACGTACAAACAGTGTGAGATACCCATTGGTTGTTCTTCCAGTGAAATACGACCCACTCTCTGGGTTGCCCTTTTGGACCAGGTTGAAAATGACTGCTAACCAAGACCAAGATTATTGGATGGCCATCTGCATCAAAATTAATGTCCTGCAAATAAACCAACTTACCTTCAGATTCATAATCATGCACCAGTGCAGGTCCATCAACCGCGCTCACAGGCGTTTTCAACAACTGACCATCCACAGATGTCCATGTTGAACCCATGTCTTCTGTTTGCATGTAATAAACATTGGTTCGCTTATCCGCATGGCCATTCACATGGTAATTAAAAGCTGTAGCTAGCCGATTGCTCCTCTGATTACTTACCTGATAATGTCCGTATATGGCCGCCAACTTTTGATTCTCAGACCAGCTAATACCATCCGGACTGGTGGACCACCATAATTCCCGGAAATGGGTTTCAGGAGCATATTGGGTAAATAAATTCACAAAGCCCTTCCCTTCAAATTCCCAGGGCTGCGCATAAGTCATGTTGGTTTCCCGAACTGTCTCAAACTGTTCGATACAATAGGGAGCTGTGCTTTTCAGTAACAAACCAAGTCGACTAACATTACGTCCACTTACAAACAACCAAATAAACCCTTCCTCATCGATCGTCAGAGTTGCATTGTCATGCGGGTCATCCACCCCCACCTTGTCCAAAGCAACCACCGGCTTAGGAACTACTTTTGCTTTATGGTCATAATAAGAGATCATGATTTGCAAGCGCTTTTCATCTTCCTGCGTGGTACCACCGTAAACAAAAAATGTCTTATCCACCTCAGGAGCATATACAGCCATGGGCAAATGGTTGGATGTATAAGTCCCTAAACCACCTGAATACTTATCCCCATACTCTGAAAACTGATTTAAAGTATACCATATCCCTCTGTAGCCATCTATTTTTTTATTTTGACCATTCAACACTTCACCGGAGTAACAACCAAGCACAAAAATCAGGAGGGCAAAAATTCGCAACCTATTTATCATAATACTATAATTTTAGATAGGAGAGGACAGAAAAGGCCATTTCAAAAAAGACTTCTCTGAACCAAAGACAAAAAACGAACAGAAAAAAGTTTCCTGCAACTCTAGGAGTTACAGGAAACTATAAAGACGATGAACAAGTTATTCTATCAATAGCCGTTTAACACTAACAGTCATCGTTCCGGCAGCATTATCAACCAAATTGACATAAAGATAAGCCCGGTATTTCCCATCGGCTGTTTCAATCCAGGCACCGGATTCATTTTGCAGTCCAATACTATAAAAAGGCTGAGTAGATAAATCTATTTCATATAAATCTACATCATCTACAAATATACCATAGCGGTCCCGTGCCAAATGTTGATCCCTCGACCCAGAGTCTTTTCTGATATACGTTTGATTGTTAACCCCCTGAGGCAAAGTCACACCTGGAAGAAACTCGCTATCAGCACCTGGTGATACCAAAGCGTGTCCAAAATTAATTCCTGCAAAAGGGGTACGATACAAGTAGACCAAGTCTATCTTATCGGGATTGGCTGCGGCTTGAGTCTCGTCATACACTTCAAAATCAGAAATTGAAAAGTAACTGTTATTGGTCAAAACAATCTCTCTTTTCATCTCAATTTTTCCAACTTCATACGGCCCCATGTTATAGGAAACCGATTGGCCATTACTAGCCGTTGCTGAGAACTGAAAAGTTACCGATTGACCCTTAGCCGTTTCAGGAATAACATAGTAATAACGCAAGGTTGCTGCACAAGTATCCTTCACAAAAGTTACTTCCGTAACTTTACCATTAGTAACAGAGGGTGCGCCAACAACTATACCTATATCAGCTCCTCCCTCTCTTACCTCACCGGTACTTGGGACTATGCCCCCGTTATGGGTGTAAAAGGAACGATGCTCCAGGTAAGTCCCAGAAGCTCCGGCTATGGAGGCTTCAACCCGGACCGAGGACAAATTCCCCAAATCAGGAGGAAGCGCCATTGCATAAGCAAAAGCGATTTCATTTCCTACAACATTAGGTCCCAAAGAACGCTTAATACAATCGTTCGTCAGATTCCTGACCCCTTCAGGCACATTATAGTCCTCATCATCGCAAGCTGCAAAAACGAAAACGAGCCCTAAAAGCAATAATAAACTTCCATATTTGATTCGCATAACCATATGTTTTATTGTTTTTGCTGTACTGAAACATTAACTGTATAGGTTTTTCTGACTTTCCGATTTCCAGATACCACCGTATATTGCTTAGGATTATCCAAATCAGAGAAGTCCACTTTTCCAACCACTTTAGGATCCAACTTGGCATCCTGGGCTAAGGTGAACTGGGGATACAGGTTCTTTAAATCTGTACCATACAGAACTAAAACATCTACAGTGAGTTCAGTGGTGTCTATCGCAGCAGCTCCGGATCGAACGATCTGATGATCAGATCCAAGCAACTCAAAATTACTAATGTAACAATCAGCCCTGCCCGTAATCAATAATCCATCCTCATCAATTGGGTATTCAGTACACCGGATCAAAGAGACAGCAACAAAGCTTATTATTAAAGTGAAAATAAAATTTTTCATATATCTATAATTAGTTTTCATTTGCCTAAAGGTTATAACCAGGGTGTGTTCTGAGACAAATTGGGATTTCGATCCCGCTCACTCGGAGGAATCCTAAAAATGTAACCTCTCTGGTAACCAATTTCAGGGGTTCTATTAAAAAAACCAACGGTTTGTCCTCCATGTGTATCTGTAACTCTATATTCATCTGAACCTACAGGTCCCCATACTTCCTCAAGCATCCTCCATCTTCTGATATCAAAACCTCTATGACCTTCAGCAACCAATTCTACAATCCGTTCCTGTTCAATGGCTTTAAAAAAGGATTCCTTGTCCGCTACCATTTCGGGCGTCAAGCCTGGAAGGTTGCCACGATGACGAACCCGGTTGACCAGCTGAATAGCGTCCCCTTGCGGGCCATTCACCGCATTATCGGCCTCAGCAAACATTAAAAACACATCAGCGAGACGCATTACCGGCCAGTTGTAATCACCATCATCTCTGCCCATTCCCCCAAAGTTTCGGACAAACTTCCGAAAAACATAGCCTGAATAAGTACCATCTGTTTCATACGAAGTATAAGTTTTACCGTCAATTGTCACTGGTTGTCCCCATGTCTTATAAACCAATGGTACCCAATCTGTTTCCTGAAGAGAACGCAATCCCATCATGACTTCCCCGTCCCAGAGCATGGTTGACTTCATGCGGTAATCACGATTAGCATAAGCATCCGGATTCAAAGCTGATTGAGGGTGTGTTTTTGCCAAGGGATGACCAGGATTAACCCCAAACAAGGGCGGTAAAAAATCACCCGTGATGGTTGATTGATATCTATTGGCCAAAATAAAATGAGGTGTAACCCAACATTGTGAGCCCTCAAAATTGCGTCCGGCAAAATCCCGCAATAATGCCTCTCCCTGACTCAAATTTGGGCCACCATGATTAAAGGTC
>DHVH01000150.1 GCA_002412555.1 Marinilabiliaceae bacterium UBA5213 | reverse complement strand
GCGTAGTTGAGCAGGAGGAGTACGATGATTGGTTGGAGAATTTGGAAGCCACGGGACTGATACCTGACCATCCCGGCCTGGCCATCATGAAGCAGAATGGATGCATGGCCTGTCATTCTCTGGACGGCACCAATCTGGTTGGACCTTCCTTCAAAGGTCTCTACAATGCGGAAAGAATCGTTTTGGTTGGTCGCCAAGAAGTGACAGTGGTGGCCGACGATGATTATATTGTACGCGCCATTTACCAGCCCAACGATGAAATTGTCAAGGGCTATGGTCGCAATTTAATGCAGTCTTACGAAAGACTAATAAATCCCGAAGAAGTACAAACCATTATAGAATACCTGAAAACACTTAATGAAGAATAGCTGGAAACAACTTTGGGCACTGATGCGTGTGCGCCTATCGGCCATGGTCACCTTCTCTGCTTTGATAGGTTTTTTAATTGCGCCCCATCAAAGCAGGACGGATTTGCTATTGCTCGTTGCAGGTGTTTTCTTTTTGGCGTGCGGCACATCTGCACTTAACCAGATTCAGGAAAAGGAGCGGGATAAACTAATGGCACGGACCAAAAATCGGCCACTTGTAGCAGGGCATTTATCCGTGAGGGCTGCCGTAATAATCGTATTGTTGATGTTGACTATTGGTAGCACGTCCCTCGCCTTGGTTGGCTGGCAGCCATTGCTATTGGGCCTCGCCAATATCTTCTTTTACAATGCGGTATATACCCCACTAAAAACCCGGACGCCTCTTGCCATTTTGCCTGGTGCTCTGGTGGGCGCCATTCCACCAGTGATGGGATGGACCGCAGCTGGTGGCTCACTCATACACCCCACCATTATTTATGTCGCCGCTTTTATGCTTATGTGGCAGTTGCCCCATTTCTGGTTGCTATTAGTGGCCTACGCAAAAGATTATGAAAGAGCTGGATTTAAAAGATTCCCCAAATTTTTTAGCCCGCAACACATTCGCCCAATCATATTCTCGTGGACACTGCTCTCGTCCCTCTTCCTTTTTACCTTTCCACTGTTTGGCATCCACTTTCAATGGGCGCATGTTTTGTTGCTCACCGTTATCAACACGGGTTTCATCGGCTTATTTTACTTCCTGCTATTCCACAAGGAACTCAACCCCTATAACAAAAAAGCTTTTATCGTCCTCAATTCCTACGCCCTAACCATCCTGATTCTTTTTGTCTGGATGTTTCAGTCCTAGTTAGGCATCATATTCATACACCAAAGGCTTAGCTCGGCTAGCTACAACTATGTAGGGATGTCTGTTCATAAAGTCTCATCTATGATAATGTTTTTAGAGCCTGTGCATTTCATAAACCGATCAAACTTTTTCCACCACCAAATTGGATCCGGGTTTTAGCAACCCTTATGATGAAACCCTATGAACAGACAATGTTTCCTAACTATATCAACTCACAGCATAAGCAATCATTATTCTTCAAAAAACCTTTCTGCTCTTTGAGGCGTTAGCATTTCCCACAATGAAGGAATGGTCCAGCCAGGAGCAAACAAATCATTGTAAAAGCCTTTTCCGTTTTTGCCATAATCCCAATTGGTATGTTGGACAACTTCAGGATAATATCCAACCTTGGCAACCCCACTCATATGTCCGGGATAAGGCAATAATTGCATCATGGATGTTTGTATTACTTCCGAAAAAGCTGATAAGTCAGGCTCATTTGTTTCCCGATCAAGCCATGTTAAAACATCCGCAAACTCAAAAATAAAAACATCAATATGGTTGTTCTCCACTGAAACATTTCCCCAGCCTCTGGATTTCAAACCTATATCACCAAGCATCTGCCCTTGAGCAAAAGGTACATCCCATAAATAGTACCATGACAATGCAAAATAGGCAGACCTTTTGGCCAATTGGATATATTGTTGCTGCTCACTGCCGGTGGTACTTAAGGCCAGGTAATACATCGCTGTTGAAGCATAAAGCGATGCCTCCTTGTCTTCACAGTTGGCATCCAAGGTGGAAGAAAAATAATCCGCCTTAGAAATAAGTTCCCGCTCTAAATAATCTCCGGTTCTTTTAGCACTTTCCAAATAGCCCTTATCTTTAAAATAATGAGCTGCCATTAATAAGGGTAGGGTTGCAGAAGGCGTACTACCCCCACTTACATCAGTAATATTTAAGTTCAGATCGAATTTCCTGGGAAAACTCCCATCGCTATTCTGAATTTTTATGAAGTTATCCAGCAAACCTTTTAATTTTGCCTCCCATTCTGGATGCTGACGTCCCTGCTCCTGTTCATATTTTAGAAAGTGGAGTATCGCATAAGCACCTTCCGACTGTCTGCGGATACTAAATATTTTTTCGTCCGCAACAAAATCATGCTCCACATATTCCCTTAACAGGCCAGTTGGATTAAACCCTTTTTTCAAATAACTTTCAAACACCTTATAACCAATCTCTTTCAAATCAGAATTGTTGGTTTCATATGCATACTCAATAGCAAAGAAGGCATTTAACAATACCCTTCCAATAAACCCGATTTCAGCAGATCCGTTACTCTTGCACTCATCCGTTAACAGATGAATGCCCGAAAAGTAATTTAAATCATCCGTTTCAACAAAACTCTCCTTCCAGAAATTGGACAGTACCTCTTTGACTTTCTCTACGGAAGCCACATCTGAAACCGGTTTCGGTGTGAAGGTATGGTAGCTGTAATGCCATGTTTTGGCCACAAAATCAGAAAAATCATTAGCAGATGATTGTCTTATTTCCCAAACCAACTGAAGAGATTCTCCTTTCTCCAATTTATGAAAAGCAATTACCGGAGGATCCAAAGTCAGTTTGCGCAAATACGTTTTAGGCTCTTCGCGATGCGGAAAGCCAAAAGACAGATTAGCTAATCCATTAACATTCTCAAACCCGGTAAAGCCAATAGAAGAGGGACCAGAAAGGATATTCTCCCCATGCGTATGAGGTGTATAGGCATCCGTTAAGAACTCATCTTTTCGAAGGACTGTATAATACTGATTGGTCTTTTCATTAAAGATGCCAGTCAATGGAGTGCTCAATCGATCTTCACGCACCAACCATGAATCACTTGTATGAAATGAAGGGGCTTCTTTTGGCGAACGCAAATTGCGTCGATACCAAAACCCGGGCATATAAAACTGACAATCCTCATGCGCGAAAGCCCCAGCCTCCACTTTGTGCTTGAAATTAAAGAATACGGTTTCGCTGGCAGTTAAAGTTAAGCTGAGCAAAACTCCTCCATTTGTACTTTCATAACTCCCTAGTATATCTAAGGGAATATTCACACCAGAGACCAATTCAACACTTCCATCTTTCAGTTCATTAATTTCCAGATGGTATGTTTCTGCATCATTACCGGGGACTTTAAGTTGTATTTCTGCACTTGAGCTATTAACAACACTAGCCCTTAGACCATCCTCAACCGATAAGCTCACAGCAGAAGAATTTTCATGTCCACCACACGAAATCAAAAACACACAAACAACGATCAAACCTAGATATCTCATATATATTAATTTTTAATTGACCCTGCACCAAAGGGGTCGTCGTTCAAAAAATCAAATCCAAAATCACCCTCGTTAAACCTTAGGTACTGCAAACCTTATAATATGACCCACCACAAATCAACCCAAACCGTTTCAAGCTAGAATATTGTAAAAATCAATCAACGACCAGTTGCGGGGTTATAAAATTGGGATCTATCTGCATAATGCCATCCTCAGAAAAAGTGACGGTTGTAACATACATGTGCCGGGGGTGAATAAGCTCATTGGAATTATGTGCATGAAACACTTTCCTTAAGTTTCCCTCCTTATCTGTAAACAATGCACTATGCCCCACACCAACTAAGTTTCCCGGATTTTGCAACACGGGGTTTTGCGCATATTTGGTCCAAGGTCCGGTAATATGGTCTGCTGTTGCATAACCAACGCCATAATCCTGACTCTCATAAGAGTTGGCCGAATAAGTCATATAAAACTTATCACCATGCTTTATTATAAATCCACCCTCGTTTACACGAGGCCACACCTCCTCCCAGGGCTGAGAAACATTGATACATTGCACCATGGTCTCCTCTTTGATGGTCTTCAGATCCATTTCTAATTCAGCAATCCAAATGACGTTGCCATCATTGAATCGATTAAACAATAAATAGGGCTTGTCACCATCCCAAACCAAGGAGTTATCAATCCCCTTAATATGCTCCAACATCGGTGCTTTGTCCTCTTGTGTAAAAGGACCTAAGGGGTTATCACTTACAGCTACACAAATATGTTCTTCAGCGGAGAAATACATATAAAAGAGACCGTCAACTTCATAAACTTCAGGCGCCCAAAACCACTTATCACCCCATACATCCGCTTTATGCAGGGCCAGACCTTGAGGAACATTTGCAGGGACTCGCCATTTTTGTAAGTCATCAGACACGAAAACGGCTATGCCACTTTCGCTTAAGGTTCCATAAGCATAGTAGGTATCCTCCCATAACATGATAAAGGGATCACCAAGGGGCACTTTTACAAATGTTGCCTCGGAATTTGGGTCTTTACTGTTTGAACAGGAAAGCACCAGTATCAGGAACAAAAAGACATTTAAAACTCTCATATACGATCAATTGAAAACTTATCTGCCATTCTTCGACGGAACGGCAGATAAGTAAATTTAACAATACCGGCGCTACCTAATAGTTGGGATTCTGAGTTAACCCCGGGTTGTTATTGATCTCACTGGATGGTATTGGCATAACTCGATGTTTTCCAATCTCGAAATTATTGAAACTGGCATCACGTGATCTCAATTCTACCAAACCCTCCTGAGAATCAACCAAACCCCACCGCTTAACATCTGCCCAGCGATGGCCCTCGAAATTGAGTTCTAAGGCGCGCTCCATTTGCAGTCGCTTAAGAAAAGCATCTTTGGAAACCACTGATGCAGGATAATTGGCCCCTAAGTCGGGCATATCCACCCGAGCCCTTACCCTGTTTACCAGTGCGACAGCTTCAGCTAAGTCCCCTCCGGGCATATTTGCAATACACTCAGCATACATTAACAACACATCAGCATAACGAATCAGTCGAACATTTATGGGACTGTGGTAATCATCAAAATCCCGGTAATAATCTGTAGCATACTTGCGAATAAAAACCCGGTTTTGATAATTGTTCTGATTCCAGACATCCATTCCAAAACGATATATCCGATCGTTATTGGGGAAATCGTCGTCCATACCCTCATAAAAGAAACTTTCTCGCAAGCGAATATCATACCCGCCATCCAGGTCAAGCTCCTTCTTGTACTCATCAACTATCCATGAGTTGGCTTCTCCATCGGTCCAACCAATTCCGGGAGGGGCAAAGAATTGACCTCTATTGAGTCCAAGGTTTGGATCAATATCAAAATCACCATCACCTGCAGGTGCTTTATTCACATCAGAAAATTGAATTTCAAATACCGATTCAATATTATTCTCAGTAAAATGGGTAAAATTGTCTTTAAAATTTCCGGCCAAATCATAATATTGAGCCCCATCACCTTCTACAAGCCACTCCAAATCTTCAGCCGCTTCATCCCATTTATGCTGCTGCATTCTCGCTTTAGCGCGTAATGCGTATGCTGCCCCCTTGGTTGCACGTCCTTTATCCTCACTACCCCACTCTCCTGGCAGCATAGTGATGGAATTGGCCAAATCCTTTTCAACCTGCTCCCAAACTGCGGTTACATTGTTGCCTGGAGGTGTATCCCCGGGATTAGAAGGTTCCAATACTATTGCCAGACTCGCATTTTCACTACCCCAAAGTAAGGCAACATTATAATAATGAAGGGCTCTTAAAAAATAGGCCTGTCCCAACAGTTTATTCTTTTCATTCTCATCAGCAAACTCAATTTGAGGAATATAAAAGAGCGCTTGATTGGCACGATAAATAGCCTCATAGCTGTCTCTGTAGGTCCAGGCATTGCCTTCCCAAAAATTGTAATTGTTGTAGTTAAATCGTGTCCAATCAGCTAATTCAAGCCACGGGCTTGAACTAAAGCCCTCATCGGAGGTCAAATCATACCTGAACCAAATCCATCTATTGTAAGTTCCTGGTTTATAAAACATATTATAGATAGCGTTAACTCCACTTCTGGCATCTATCTCAGTTTTCCAAAATGCTCTAACTTCCAAGTCGTTAGGATTCATAACATCAACCTCACACGAACTAAAGAAAATGAGGTGAACGCTAATTAATATTGTGAGTAATTTCTTCATAATTCAATATTTAGAATGTAATTTGTGCACCAAACGAAAATGCTTTAGGATTTGGAAATGCGCCATAATCAAATCCACGCTCCCAAATACTGGAGTTTCTAAATTCAGGATCTAATCCGGTATATCCGGTAATCGTTATCAAATTCTGGGCATTGATAAATAGTCGTACCTGATCAGCGACCTCGCCTAGCATAGAACTGGGCAAAGAATATCCAAGAGCCATTTGTTTAACTCTTAAATAGGAACCATCCTCAAGCCATCGATCTTGATCGCCGCGGGTATTACGACTGTCCTGATAAATTGGGCGTGGGTCTTTTGCATTGGGGTTGTCAGGAGACCAGGCATCGTAATCAGCTCTGTAATTTGAATTATCATCAAATCTGTCAAATCCACTTCGGGGACCGTTAAACACCTTATGACCAAAAGCGCCTGCCAACTGAACTTGCAGATCAATGCCCTTCCACTGAACACTTGCATTGGCTCCAAGTTGGAGTTTTGGCCAAGGAGAACCGCTATGAACACGATCTGCATCCGTAATTACACCATCCTCATTGGCATCTACGTAACGGATATCACCTGGTTGGGCATTGGGTTGTATCATATTACCGTTTTGATCAACATGAGCGAAAACCTGCTCCATGGACCTGAACAAGCCATCTGTTTCAATCAGGTACCATTCACCAATAGGCTCTCCTACATAAGAACGTGTGTTCCATTGCGTAAAAAACTCACGGTCATAGCCTAGCTCTAGTATCTCATTTTTCAGACTGGTTATATTGGTATTAATGCTGTATCCCCAATCACCCTTTCTGTCCCGCCAGGTAATGGATGCCTCAATACCAGTATTCTTTAATGAAGCAGCGTTAACATTGGGATTACCCCCACTGTTACCTGTTGACATAAGTATTTGCATGCCAGTCAATACGTCCTGTGTTTCTGAATTAAAGTATTCCAGAGATAGATCTAATCGGTTACGCAACATGGTCAAATCCAAACCAATATTCATTTGGTGAAGTTCTTCCCATCTCAAATCCGTATTGACCAGCCTGACTTGCGTCTGGCCTATCTCAATATTCTCTGGATTCCCAAATACCGCTTGAGGAAATGAATTAATAAAAGCGATCCAATCCCAAACACCTATATTGGAACTTCCTAGCACACCATAATTGGCACGGACTTTCAAGTCGTTAATAACGGAACTATTAAAAAAGCGCTCATTGCTAATTCTCCATGCACCTGAAATGGAAGGAAATAAACCATTCCGGTTATCAGGACCAAATTTTGAAGAGGCATCCCTCCGAATAGTAAAACTCATCAAGTACCTGTCGGCATAATTGTAATTCACCCGGCCAAATACAGAAAAAAGCTTTTCAAGGTCGCGGAAACCTCCAGTCCTGGGATCACCTTGTGCAGCATTGAGCTGCTCATAATAGGTCCCATCACTCAAACTCATCACATCATTCTTTGTGCCCCACAGTTGCTCATAAGAAATATCCATAAAACTGGTTCCCACAACTGCGTTAATGCTATGTGCGCCAATCTTATCGTTATACTCCAAGGTATTATCGTATACCATTGAATTGAAACGAGCTTTATTTTTTGTTAGTGAAGAGGGGTCTATTGGTTGATTGTATGACCAGTTGCCTACTTTACGTAAAAACATGTGCTCATCTGAACTGGTTTCAAACCCGAGGTTAAACTTATAGCGAATTTTATCGTAAACCGCTAACTCGGTAAACACATTTCCACGTACACGCAGGTTCTGGTTCTCAGTTGTAGTCAATGCTTCCTTGGCAACAGGATTTGTGCCGAAGGTGACATCTTGGGAACCATCTCCATACCCATAACCTCCAGGATTATTCTCATTGTAAACTGAGATAGTTGGCAACATGCGATACACATCGATGATGGGATTCGTATCCAGCTCATCAATCCTATAATTACTAACAGCAATATTTTCTCCTACCGTTAAAACCACGGCGTTTCCAAACTCTTTTTTGGCAGAGGTGTTAGATCGCAGGGTCATTCTGGTACTTTCAGTACCTATAGTCGTTCCGGAATTGGTTTGATAGTTGGCCGACATAAAATAATTGCCTGAATTGCTTCCTCCAGAAAATGATATATTGTAATCTTGAACCACACCGGTTTTAAATGTTTCATCCTGCCAATCGGTATCACCATCAGAGTGATTAGCCAGTGGAAACCCGTTGTTGACATGAGCCATATCATTTAGACTTATCCATTCCTCACGATTGGTTAAATTGTATCTGGGCAGCGTCTGCAAGCTGGTTTTGCTGGAAATTTCTATTTTCATTGGCCCTTCCGAACCTTTCTTAGTCGTAATAATAATGACGCCGTTGGCAGCTCTTGAACCGTAAATAGCTGCAGCCGAGGCATCTTTCAAAACCTGCACAGACTCAACATCGTTGAAATTAAAATCGCGATTGGCTCCACCTTCCACTGCGATGCCATCAATTACATACAGCGGTTGACTCGAACCAAAAGATTTGGTTCCACGAATTTCAATGGTGCCTTCAGCACCAGGCTTTCCTTCAGTCCTGACAAAAACACCAGGAATGTTCACCAAAGCATCCGCCACGCCTCCCGTTACAACGGCACTCTTCATGTCATCGGGATTAAAAATGGAAACGGCCCCGGTCAAATCGGCCTTTCGAACGGTCTGGTATCCAATAACCACAACTTCATCCAATGAACTTAAAGTTTCAAACAAAACAACATTCAATTCAATTTGACCTATGTATTGAATGGATTGTGTTTCCATTCCTATAAATGAAAAAACGAGTACTTGCTCATTTTCCACATTTACAGAATAATTTCCATCAAGATCTGTGATTACCCCTTCAGCTGTACCTTGTATAACAACATTTACCCCGGGAATAGGCATATTTGAGCTGTCAACAACCCTCCCGGTAACAATTCCAGTTTGTGCAAAAATTGAAAACGGAATCATCAAAAGCATTAATAATAAAGTATTCTTCATAGATTTGTTTGTTTTGTAAATATTCAAATAGTAATACAAAAACTGCTAAATTTCTTTATTGACCAGCACCCAATCTCAGCGACAATTATTTTTTTATCACCCGTTTTTTTTTTAAGGGGAAGTACATGCGGTACTTAAATAAATAAGATTCTAAAAGAAATTAGTGTACACTGATCAATGAGCTTGCGGATGACAAAAATGCTGATTCATTGCTATAATCAAACTAGAAATGTGAACAGCTTAAAAACAAATTACATTTAACTTTTTTTTCAAATAGCACCTCCTTTCAATTATATTTTAACACTACAAAGTAAATGTGTTAACAAACATCAACCTGATACATTTCGGTAGATTAATGACAAAAAATAAGCAGTCTTGAGAAATGTGGATTAAAACAGGAAAGACGACCAAATAATTGCATTTTAGCTTTCAATTTTATCATTCCTAATTAAGGGTGATACACCTGTTACCGCTCCAACAACCTCTCCTGAGGTTAAGATGCTGCGAAAACCCCATCCGTTTTCTTGCAAAGGCTCACTTCATAAGTCTTCCTAATTAAAAGAGCGTAAAATGGGGTATCTGTGTTAACAGATAAGCCCCAATAAATATGCTTAGCGCCTTACAAATTTCCCGGTTACACTATTATTTAAAACATCCGTAATCATAAAAAGGTAAACACCCGAAGATAAAGCGCCAATATTGACTTCATAACTAGTCCCCTGGATTTTCTCACTCAGGACATTAACACCGCTGACATCAACGATGCTTAACCTTGCATATCTGCTACAATTAAATAATTTCAACTTATCTTCCCTGACGGTAATCGACAAATCCCCCATTTTATCAGGAACACATTTTAATTCGGAAAGTAAAGCCTTAGATGAAACAATAAAGTCATCAAAGAGCACTGTTGACCAAAAAGTCCGCAAACCTGCCTTACCACTAAGAATAGGATAAGGATCAATATATTCAAGAACAGGACTTTCCAAATCATTAACAAAAACTTTAAGACTGTTGCCTTTTACTGTAACCGCAAGTTTATACCATACGTTTTGCGTATAGGTTCCAGGACTTTTGGCTAGAAATTGGTAGTTATAATTGTGCTTTCCAAGCACAACGCCATCATTTTCAATTGAGACGTAGTAACCTTGAAAGAAGTCAGTTCCCAATACAGGATCATTTCCTGCACCTCCTAAAGCAGGATTGTTTGCCCTGACAACAAGACCTCCATTCATTCCTTCAACATACTTAATGTCCGTCATCACCGAATAATCAGTCCATCCATCACTCCCCATCACCCTTTTGGCACAGCCTGTCGCCTTTGCGGAAGCATCCTGAATGACCCAATCACCATCCGCATAATTCCAGAAGGTTGTAAAGAATGAGTTAAAAGTCTCATGACGTTCCTTCACATCTTCATAACGCTTAAAATGAAAGTCATATAGCTTGACTTTTCCTTTTACGACTTCAAACTGAATAACCTGTCTTCCTTTGTTGAATGTAACATTACCAGCAGGTAATAAATGGTATTCACCAGACGAAGATGGAAGAATTATTAAATCAGAAAGCATGTCACCATCCTTTAAAATTCTTAGTAGCACATCATCTTCATTGGAATGGTATCCTAATCCAACATTGTACTGACCGCTTGTTGGAACCATCAATTCGTAGGTAAACCACTCGCCTGCCTCAGCACTAACAGAATATCCGCCCACCGATGACAGGTCCAATTTTGCATAATCATTTCTAAAGGAATTTTTCGAATCGGAATTGTTTACTTGATAAGTATCCCCATTATTTCCAATCAAATAATGGGAAGCAGCAACCTGTCCGGGAATGGGTTTCGGTTGATTAAAAGAAGAACTCCCATTGATGTGATTGGTAACACCCATAAAACCGAATTTAGCCGTTTGCGAAAATGCCATATAACCAACTCGTCCTTTTTGCATTTCCTTCTCCAGCGAAAGCTTCAACATATCATCCACAAAAAAGTGAAAGCTGTCGTTTTCCTTTTCTATCCTGATAGAGTGAAATATGCCGTATTGATTTACACCCGGTAAGGAAACCATGTTAGCTGCGCCCCATTCACCCTTCGTCTTAAACCGAACGATTAATTCGTTGCTTGCTTTACGAAAAACAGCCGTTCCATAGTTGGAAGTATCCACATAGTTAAACACCGCTCCGGCAATTAACTCACTTTCGCTGTCTCCTTCCAAAATATTGAATTCAGCGATATAGCTTGGAGAAACGTCAAAGTCAACCAAAGCCATATATGGAGATTCGCAGTTTTCACCATTTCCGATTACAGACAAAATATTATCCGCAATTGTCCAGTCTGATTCTCCCGAAACCTCCCAAATTGGATCCAATTCTTCACTGTCAAAATGGGTATAGTAATCTGGCATGTCTGGCACTACCTGCTCCGTATTTGTAGGCCCGTGGACAAGTAATCGATCACCGTTGAATGATATGCGGTCAAAATTCAAGTGACGAAAGGGTCCATAACCGTAATCACCTGCCAAATTGTGATAAGTAATAAAATACTCATCCAGATTAGGCCCACGGAACATACTTCCATGTCCCAGTCCAACATGAGTCCCCATACTGCTTAAAATAACAGGATTCTGAAGTCCATCCGGAAGAAAAGCGGATAGCGGGTTGGAGGTACTGCTGGCAACATCAATTCTATACCCTTGACTGATTACATGGTTGCCTGTATAGATCATGTAATAAATTCCATTTCTCTTTATGACAGAAGGGCCCTCAGTCCATCCATTCATATAGGTGGAACTTAACAAAATCCCATCCCCCATGACTGTTGGTGAAGTCATTGGGTGGCCAACAATGCCATCATGGCCTGAGCGATAAAAAAACAAAGCCCCATTGTCGTCTTTAAAAACCGAACCATCAATTGAAAGGCCAAGGTTATTGGTAACAACTTCGAAAGGCCCAACGGGTGAACTGCTCTTCAGCACATAATGCCCATGTCCACCTGGCGAGGTGTACATATAAAAATCACCGCCCCAATGAATAACCTCAGGCGCATAAGCGCCAAGGGTTATAGGATCATTTGCACACAGGCCCTCATACTCCCAGGCAACAAGGTTTCGGGAACTCCAAACCTTAACACCAATTTGATCATCTCTTGTAGAGCAATACAAGTAAAACACCCCATTGTACTTAAGCACATAGGGATCTCCAATGCTATACAGTGGCCATTCATTGCTAAGTGTAAAAGGATTTTCCCATGTTTCGGCCACAGTTGGCAGAAGAATGGTCCACATTGATAATAAGTAGTAGATTTTTTTCATGATTTTTTTCAATTTCGATAACAAAACCACCTGCCAACCATGGAACAAATAGCCGACCATAAAGAACCCTTCTTTTCAAAGCTGAACAATACACTCAATACTTAACTCCTCAAAAATGGAGAATATGTGAATCCAGATTTGAAATATCTTTATTGTATTTTTGATCTATAAATCAAAAATGGCCTGCTTCAAATCATTAACAAATAAAAACAAAGTTAAAGCACATTTATACAAAGGAAAGGTCATTCTATGTCACCATTTAAGCAATTGCTGCTGTCGCAAACGTTAAATCCTAAAATCTGCTATTTTGTGATTAAGGTGTTACATTGCATATGCACAAAAACTGCTTTATTTAGGACTTTAGTTCAAAGCTTCAATTATGCCTTCAAACAAATCTAAATTATTAGTTATTGCCTTTCTAGGGCTACTATGTCTATACACTTCAAATGCATATGGTGGTTTAAACGCCGGCCAATTTGCATTTAGAAAATACCAGGTAGACCATGGCTTGTCCGAAAACACAGTCCAGGCTATATTACAGGACAGTATGGGATTTATGTGGTTTGGGACAAAAGATGGATTGAACAGATTTGA
Source organism: Marinilabiliaceae bacterium UBA5213 (assembly GCA_002412555.1). Taxonomy (GTDB): domain Bacteria; phylum Bacteroidota; class Bacteroidia; order Bacteroidales; family Marinilabiliaceae; genus Geofilum. Next base: position 2,586 of record DHVH01000150.1, on the reverse strand, counting down.
TGGAAAGGAATTCAAAGTCTTTATGAACGACCCCGGCAATCCCGGCTCCATCGGGAACAATTTTATTCGGGATTTGTATCAACATACCAATAAGAAGATCTGGGTGGGGACCGATAAGGGCATTTACATCTTCAATTCCATTAACGAATCATTCGAAAGATTTTCGATTGAAACCCCTGACCGAACCATAATTGAGTCAGCAGTTACATCCATTTGTTTTGATGGTGATCATTCTCTTTGGTTCGGAACAATGACACAAGGAGCATTTCGATACAACCTGCATAGTCGAGAACTTACACAATACGCAACAAATTCATCCAACAACACTTTAAAATCAGACTTGATATGGAGAATTTACAAGGATTTGTCAGGAACAATCTGGTTAGGCTCAAGAAATGGACTAAGCCGGTACAATAAAGAGACCGATACTTTTTTTACGTATGAAAGCGCTGATAAATCCGATGGGTTAGAGGATTCAGAAATCCTGTCCATATTTGAAGATTCAGATGGAGAACTGTGGGTAGGAACATGGTCCGGCGGACTATCAAGACTTAACCGATCAACGAATACCTTCAAAACATGGTTTAGTGAAAAGCACCCGGTATATATATCGCATATCCGTGCCATATTTGAATATGATAAAAACCAGCTACTAATTGGATCAGATGATGGTCTCTACTTATTTAACAAATCGACTGAGAATTATAGAAGAATTGATGACCCAAGAGACATAAACAGCCTGAGCGATCAAAATGTCTATTCAATTGCAAAGGACACTGAAGGAGGGTTATGGGTGGGGACTTACTTTGGTGGAGTCAACTATGTGTCACCAATTAGCAGACATATTGAACACTACTACCCAAGCTATGGAGCCAATAGCATGAGTGGAAAGGCCGTGAGCCAATTTATTGAGGATAAAGTTGGAAATATATGGATCGCGACAGAGGATGGCGGACTCAATTATTTCGATACAAAATCCAAAAAATTTACGGTTTTTCTGCCAAACGAAATTAAATCAGGGATTAGTTACCATAATATCCACTCCTTGCTATTAGTGAATAACCAACTATGGATTGGTACATTTTCAAGAGGACTTGACGTTTTAGACTTACAAACCAACACTTTCAAAAACTATTCACATGACCCCGATAACGAGAAAACCATTAACGATAATTGCATTTTCACTCTTTACAGAACCTCGTCAGGCGACATACTAATTGGAACGCCCTATGGATTAAGCCGGTACAACCCGGAACGAAATAATTTTGACCGCTTTCCTGAAATCCAGGATTTTGTATATAAAATAAAGGAAGATCCTTTAGGACAACTCTGGATTGCCACCTATGGCAATGGCATTTTCAGATTTAATCCATCTGATGATACATGGTATCATTACCAGTACAGGGCATCAGCCCCCAACTCAATCGGACACAATAAAGTGATTGATGTCTATCTTGATAATCAACATCGACTCTGGTTTGCCACGGAAGGCAGAGGGATATACAAGTACAACTATGACACCGATGACTTCACAGCCATAAATGAAATGCATGGACTGCCAAACAACGTTGTTTATGGTCTTTTAGATGATAAATATGGTAACATTTGGGCCAGCACTAATAAAGGCATTTCAAAAATCAACCCAAGCACTTACGAAATTAAGACTTATACAAGGTCAGATGGATTGCAAAGCGATCAGTTCAATTATCGCTCGAGCTACAAAACCTCAGGAGGCACTTTTTATTTTGGTGGGATCAATGGTTTTAATGTATTCAACCCTGACAATCTTAATAGCAATGAAAAGGTCCCTCCTGTGCATATAACGAATATAGAGCTGATGGATATTGAAACGCCGGAATTAGCTGACACCAGCCTTTTCTCAACCTTTAAAATGAAGCAAAAGATCACACTCAAACACAATCAGGCCTCCATCAGAATTAGCTTTATCAGTTTAAGCTTTCTGGCACCTGAAAAGAATCAATATCTCTATACCTTAGAAAACTATAACAACAGATTGATCGAAGCCAATGAAGTCCCAAGTGCTACCTACATAAACCTTCCACCCGGGAAATACACGTTTAGAGTAAAGGGCTCAAATAACGACAGTCTTTGGAACGATAGCGGAGACCATCTTGATATAGAAGTGCTCCCACCATTATGGAAAACCATATATGCCATAATTATCTATTATATAATTTTCATATCTGCTCTTCTACTTGCATTCAGGCATTTTAGCCATTTGGCTAAAAAGAAACATAAGGAGAAATTGGATATCTTTCAAATAGAAAAAGAAAAAGAGGTTTACAATTCAAAGATCAACTTTTTCACTTCAGTAGCACATGAAATAAGAACACCAGTGAGCCTTATCAAAGCGCCACTGGAGTGCATCATCAATTCAAATGAAGGTTCGCAAGAAACAAAAGAAAATCTAAACGTTATTGAGCGCAACACAGAACGATTGATTCAGCTCATCAATCAATTATTGGATTTCAGAAAAATTGACGAAAACATTTACTCAGTAAAACTTAGAATAACCAATATAAATGAACTCCTCTCCGAGACCTGCTATCGCTTTAAGCCAACGGC
>DHVH01000206.1 GCA_002412555.1 Marinilabiliaceae bacterium UBA5213 | reverse complement strand
ACGGTAATGGCAAAAATAACTCTAATAACAGGCGGCGCCCGGTCGGGCAAAAGCAGTTTTGCGCAACGAATGGCTGAAGAGCTTTCGCAGCGGCCTATTTATCTGGCCACAGCCCGCATTTGGGACGAAGATTTTGCCATGCGCGTGAAACGGCACCAGACCGACCGCGACGAACGCTGGCAAACCGTGGAAGAAGAAAAAAAATTATCGAAACATCATTTCACGGGAAAAACAGTTTTGCTCGACTGCATTACCTTGTGGCTCACCAACTTTTTCCACGACTGCGATTATCAGCTTGAAGAAGCGTTGCAGGCAGCCAAAGCCGAATGGACTCAGTTTGCCGAGCAGGATATGAACTTGATTGTGGTGAGCAACGAGCTGGGCATGGGCGTTCATCCCGAAAATGAAACGGCGCGTAAGTTTGCCGATCTGCAAGGCTGGATGAACCAGCTCATCGCTGCACAAGCAGACACCGTTTACCTGATGGTTGCGGGAATTCCGGTGAAAATTAAGTAATGACAACGAGTTTCGGGCCTTCATTCTTCCGACAAAATGACTAATGACTCTAAATGATAATCCAAATGACAACTTCATTAAAAGACCAACTTCAACGTAAAATCGACCTGAAAACAAAGCCTGCGGGAGCTTTGGGACAGTTAGAAAAAATTGCCCTGCAACTGGGCCTGATTCAAAATACACTTTCGCCCAAACTGGAGAAACCAAGCTTATTGGTTTTTGCTGCCGATCATGGTATTGCCGACGAAGGGGTAAGCCCTTATCCGAAGGAGGTGACCTGGCAAATGGCCATGAATTTTTGTACCGGGGGCGCTGCTGTCAGCGTTTTTTGCCGGCAAAACGGAATCGCCCTCAAAGTGATTGATGCCGGTGTGGATTTCGATTTTCCGGCAGGTAGCCCGATTATTGATGCAAAAATTGCCCGTGGCACCAAAAATATGCTGAAAGAACCCGCCATGAGTTTAAGGGAATGTCGTCTGGCGATGAACCGCGGAGCCGGCTATGTCCGTCAGGAAGCTTTAGGTGGGGGCAATACCATTGCTTTTGGCGAAATGGGTATTGGCAACACCTCGCCCTCTTCCCTGCTGATGCACCGATTTACCGGTCTCCCAATAGAAACCTGCACCGGTGCCGGCGCCGGCATGCATGGTGAGCAACTCACCTATAAGCAACAGGTACTCAAAGAAATTTCGGAGAAATACAACCCGCAGTCGCCCCTCGAAACCCTGGCCACCTTTGGTGGACTGGAAATTGCCATGATGGTGGGTGCCCTGCTGGAAGCCAAAGCGCAAGGCATGGTTTTACTGATCGATGGCTTCATTGCCACCGCAGCATTGCTGACCGCCTGCCAATTTAATGCTTCTACAAAAGACAATGCCCTTTTCTGCCACCAATCGGAAGAAAAAGGCCACCGTTTGCTACTGGAACATCTCAATGCCAGCCCGATTCTCCAACTCAAAATGCGACTGGGCGAAGGCACCGGCGCTGCCGTTGCATTGCCCGTTATTCAAAGCGCCTTGGCTTTTCTAAATGAAATGGCTAGTTTTGAAGAAGCCGGCGTTTCAAAAGAATAAAACCAATAAACCATGCATGTCTTCTTAACAGCCTTAATGTTCTTCACCCGCATTCCGGTACCGGCAACCCTGCCCTATTCCAAAGAGTTGCTCAACAAGGCCCTGCGGTTCTTTCCGCTGGTGGGCGGCATTGTTGGGGCCATTGGGGCTGGCAGCTTGTGGCTGGGACTGCTGGTATTACCTTTTCCGCTGGCACTGCTGATAAGCATGCTGGTTACCATTTTTGTGACGGGTGCTTTTCATGAGGATGGTTTTGCCGATTTTTGCGATGGCTATGGCGGAGGCCTTACCAAGGAAAAAGTGCTGGAGATAATGAAGGACAGCCGACTGGGCACCTATGGCACCATTGGTCTGACAGCCATGCTGGCCACCAAATTCATGGCACTAAGTTATTTGTCCATGCCCCATATTTTTCTGGTCATGGTAGCTGCCCATATCGTCAGCCGCTTTGTTCCGGTACTTTTAGTTTACACCACCCCTTACATCCGAGAGGATGCCCTGAGCAAGGCCAAACCCATAGGCAACCAGACCACCAAAAAATCGGTGGCCATTGCCCTTATCACGGCCCTTATCCCCCTACTGTTTTTAGACTGGCTCATCCTAATCGGTGTGGTAGTGGTTTCCGCGGTGGTGCTTTGGCTGTTTAGGGCCTACATCCTAAAACGGACCGGTGGTTATAGCGGTGATGTGCTGGGCGCCCTTCAACAACTCGTGGAAGTCGCCATTTATTTGGTTATGGTTGCGATACAATTTTCCTAAACCATTCAGTATGAAGCTGACGCTCATCCGGCATATAAAAACCAGTGCACCTGAAGGCATGTGCTACGGTCAGACAGATGTCGCGCTACCCGAAGGGTATCAAACCATCCATGTCCAACTGGCAGAGCAGTTAAAGGATGAGGCATTTGACGCTCTATATGCCAGTCCCCTGCAGCGCTGCGCCCTTTTGGCCAACACAATAGCGGCTGGGCGACCGGTGATTTTTGACGATCGGCTTAAGGAGCTCAACTTTGGTGATTGGGAAAATAAAATGTGGAAGAACATCGAAACCTTGCCCGAAGCCGCTGCCTTTTTCGACGATTACATCCATGTGCCGCCGCCCAATGGGGAATCCTTTAAAGCAATGACCAATCGGATTTCCCAATTCATGGCGGAATTAGAGGCCAATCATTCCCAACAAAACGTGCTGATTGTAGCTCATGGCGGGCCTATAAGAGTCATTCATGGGCTCGCAGAGAACCTGCCTTTAGAGGACTATTTCAAAAGAGAAGTGCCATATGGCCAAATCTCTCAGCTTTATTATTAATGCGAAAAATGAAAAAACTGCGCCCCATTATGATTGTCGGCACCGGTTCCGATGTAGGAAAATCGGTCATCAACACCGCCTTTTGTCGCTTGTTTAAGCAGGACGGTTACACACCCGCTCCCTTTAAGGCGCAGAACATGTCGCTCAACAGCTATGCCACGCCGGACGGACTCGAGATTGGTCGCGCACAAGCCGTGCAGGCCGAAGCCTGCGGCATTCCCTGTTCTGTAGAGATGAATCCGGTACTGCTGAAACCCACCAGCGAAAAAATGAGTCAGGTAGTGCTCAATGGCAAACCCTCGGGCAACCAATCGGCCCAGGAATACTTTAACGGCACCGACCGCGACGCCCTCTTTGCCGAAGCCATGAAATCCTACCACCTCCTGGCTCAAAAACACACTCCGATGGTGATTGAAGGGGCCGGCTCCATTTCAGAAATGAATTTGTGGGATAGGGACATTACCAACATGCGGGTGGCCGAAGCGGTGAATGCGGCCACTATTCTGGTGGCCGACATCGACCGCGGCGGGGTTTTCGCCGCGGTTTACGGTACCATTCAGTTACTGCCACCCAAGCACCGCAAGCTTATCAAGGGCATTCTCATCAATAAATTCAGGGGCGACGAGCGCCTCTTTGATGATGGACGCCGCATCATTGAAGAGATCACCGGTGTGCCGGTGATCGGAGTCATCCCCTACTTTCGCGATATCTTTGTGGAGCAGGAAGATGCCGTGGTACTGGACCACATTCACAATAAACCGATGCCGGGAAAAATAAACATTGGCGTAGTGCTGTTAAAGCATATGGCCAACTTTACCGACTTTGACACCCTGCAACACATTCCCGAAGTAAATCTCTTTTACGCCAAACAGCCACGGGATGTGGAGCAGTGTGATATTTTGATTATTCCGGGCTCAAAAAACACCATTGGCGACATGCGCTATTTGCAAGACAGCACAATGGCACAAGCCATTGTGCAGCACCACCAGCAAAACAAGCCCCTATATGGCATTTGTGGCGGTTATCAAATGATGGGCAAGGATATTTCCGACCCCCACGGCATTGAAGGTAGCACGCCGTACATAAAAGGGCTGGACATACTGCCGGTGTCCACAGTACTTGGGACGCACAAAAAAACGGAGCAGTGCCACTTTTCCTTTGAAGCCAACCCGGCCATGCAAGGTTCCGGCTACGAAATACACATGGGCAGCACCAGCAGTGAGCAGCCGCTTTGTCGACTCAACTCCGGAGAGGCCGATGGTTGCTACCTCAACAGCCGCACCTGGGGCAGCTACATCCATGGCATTTTCGACAACGCCCCAGTCATTGAGTCCGTGTTGCAACTGATTGACCCCAACATCCGCGTCTCGGTTAGCTACCGCGACATCAAAGAAAAAGGCTACAATCAGTTGGCCGACCTCATTCGCCAAAAAGTAGATATGCCGTATATTTATGAAATATTAAACCAATCCTAGAAATGCTCCACGGCCACGGCAACGATTTACACCATCAGCAATTTAAGATAAAGGCAGATTTCAGCTCCAATGTTGCACCTGGTGGCTTGCCTGAAGCTTTGGCAGAACACCTACACAAGCATCTGCACCTGCTCGGGAATTACCCAGAGCCGGATGCCGCAGGGGCAACCACTGCCATTGCCCGGCACCACAATATAGACTCGATGCAGGTAATAGCCACCAATGGCTCTACCGAAGCCTTCTATCTGGTAGCTCAACAGTTCAGAGGACAAGCCGCCCTCATCCTCACGCCTTCCTTTGCCGAGTATGAAGATGCCACCCGCTGCCACCAGCACGCCCTGACTTTTTTGCCGCACCTGCAACTAGGATCTGAACTCCCTGGAAATTTTGCGACTGTATGGCTCGCCAATCCCAACAATCCCGATGGCTACACTTGGGCACCCGGTTTATTTAAGGAACACTGCCGACAAAACCCAGAGACTTATTTCATAGTCGATGAGTCCTACACTAATCTTTGTCCAACCGCCCAGTCCCTTATTGAAGGATCCATGCCCCCAAACCTGATAGTGGTGCGCTCGCTGACCAAGGATTTTGGCCTCCCGGGACTCCGTGCCGGCTATCTTGTAGCTGCACCCGAATTAGCACAGTCCATTAACCGCCTGCGCATGCCCTGGAGCGTCAACGCTTTGGCACAAGAGGCCATTGGCTTTATCATGACGCACTACCGGGAGCTTTTACCCGATACGACTGCCATCCTTAAAGAATCCCAGCGTGTTCAAAAAAGATTGGTAGCCCTTCCACATTTAAAAGTCACCTCAACGGACTGCAACTATTTTTTAGTAGAGACGAAAGTCTCTGATGCGGCTGACCTGAAGAACTACTTACTGCAGAACCATGGCTTTTTAATCCGGGATGCATCCAACTTTCGCGCCTTAAGCCCACGGCATTTTCGCTTAGCGGTGCTTAGTCCGGACTTCAACAACCAACTCCTATCAGCCATTCAATCATGGATATCACAAGTCTGCTAATCCAAACAGCCCCACTCACTCTGCCCCTGGTGGCCGGCTATTTGCTGGATCTGCTATTGGGCGACCCCTACCACTGGCCGCACCCGGTCAAATTGTTTGGCAAGCTGATCAATCGCGGCGAACGCAGACTCAACAAAGGCAGCAAGCGCTTGTTCAAAGGGGCTTTAATGACCATCGTGCTGGTAACTTTGGTATGGGCGGTACTACACTTTTTATTCCAAATCCTTACCCTAAACCCCATCCTCTACCTCTACTATCCGATGGCCAGCATCATGGTGTTTTGGGGACTGGCCAACCGCAACCTCATCGATGAAGCCAAAAAGGTGGAATGGGCATTAGCGCATGAAGGCCCCGAAGCCGGTCGCCGACAACTCTCCTGCATTGTAGGGCGCGACACGGCGCAACTCACCCCGACGCAAATAAGGACGGCCGTCCTCGAAACGCTTTCTGAAAACCTGAGTGACGGCGTAATTGCACCGCTGTTTTACTATCTCCTGGGTGGACTGCCCCTCATGTTCGCCTACAAAATGATCAATACGCTGGACTCCATGATTGGCTATAAAAACGATCGTTACAGACTTTTTGGTCGCTTTGCAGCGAGGCTGGATGATGTGGCTAATTTTGTGCCGGCCCGACTAACAGCTATTCTAATGATTGCTGTATCGATGAGTAGTCGGGGCCTGCGCTTTATCCTTAAGTATGGACACCAACATGCCAGTCCCAATGCCGGCTACCCCGAGTCTGCCCTCGCTGGCATACTCGATTGTCGCTTTGGGGGCCCCAATATATATCACGGACAGGTAGTTCAAAAACCTTACATCGGCCATCAGTCTCGTGAGCTCACCAACAAAGATTTAAAGAAGGCCTGCGCTATCAATCACAAAGTCACCCTTTTAATGGTTGGCGTCACCCTGTTTTTGCTTTTGCTGTTGCGCTAAAAATGAGCCAACAAGCAATGCTTTCTCAGATAAGTATATTCTTACCCTTTAATCCTGGTTAATTCTGGTGCTAATTGCTTAGGTCTTTATTTTATCAACCGGCACCAATATTAACCGCAAAGAAGTATTCTTAGTAAAGTAAAGCCAGCCCCAATTAATAAAAATCACCAGGCGGTTACGCACGCTCAATATCAGCATCAGGTGTAAAAACATCCAAATAAGCCAGGCGGCATAGCCTTTAAATTTCAAAAAGGGAAGATCCACCACGGCCTTGTTGCGTCCTATGGTGGCCATGGATCCAAGATCTTTGTAGGTATATTCCTTCAATGTATTACCCTTTAGTCTTTGAGAAAAATTGGATGCCAGCAATCTGGCCTGGTTAATGGCCACATTGGCCACCTGCGGATGTCCTCTGGGATATCTGGGCGTTTCCATGTAAGCGATGTCGCCTAATGCAAAGACGTTTTCCAGTCCGCCCACCTTATTGAACCGATCCACCCGTATGCGGCTGCCTGGCCCCTGTACCTCAGCAGGTAAGCCCTCAATGCGGTTGCCAGTAACACCAGCCGCCCAAATAACTGTTTTGGCTTTGATGGTAGAGCCGTTGCTCAATTGCAAGAGCTCGCCGTCATAATCCTTAACAAAAGTCTCCGTTAGCAATTGAACGCCCATTTTCTCCAGGTATTTTCGGGAGGCAGCGCGGGCTGTCGGACTCATATTACTCAAAGTATCCGCACTTCCCTCCACCAAATAAATGGTGAACTTTGAAAAATCGATGCGCGGATAGTCCTTGGGCAACACCTGCTTGCGAATTTCGGCAAAGGCCCCTGCCAGCTCCACCCCTGTTGGTCCGGCCCCCACAATTACCAGTGTTTGGTAAAAGGCCTTATCTTCAGGCAAGGCGGTGATGGTCCGCTCAAAAGTCATTAAGATGTGGTTGCGGATGGTAATGGCATCGTAGGACGATTTGAGGGTAAAAACATTTTTGGCAATGTTTTCATTCCCAAAAAAATTGGTCTGGCAGCCCACCGCAACCACCAGATAATCATAATCAAACTCGCCAATACCGGTATGCACTTTTTGCAAGGAGGTATCTATGCGCGAGACTTCAGTCAAACGAATCTGAATGCTCAGGTTGCCCCGAAATATATTGCGCAAAGGAAACGAAATACTCGCAGGCTCTATCTGCGAAGTAGCCACCTGATAAAACAGGGGTTGAAACTGATGGTGGTTGACTTTATCAATCAGCAACACATCAAAAACGGACTTGTCAAGGTGACGCACAAATTGGATACCGGCAAAACCTCCACCGATAACCACCACACGGGGCTTTTTATTTTCAGACATTCTTTTATAGATTATACGAAGACTCAATGAGCATTAAATCAATCACATAGGCAAACATGAAACAAGAACGGACTATAACTGGCTTATTTATCCGTGACACAGCCTTCAGAGGCGGGCGCCACCATATTCCGAAATTTTTTCAGCACCCCTATCAGCTCCTTCCCTTCAGGCCTCACCCAATTCTTTCTGCGCCTTTCAATTTCCGTTGCATCAATGGCCACATCAATCCTGTTTTTAGTGATGTCAATGGTAATGACATCCCCGTTTTGCACCACCCCTATCAATCCGCCTTCGTAAGCTTCCGGCGTAATATGTCCCACAACAAAACCGTGCGATCCGCCCGAAAAGCGGCCATCAGTAATCAAGGCCACATCCTTGCCCAATCCGGCACCCATAACTGCTCCGGTAGGTTTGAGCATTTCGGGCATGCCGGGGCCGCCTTTGGGACCGCTGTTGCGAATCACAATGACTTCGCCGGGCTGCACTTCCGATTGAATGCCCTCAATGGCTGAGAACTCATCCTCATAAACCCGGGCTGGGCCTGTGAAAAGCTCACCCTCCTTACCGGTTATTTTGGCCACAGCACCCTGCTCGGCCAGATTGCCATATAGAATTTGCAGGTGACCGGTCTTTTTTAAAGGCTGACTCACCGATCGGATGATGGACTGCCCCTGTGGCAAATCAGCAACTTCCTCTAAATTTTCGGCCACTGTTTTTCCCGTTACGGTCATGCAGCTGCCATCCAACAATCCCTCGTTCAATAAATACTTCATGACCGCAGGTATCCCACCTATATCATGTAAATCCTCCATCAAAAAACGACCACTGGGCTTTAAGTCGGCCAAAAATGGCACCCGGTCGCTAACATTCTGAAAATCATCAATATTCAAAGGCACCCCAACGGCCCTGGCCATGGCTATCAAGTGAATTACCACATTGGTAGATCCGCCCAGGGCCATAATCAGGGTGATGGCATTCTCGAAGGCCGAACGGGTCATAATATCTCGCGGTTTAATGTCCTTTTCCAACACCAGTAAGATGGCTTTGGCCATACGTGTAGCTTCGCTTTGTTTTTGGGGACTCACAGCGGGGTTGGAGGAGGAATAAGGCAGACTCATACCCATGCATTCAATGGCAGCTGCCATTGAATTGGCGGTGTACATGCCACCGCACGCACCGGCTCCGGGAATACTGTGCTTAATAATCCCCTTGTAGTCAAAATCCGATATATTGCCCCGCATCCGTTCACCGTAAGCCTCAAAAGCCGAAACAATGTTCAAATCCTGATCTTTCCATTTACCTTTTTTAACGGTACCGCCATACATCAAAATGGCAGGCCGGTTCAAGCGCCCCAAGGCTATCATGGCACCCGGCATATTTTTATCACAACCTACAATAGGAATAACAGCATCATAAAACTGGGCACTCACAACCGCTTCAATTGAATCGGCAATCAGCTCCCGCGAGGGCAGCGAATACATCATACCTGTGGTGCCATTGGTAATACCATCACTCACCCCGATGGTATGAAAAATAAGTCCATATAAATCTTCCTGCACATCAACTTCCTTTTTAACGGCAGTAGCTAAATCATTCAAATGCATGTTACAAGGATTGCCCTGAAATCCGGTGCTTACAATGCCCACCTGCGCCTTTTTCTGATCGTTCTCATCCATCCCAATGGCATAGAGCATCGCTTGGGCAGCGGGCAAGCTATCGTCCTGTGTAATTATCCGACTGTACTTATTAAATTTTGACGCCATAATTGTTTATTTACCTGGTTTTGGACAATACTGTCCGCTTTATAAAACAATGGCTTTGGCGTAATGTTGACACGGAGGTCTTTTTATTTTTCCTAAAAATTGCTAAGAAGAGCCAAATATTGGAAAGGGACTAAATTATACTTTCATTATCAAGAAGCCTCAGGTTCCACAAAACGTTTGGTAGTTCTGGTCATAGTCTGACTCGGGCAGCTTAAAGTAATCATGATAGTCAGCCGTGTAATCATAAGGTGTTGCAAGGATGTCCAGGATTTTTTCAAGCAGACTATAATTGCCTTTAGTGGCCTCATCTAATGCTTCTTCGACCAAATGATTTCGAGGAATAAAAACCGGGTTGCTTTCTTTCATCAAACGCTTGGCCGTCTGTAAGCCATTGGAGTTTTCTGAAATGCGGACTTTCCACTTCTCAAACCAATGCATTAGCAAAGGATTCTCTTGATTATTATCCTCAAAATTTTTATCCATTATCAAAGCAGAGAACGTATTGGTATAATCGAGCTTATGCGCTTTCATTAATTCGAGAAATTCATCCACCATGGCATGGTCTTCAACTGTTGTATTTTCAATGCCTAATTTAGTAAGCATACAATCGTAGTACTTTTCACTCCAAAGCACATCAAACCTTTCAATGGTTTGCTGGGCCAATTTTAAGGCAGTTTCTGCATTGTTATGTAACATGGGCAGCAAAGCTTCTGCCAATCGGGAAAGATTCCACTTTAGTATTTCAGATTGGTTCCCAAAGGCGTATCTTCCATGCGTATCGATAGAGCTGAAAACTGTTTCAGGATGGTAGGCATTCATAAATGCACAGGGGCCATAATCAAATGTTTCGCCACTGATGGCCACATTATCGGTGTTCATAACCCCATGAATAAAGCCAACGCGCATCCAATTGACGACCAAATCAACCTGAAGTTCCATTACTTTATTGAGTAAACTCAGTGCCGGATTTTCATCCTGCTCTATTTCCGGAAATAATCTTTTAACGGTGTAATCGGTCAGCGACTGCAAATCATCTTTGGTTCCAAAATAGCTGGCATATTCAAAGGTGCCGATTCTAATATGGCTATTCATGATTCGTGTAAGCACTGCTCCCTCATTTTTGCTTTCCCTGTAAACCGGTAATTCAGTTTTAATAACAGCCAGACTTCTGGAAGTAGGTATATTCAGATTATACATGGCTTCGCTCATCAGAAATTCTCTTAGCATGGATTTCAAAGTGGCTCTTCCATCTCCACTTCGGGAATAGGGTGTTTGCCCACATCCTTTTAACTGTAAATCATAGCGACAGGAATCGGCTGCAATAAGCTCTCCAAGCATGATTGCTCTGCCATCGCCCAGCATGGTGAAATGGCCAAATTGGTGACCTGCGTAGGCCTGAGCAAAAGGGGTGGTATTTTTAGCAACTTCTGAACCAGACAATACAGCCATAAGCTTGTCTGGATTCACAGATGGGATATTAAGTGCTTTGAGCAAGCCAGCATTTATTAAGATCATTTCAGAACTGCCTGCCGGAGTTGGATTTACCAAACTGTAAAACATATCTGGCAACGCCAGATATGAAAATTCGAAGTTAAACCGATTCTTGCTTGTATGCATCTGCAAAAAAATTATCCATGTGAAAGTTACGTCTTTCGTAAACACTTTAAATAATCAAATGTTGGTTGGGAATCCAAAAAAAAAGATCCTCGCTTTCACCAGGATCTTTTTTCCTTCAAAATGTTCTTATGACTAATGAGTATCGGTATAAGATAGACTGGTCTGCATAAATTGCTCCACGTCGCGCTTAAGTTCTCTGAGGTCATCTTTGATACCATCAACCATTTGAGAACCATACATTTCGGCTCTATCTGTTTCGGCATCCCTTTTCAAGTCACCACCAGTGCCTATTCTTCCATCACTTGTAATTGTACGGTCGTCGGCAACTGTTCTGTCCGATGGTAAAGTAGATGTTGCCCCCTGCTGGGTTGTAGCTGAAACGTCTCTCGTATCATCACTTTGATAGGCCTGGGTACCAGAGTCTCTACGCTTAGTGTCATCTTGTTCCAGAAGAGCCAATTTTAATTCAACTTCAACATTTTTTTGCTTCATCTCAATAACCAAATTTTGGGTATTTTTATCGATCCGTCTTTCTGCTTTATCCATTTCATTCAGATAATCATCAATTTTCGAGTCGAGAGAGCCTACAGCATCATCAGCCTTATTCTTAAATTCAGAGATGTCATTTGAAGAGATGGCTTCATCAATGTTTTGGATCACCTCCTGCATACCTTCTGCTAAATCTGACATGTCGCTTTTGGTATCTTTTCTGCCGGTTTGACCTCCACAGGCGGCCAGTATAAAGGAGAAAAGCGTAATAATTGCCAGTAAATTTAAAGTCCTTTTCATAATTCTTTCACTTTTGTGTTATTAATAAATTGAGAATTTGTTCAATTACTACGTCCGTCACTTTTTTCAGTAATGTTTTTTAGTCCTAGTGATGGGTATAGCTTAGGCTGTATCTTACCCAAATTCCATACCGCAAGTCCAGCTCTATTCCTTTTCATGATACAGAAACAGGTGTCTCAAAGCTCTATACTATTTAACCCCCCTGTTTATAGGTCGTTTATACTAGACAAGTGAAACCCTTCAAGAATTTATCAGCGCAACCAAATAATCGTTTATTACCCTTCAAATGGGATATTATTGTACATCAAGGGGAATTTATTCCACATCAAAATTCGGTTCAGGTCAATTCTTGGCGATAAAACTCAACGACCATAAACAACTATTTATCAGACTTTAACAATCTGGCCCATGATTAAAATAGAAAAAAACAGATAACATCTACCTTCAATACTTTCAGAGGAACAGATATTGAACAGCATTTAAAACATACACCTGATGACAAATAATAAAAAACAAATCCGATGAATAGCTACGAAGAAACTTCAGAAAGAATTAGCGGACAGACTCAGCAGCAGCCAGGCCACGAACATGAAATGAATCCCCAACCGGTTTATATTCGAAATAACTACATTGCCTCCGACAAACTGTTGGACAAAGTGGCGCTCATAACAGGCGGTGATTCAGGTATTGGAAGAGCTATTGCCGTTCATTATGCACGTGAGGGTGCAGATGTTGCCATTGTATATCTCAGTGAAGATAGGGATGCCCAAGAAACAAAAAGTTTGGTTGAAAAAGAAGAAGTGGACAAATTCGGTAAAGACGTGCCCCTTGAAAGACCGGGTCAACCATATGAAGTGGCACCTTGCTATGCCTTCCTGGCTTCCGAAGATGCTTCCTATTTTACCGGGCAGGTTTTACACCCCAATAGAGGTAAATCCATGCAAAGCTAAGTCAACACAACGAACTGAATATGTTCCGGTTAAAGTCCACGGAGAAAAAACTAACGAAACAAAAGCATGACAGCGAGAAGAATATTGGTAACCACAGAATTTGATGGATTATCGGCTAACGCCACCCAATTTGCAGCGGGCCTTCCCAATCAGAAAGGAGAATCCGAAATAATACTTTTAAATGTAATTATACCCGCCAAGATTCAGTCATGGTTCACAACCACTGACGCATCGACTTTCAGTACGCATAAAGTCAATTTCTATAATACTGAATTGTTGAGAAAACATCAGTTGCTTGTAAATCAGGAAGCCAAAAGAATTTCTGCCGACAGAGTGTGGATCAAACCAATAGTCAGATTTAGTGACAATAAAACTGACCTTAAAAGCATTATCAAATCACTTGATGCAGGCTTACTGGTTATTGGAAGTAGGGATAAACAAAGCTTTCTTAGCCAGATATTCAATACTGAGACCGACCAACTCATAAGAGATCTAGATTGCCCTGCCATTATTCTCAGCAATGACTCCCATTCAAATCCCATCAGGAATATAGCTGTAGCTCTGGATGTTAAAGAAGAAAATCATAACGGTCTGGAAAAGATTGCAGAATTTGCCCACTCATTACAGGCAAGAATGGATCTGGTGTATGTAGAAACCGATGGAGCAATACAATCTGAATCAACCATTGAAAAAATTCGACACATAGCATCGAAGCATAAACTGGAGAACTACACAGTTAACGTAGTTCACAGCAACAGACTGGAAACGGGCCTAAAAAGATTTATCAAAAGTAACCATTCTGACATGGTGGCAGTCCTTACTCAGGGAAAAGGAAAAATCAAAAAGCTCATTTTTGGAAACAGCCCCAAGGATATCATCAACGAATCAGGCATTCCGGTTTTCATTACGGCTATTAAATAAAAAATGCCAATCGGCTCAAAAAATCGAAGAAGACACTACAGTCTTTGCGGATAGTAAAATATTGTTCTCCATCTTCCAAAACAACGTTTCAAATGCCCTAAAATATACAGACGAAGGTGATTCTATTACAATTTCAGAAAAAGAATTAACAATAGAATTGTAGTTCAGATTAAGGAAACAGGATTTGGAATGACTAACGAGAAAACAAAAGTCTCTAAAACCACCGCAGAGGGCATTGGCGCATTACTAGAACTATGTCCTTTCTATCCGCAGCATCAAGTTTCAACACATAACTGATCAGGGAGAACCTGCATTATAATCTCCTTTCTGCTTCTAAGCAAGGAAACCATTATCCTTGTTGGGATCACCTACTACAGCATAAGGTTCTTATAGGCTTTCACTTTTTCAAAAAAGTTCCAACAAACACTCCCGGTAAAAAGGAAAAATAGTTATCTTGAACCACTTTGATTGTCCTATTTCTGACAGTGGTATATTAATATAATTGTCTCCAAAATGAAATTTTTCATAACCATGCTGTTTTTCGCAGCAATTTCCTCCTTTGTATATGCCAACAATGCCATTTTAATTAAAGAACTTGATGCGGCCATAGCTCAACGTGACACCTATACTGAAAGCAAAATGCACGGTATAAGCGAGCTGAAACGTGCACTGGCCTTTTCTCAACAAATAAAGAATCAGGATATGATTTATAAATATTACGTTGAGTTAGCCTATGAGTACCAATCTTTTGTGTACGACTCAGCCTATCATTATATAGAACAAGCCAAACTACAAGCCAAAAGGAATGCAGATGAAGTTTTGGTCAACTATGCGAAGACCCGCCAGGGCTTTATATTATTGTCAGGCGGATTGTTCAAAGAAGCCATTGATACACTCTATAGTATGTCAATGGACAATATGCCGGATTCAATTAAATGCGAATACTACTCGGTAACTGCCCGTTCCTACTACGATCTTGCTGATTTTATTCAAGGCACCACTTTCTATAACCACTATATTGACCAGGGTAATAGTTATCTTGACAGTGCCTTGCAGTATGCCGAAAGTAACACCAATACTTATTGGGCCATTGAAAGCTTGCGAAGAATGAAACACTCTGATTGGAGAGGTGCCAGACATGCATTTGAATACTGGATGCAAAACCATGATCTTCCCAGACATCATTTTGGCATTGCCACCTCCAGCCTGGGCTACATCTTTTCCATAACGGGACATAAGAATCAGGCGATAAAATATCTCACCATGGCTGCCATTGCCGATATAAAGACAGCCACCAAGGAAACGGTCGCTTTAAGAAATCTGGCATCTTTGCTCTATGAACAGGGTGAAAAGAAGAAAGCGTACGAATATATAATTATAGCACTGGAAGAAGCAACCTATTTTAATGCCAGGCACAGAAAAATTGAATTGGCAACCATATTGCCAATTATTGAAGGGGAGCGTCTGGAAATGGTTGAAAAGCAAAGAAACACTTTTGGCTGGCTGTCCGGCACCTTAGCCATTCTTGCTTTATTGGTATTCACTTTTCTCCTGATTATTCTGAGACAATTAAAGAAAATAACACAGGTTAAAATTGTGCTTCAAAAGACCAACAATAGCTTAAGCGAGATGAACAAAAACCTTGTTGAAGCCAACATTATTAAGGAAGAATATATCGGCTACTTTTTTACTATTAATTCTGGATACATTGAAAAACTAGACGCCTTACACAAGAGTCTTTCTCGAAAAATCGTTTCGCGCCAATACGACGATGTGCTTTCGGTAATCAAGCACAACGATCTAAAATTAGAACGTGAAAAACTTTATCAGTATTTTGACGAGGTGTTTCTAAAGCTCTTTCCCAATTTCGTAGAAGCATTTAATCAACTGTTTGCACAAGGCGATCAGATTCTATTAAAGAAAGGCGATTTTTTAACGCCGGAATTGCGAATATTTGCTTTAATGCGCCTAGGCATTAAAGACAATGAAAAACTAGCCAAATTCTTAAACTATTCCGTAAATACCATTTATACCTATAAAACAAAGGTCAAAAGCAAATCATTGTTCCGGGAATCGTTCGAAGACAAGGTCATGGCTATTAGGGCGACATAATTCCTTGTCGCCCCATAAACAGTTCACCAGACGCCCATCCTCCCGGGCTGCCTTCTAACTACTACTCTACAACCAGTTTTTCATTATAAGTATGGTCTGCTGAAACAACCGATATAACATACACGCCTTTTTCCAAATTAAGGCCATCGATTTTTGTTGTATTGGAAAATTGTTTGAAATTTTTTTGAAACAGCAATTTTCCGCTTAAGCAAAATATGGCAACTTGCAAATCACCGGAATATCCATTTATTGAAATATTAAGTTCACCATTGGCTGATGGTATTGGGAAAACAGAAAATTGATATCGATCAGCAGCATTGTGGGGAATTGAACTTCCATTGGCTAAAGAAAATTCAAACCAATTAAGATTAAATCCACCTGAGGTGGTTGTTACTTTAATGGTAGTGACTCCTTCGTTTAGCAGAAAAGGTTCCGATTGGATTGTTCGCCAATTCTGCCATCCTCCCGAAGGAGTAAAAGAAGTACTCTTTATTAAATTATCTTCTGCGTCCAACAATATAATATTACCAGAAACATTTTCTGAGGCATATCTATATTCGAGAATATATGTATCTGTTTCAATAACGTTAATCGTATAACTCATCCAATCATTGGCACCAATCCAACCCACATTATGACCACCACCCACATCTTGCGTCTCTTGTGTATCTATACCATGCATATATGTATAATCTTCAGCCTCAATAAGTCCAGGCACCGCATAACTCAACACGTCGATGGTAGAAAATGTCAAATATTCAAGTGCTCCTTCATTGCCGGCATAATCAACGGCTTGTATGGCAACTTCATATGTGGTTAAAGGCTCCAGATTGGTCACAGAAAAACTTGATCCGGCAGTAGTTCCAACTTCTGAGTCATCGATAAAAACCTTATAAAATGATACGCCAACGTTGTCTCTTGCAACATGCCAGGTGACATTGGCCGTGGTCCACTTAGGATCGACTTCTAAATGTGTAACCTTTTCAGGTGCTTCATCATCCTGCTCAATCAGATTAAAATCATATACTTTGATGTAGTCAACTATCATTTGCTGCGGCCACACGCCATTCATATCCACTGTTCCACCAAGATTTCCCCCAATGGCTATATTTAACAGAAGATGAAAAGGTTTGTCAAAGGGCCACTCAGCCGAAGTTTTATATTCGTTTTCAAAATTGAATATGTGGACATCATCTATATACCAATCCATATGGGTAGGATACCATTCCAGGGTATAGGTATGGAATTCATCCGTCACATTATCCATAT
>DHVH01000244.1 GCA_002412555.1 Marinilabiliaceae bacterium UBA5213 | reverse complement strand
GTCGATTACTTCTGGAATTTGAATGATAGTGACATCATTGTTGATGATACAGGGGTAAATGACATTACCATCACCAAAGTTGGCAATGGTAATGTTGCCGCAAATCCGGACAAGACCGTTTATACCTGTGGTGAATCGGTTGTTCTAACGGCTGATGCAGATACAGGATCGGTATTTGATGGCTGGAGTGGTGATCTGGTTTCGACCAACTTGGTTGAAACGGTCGTAATGAATGGTCCTAAAGCAATTACGGCTACTTTTTCATTAGATGATTTTGCATTGACAGTGGCAAAGAATGGTACAGGTTCGGGAACAGTCACCAGTAATGTGGGTGAAATAATTTGTGGCGCGACTTGTTCAGCCAATTATGAGTATGGGTCAACGGTTATTTTGACTGCTGTTGCACAAACCGGTTCCACTTTTGGGGGATGGAGTGGAGGTGGTTGTTCCGGAACAGGAACTTGCACTGTTTTAGTAGATCAGGCCAAAACTGTTACAGCAACATTTACATTAGGGACAAATGTTTTGACAGTAGTCAAGACAGGTACAGGCAGTGGTATGGTCAGTAGTATTCCTTCAGGTATCAATTGTGGAACTACTTGCTCCTTTAACTTCCCGTTTAATACCCAGGTAACATTATCTGCGGGTGCCCAAACTGGTTCTACATTCACTGGCTGGAGTGGATCTGGTTGCTCAGGGACAGGTACCTGTGTTGTGACGATGGATGATATCAAAACTGTTACTGCAGAATTTACTTTAAATGAATATACATTGTCTGTGGCAAAAATGGGTGATGGTTTTGGAACAGTAACCAGTGTGCCTAGCGGAATTAATTGCGGCGCTACTTGTTCGGCTGATTATGATTACAACTCGCAAGTAACTTTAACAGCGGTTGCAACACCGGGTTCAACGTTTGTCGGGTGGAGTGAACCAGCTTGTACAGGAACTGGGAGTTGTACCATCACTATTACCGGAGATAAATCGGTATCGGCGATATTTGTTTTGGGTACTAATATTCTTGCTGTAACAAAAACCGGGACAGGAAATGGAATAGTCACCAGTTCACCGGGTGGTATTAGTTGTGGAGTTACATGTGCAGCTAATTTTACAATGAATACAGTTGTAACATTAACGGCGATACCAGCAGACGGTTCTACATTCAATGGTTGGAGCGGTTCCGGATGTTCCGGAGTGGATGTTTGTGTGGTAACCATGAATGAAGCAAAAACAGTGACAGCAACCTTTGGCACATTTGATGTAGCGGATTTCAAAGTTTATCTACCGTTGCTAGTGCGTTGATTTTATCAGTCCCCTGATTAAGGGCTGCAAGTTAACAACAGCTTGCAGCCCACAGGTTACAATAATTATAAAACTGCGGATCTTGACATGCACATAACTCCGATTAGTAAGTGCCCGGTTTGTTCATCAATTGAATTTAAAGATTTTTTTTACCTGGACAACATGCCGGTCCATATTGGAAATTTATGGCCTTTTAGGCAGCAAGCCATATCAGCACCACTGGGGGAAATGAAGCTTTGTTTCTGTTATTCTTGCGGGCACGTTTTTAATCAGGCATTTGAACCGGGCAGGTTAGATTATGAGCAACCATATGACAATTCTCTGTTTTTCTCAGCGGCTTTCAAATCTTATGCTGACTTACTATCCAATTCCTTAATAAAAAAATATGACTTACGAGAAAAGCGAATACTTGAGATTGGCAGCGGGCAAGGAGATTTTCTTAAGTTGATTTGTGAAACAGGGCAAAATGAAGGCGTGGGTTATGATCCCTCATATCAACCGGATTTCCAACACGACCCCATTGGAGAGCGATTGAAATTTGTTCGGGGATATTACAGCACGGCAGATATTGATCAGGGATTTAATCTGGTGTGTTCTCGGCATACTTTAGAACATCTGGTTGACCCAGGGAAATTATTAAACGTGATGTGCCAGAATGCGTTGCGTTTTCCCCAAACGGTTTTCTACTTTGAGGTTCCCAATTTTGACTATACATGCCGTTCAATCGCATTGTGGGATTTGATTTATGAACATTGCCAATATTTTACGACTCAATCACTGCGTTACTTAATTGAAAAATGGGGATTCGAAATCCTCGATTTATACGAATCATTTTCCGGACAATATCTTTCGGTTGAATTCAGGTTGGCCCAACAGAAAAATTTAGATTTCAGGGATGGAAATCGGGATTTTTCAAAGAAGGTGCACTTTACACAAAAGGCACACCAAAAAATTGAAGAATGGCAAACAACCTTGGAACGGGTAAATGAAAAAAAAGAACAGGTTGTTATTTGGGGCGCCGGCGCAAAGGGCGTTAGTTTTTTGAATATATTGTGTGCAAAAGAAATCAAACAAGTTGTTGATATTAATCCACGTAAGCAAGGCATGTTTATTCCTGGAACAGGACAAGAAATTATACCTCCGGAAGCATTGCTAGCAACCCGCCCAAAGCATGTGATTGTGATGAATCCGGTTTACATCAATGAAATTAGGGATTATTTAAAGCGATTTGATATAAGGTCTGAATTGTGGTTGAGTTAAACAACACAAGAATTATGAATCTGATCTCGAAGGGTGAGCGACCCTCATTGTTTTTGAGAGGGTATCGAGCGCTTAGTCCAATACGTAATCGAATAACTCAATATTTGACCAGGCTCACTGATGATTGGATCGGAAGAGCTTATGAAACACGTAACGAAAAACTCAGAATGATAACTATACCGATATGTAGCGAGTTTCGTAGTTTCTATAGGAGAATGCTCTCAGATTTGGAAGCAGAAGTGTTTCTATTGACCGGCCTTACTGTGAGGAATAACCAACCTTTAAAAACATTGTATGTTGGTGATAAAGCAACCTTAAAATTCTTAATCCAATCACTTTATACTCGTAATTCAGCTGAAAGTAAGCCTTTGGGACGTTGTTTAGCCTGGAAGATGGGATCGATTGCGAATCAAATGAAAACCTCCGCCGATCTGATTATTTTGGAACGGAGCACTTATGAAAAATGGGTGCCAAATTCAGGAGATTGGGTTCGAACACCGCGCTGGATAAGAATGGTTCATCGCTTTGAAGCAGGAATACAACCCAATGAAATGAATAAAAAGCTGAAAGCTTTGCAGCGCCATAATTATCAGATGGTGCGTAAAATGCAATACTCGTTGGAAGTCAGCAATCAAATGGAAGACGCAAAGTTCTTTTATGAAAGGATGTATTTGCCTTCCATTGAAAAGAGATATGGAGATATCTCTACACATGGCAGTTGGGATTATTACGCAAGAATGGCAAAAAAAGGACTAATCCTTTTTTCGTGTTTGCCAGGGGGAGAAAGAGTAGCGGGAAGCCTTGTTCTTCCACGAAATTCGGTTTTATATGGGGTGATTAACGGTGTATTAGATGGGGATGAAGAATTAAGGCGTAACGGTGCGCTTTCTTCAATGTATATATTTTTTATCGAGTACGCTATTGAACACCGCTTTTTAAAGGTGGATATCGGTGAAGTCATGCCAATCAGTACCAATGGATTGTTTAACCATAAACGGCAATGGGGGTTTTCTCCCGAACTCAGCCCGTGGCATACAACGGATTGGTTGTTTTGGGTACCGAATGCATCACAAACCGCCTTACATTGGTTATCAGAAAATCCATTTTTGCCGGAATTTGCCCAATGGGCAGGGTCAAATATTCAACCTTTTTTTGAAAACAGGAAAAAAGTATGAACTACGTTATTGAAAAGAATCAGAAACCTCCGTTTTTTTTACGTGGATATCGTGTTCTAAAGCCTGCTCGGTATTGGTTGGATAAAAGTTTAACAACCCTTACCGATAACTGGCTTGCCAAGGCGAGTAGGCCTTCGGAAAAACTCATGAATCGCTTTGCTGTTCCAATGACGACAGGTTTTCGCCAGCAATATCATTTACTGCTCGCAAACCTGGAGACTGAAGTCTTCTTAATTCATGGAAATGAGGTTCAATCGGGAAAGCCTTTTACTTTGATGTATTTCGGTGACAAAGGTAACCTGAGATTATTGATCTATACATTTTTTGGAGAAGGTGAAACAACGGAAGAAGCCTTGGGCCGGTGTTTATTCTCAAAAATAGAAAAAGTTGCCGACCAATATTTAGAAAAATCCGACCTGATAGTAATTGAACGAAATAGAAATGCACACTGGGTTCCAAAAACAGGAGATTGGGTGCGGACTCCCTACCGTGTGCGCTTGGTGATGGATTTTGAAGCGGATGTAGATGTTGATGCCATTGATTCGAAATTGAAAGCCAACATGTTTTATAACTATCAAAAAGTACGCCGGATGCGATTTTACCCGTATTACAGTAACGACCCGGAGGATTTTGATTATTTTTATACGCGGATGTTTGTGCCATTACTACAAAACCGGTATGGTCATGTTGCTAGTTACGGCTCTAAGGTATTTTATGCGGATATAGTTAAGAGAAAAGGCGGCGGTATTTTGTTTACCTGTTTACCGGATGGAAAAAAAGTTGCAGGTAATTTAATGTATCCCCAGGGAGATGTGTTGTACGCATTAATCAATGGTCTTTTGGGTGGGGAAAAATCCTTGATGAATCAGGGTGCTTTAGCTTCAACCTACATTTTTGCTGTGGAATATGCAGTAAAACAACATTTTCGAAGAATAGATGTTGGCGAAACATTATCCATGCAAAACGATGGTGTTTTTAAGCATAAAAAACAATGGGGCTTTTTTCCAATTGAAAGCCCCTGGCATGTTAATGAATGGTTATTTTGGATGCCGAAGGTTTCTGAACCGGCTTTGGATTGGCTCTCAGCAAATCCATTTCTAATTGAATTTGCAAAGTGGGGTGGAAGTCACATGAAAATGATTTATGAACCTACTTTGGATGAGGCATAAGATTTTCATTGGTTTTAAGACGGATAGCTGCTTATATGGTTAGGAAAAAATGAATTAGAAATAATTTCATCTAAATACAAATAGTATGACAGCAATTATACCTAAAGTTCAAACACCTCCATTTTTATTAAGAAGCTATCGCGCCATGAATCCTATACGGCGCTGGTTAGATAAACGATTAACAACGTTTACAGATGATTGGGTGGGTAAATTTTGGGAAGCCAGTAATACTCCTTTCAATAAATTTGGTCTAAAAATATTTACCAGCTTTCGCTGCGGACATTCACTGTGGTTGGTGAATATGGAGTCAGAGATTTTTCATGTTACCGGAAAATCCAGAGAAAATGAAAAACCATTTTCGACTATTTTTATTGGTGATAAAGGTTCATTACGCTATTTAGTGTTTTCTTTGTATGGCAGTAATGAAAAAACTGTGGTGCCCATGGGGCGTTGTTTTTATTGGAATGGACCGAAGGTTGCTATTGAATTAAGTGGTCAGGCCGATGTCATTATTCTTGAACAAAGTACTGGGAATCGCTGGAAGCCCGATCAGGGGGATTGGGTCTTTTCACCCAGACGAGTGCGGATGGTGATGGATATTGGGCCAGGTTGTGATGTTGGGCTGATCCATTCACAATTAAAAGCGCGTCAACACCACAACTATCAAATGGTAACCAAGAAAGGTTATTTTCTGGAGGTCAGCCGAAAAGAAGAAGATTTTGCCTATTTTTATAATCGAATGTTTTTACCTTTGATTCAAAACCAGCATGGTGATTATGCTAATACGGGTTCACTGGAATATTATCAGAAGATGTCTGAAACGGGCAGTATTTTGTTTTCCTGTTTGCCGGATAGGGGAAGAGTAGCTGGAACGATTGTTTTACCCCGTAACCGGGTCTTATATGGAATTATCAATGGATTGTTAGAAGGTGATAAAGAGTTACGAAAGAATGGCGCGCTCTCTTCTATTTATATACTTACACTGGAATACGCGGTCAAGCATCACTTTTCCAGGATCGATATAGGAGAAGTCGCTCCATTACAAACGAATGGATTGTATTTACATAAAAACCAATGGGGTTTTCACGCAGTGGAAAGCCCATGGCAAACAGCCGAATGGTTGTTTTGGATCCCGAATCAGTCTCAGTCTGCTTTGGAATGGTTTTTCGCAAATCCATTTTTAGTGGATTTCGCCGAATGGGGTGGAGAAAATTTAGGGAAGATTTATTAATCCAATAACTTTATTCAGAAAGGGTTTATTCAGTATGCCTGGGCTATTTGGAATGGTCAGTCAAAAAAGAGAGTGTCTGGAAACGCAAATGGCTATTTTGGCGAGTAGTATGCAGGCCCATGGCCAGTATTATTCGGATTTTTGGATTGATCAGGCAGGTGGTGTTGGTTTTGGAAGAGAAGCTTCTCATTCGTTTATTAGGGATCAGCAGCCGGTATGCAGCCCGGATGGTATTCGATTGATGATTCATGGGCAGGTCTGTAATGGCAATGATTTCATGACTACCTCATCTACAGACTATACAGGTGACAATAAGGTTAATCGCGTTCAAAGTGTTTTGGAAAAATATTTACGGGAAGGGGTAGGGGCATTGGCTTCTGTGAATGGAGGAATCTCAAGCGTTGTTTGGAATCCAGGTGAGCGTACATTAATATTGGTTCCGGATCGATTTGGATTAAGACCACTATTTTATTATTATTTTGAAGATGAATTTGTATTTGCCAGTGAAATAAAAACATTAATCGCGTTACAAACGGTTCCTTTAACCCTGGATGAACCTGCAGTTATGGAGTATCTGGCGATGGATCAGATTGGCCATGATCGGACATTCTTCCGGTGGATACGCAGAGTTCCATTTGGCAGTGTTCTAACCTTTAAGGATGGGAATATTAGTATAACCGAATCTTCACCCATGGTGTATCATCAGCCGACCCAAAACCGTACAGACGCAGATTATCTGGATGAGTTTGTTGAGTTGAGCCGATCCGCTGTTGAATGCCGGTTAGAAGCCATCGACACAATTATAGCTTTGAGCGGCGGGCTTGATTCTCGTTTTCTCACAGCTTTAGCCTTGAGAAATGGGAAAAAGCCGGTAACAGTAACCTATGGGCAAAAAGGGTCACGGGATGTTATGCGGGCGAGGAGTATTGCCAAACAGGCTGGTTTAAAAAATTACACTTTAATCTTAAAAGAAAATTATTTGATAGAAAATGCTGAAAGTATGGTTTGGAGAGTAGACGGCTTATTCAATGCCTTTACATGCCATGGAATCGTCCTGACTGAAATTGCGGATCGGTTTTCCACAGTTGTTTTAGGGAACGGGTTGGATCAAATATTATATGCAGCCAGATCTGAACACCATGATTTAAATTCTGGAATGGATATAGGTCTTGCATTATTCAAGAACCGCAATTCATATATTGCTGAACCAGATTGGAATGGTTGGTTTACGCAAGATTGGTTAAAACAAGTAGGAAATTCGGTAAAGGATAATTTTCTCTATGATTTGAACCGCATTCAAACTGATAGTCTGGATAATCTGATAGATTCTTACATGCTTAATTTGTATGCCGTAGGCGTGGTTTCTGGTTTGCCCATGATTACGCACAAAATGGAGTTTACTGAACCATTTTATGATGCATCCCTGGTGAATTTGTTGTTAAATGCACCTTTGCACTTACGTTGGAAGCGCAAATTGGAAATTGATGCGCTCAAAGCAATTTCCCCCGAACTTTCAAAGATCTCCGGCGGACCACTGTATCATCCTTCCACGTTAGAAAAATTTCAACAGAAACTTCTCAAAAAAGAAAAAAATCTTTTTGCTCGATTGGGAATAATAAAACCAATCAAGATCAAACCACCTTCTTCCACATTTACGGATATGCATAATTTGCTGCGCACACCGATTAACCACATGTGGTTAGAAAGTATCTTGTTTTCGAAACAATCCCTTGAGAGAGGGATAATTCAACCAGACACGTTACGCAGTACTTTTGATCAACATATGCAGGGCGAGTTTAACCATACCAAAGCATTAAGTGTTCTGGTTACATTGGAATTGTTTTTTCGTAGATTTATAGACCGTGATATGACATTACCCGTTATCGGTAATTAAACATAAGCTGTTCACATATTTTTTTGGGAGATGAAAAATGAAAGTTATTATTCTAGCCGGAGGGTTTGGATCCAGACTCTCTGAGGAAACAGTTGTAAAACCAAAGCCCATGGTAGAGATTGGCGATAAACCA
This sequence comes from Marinilabiliaceae bacterium UBA5213, assembly GCA_002412555.1. Classification (GTDB taxonomy): domain Bacteria; phylum Bacteroidota; class Bacteroidia; order Bacteroidales; family Marinilabiliaceae; genus Geofilum. The sequence goes on along the minus strand of DHVH01000244.1, from coordinate 614 downwards.
ATTCTCTGGCATATTCTGAAATATTATTCCAGTTTTGGGTTAAATGAATTTATTGTTGCCTTAGGTTATAAAGCAGAGGTGATAAAGCGTTATTTTTTGGAATATTACCAGATGAATGATTCGGTGACCATAAATTTTCGCACTGGGAGAGTAGAGCCACAAACTGAAGGTAATGAAAATTGGAAAGTGCATCTGATTGATACGGGACTTTCAACCATGACGGGTGGACGAATTAAACGCCTCGAACATTTGCTGCAAGGTGAACGGTTTATGGTGACTTATGGAGATGGCGTTGGTAACATAGATATAAACGCCTTGTTGGAGTTCCATATTGCCCAAAAAAAAATTGCTACGATTACAGCAGTGCATCCCCCTGCTCGTTTTGGCGAATTGGCATTTATTGGTCCGCTTGTTTCCAATTTTCTAGAGAAGCCAACCAATGGTGATGGTTGGATTAATGGCGGTTTTATGGTTTTCGAGCCGGAAATATTTAATGTTCTAAAAGATGACAACAGCATTCTGGAACGTGATTGTTTTGAAAAATTAGCTGAGCAAGGGCAGTTGGCGGCTTTTTGCCATCCCGGTTTTTGGAAATGCATGGACACAATTCTTGA
>DHVH01000034.1 GCA_002412555.1 Marinilabiliaceae bacterium UBA5213 | reverse complement strand
TATGAATCAAGTCCCATTGCTCCTGCCAAAGTTCCGTGCCCCCAGCGTAGTCCATCAAATTTTGGGTTTTGCCTTCGGGAGCCAGGTAGGCTTTGGGGCTGAAGGTGTGGCGGAGGTTGAAGGCGCCGTGGCCGAGTTCGTGGGCTACGGTTTCGAGGGTGGGGTTGTCGTAAATGAAACCCACCTGACGTTGGAGGGGCATGTAACCGGCGAGGCTGCGGTCCTTAAAGGTAGCATCTTTTACATAAAAGAGGTATAGATCATCGCGCTCTATTTGACGGCCGCTGGACACATAAGCATTTACGATGGCTTCCTGGTCTTTGTTATAAGTACTTAAACCACCGGAACCATCATGCGTCATGCGGCCACCGGGAAACTCCACGTTTACGCCTGCTTCGGGAACAACGGTCCATGTGGCGATGGCCTGACTGTAAACCCTGTTGAGGGTTGTCTGCAAATCGATTTGGGAAGGGATTATAGCACCGTTTACAGGGATGATGTGTACCCGCTTGGGGGCATTGTCGAAACTCAGCACATTGAGTTTGCCCACAAGTTCTTCAGTGCTGTCAGTCAACGCACGGTAGGCATAGAAGGCGCGGTTGCTGCCGGACTGAGTGCCCTGAACAGACACGCCCCCATCCATGGCGATGGCTGGCACGCCCATTTCGTCCCGGAAGCTCAATCCAGCTGTTAAATCGACACCGACTTTGTCGTACCTAAAGCTTTCGACGCTCTTGAAAGCGGGGCGATAGCCGTTATGCAGGGTAGGGTACAGATGTTGCAGGGCAGATTTTTCTTCTGAGTAGCGGTCGAAGCCATATTTTTGAGCGGCGTGGGCGGCAAAATTGATCATGGTGCCTTCACTCAGTTCATTGCGCTCCTTCTCCTCTTTGTAGTTCTGCATCAACCGGCTGTTGCCACCAGTTGCCAGGTATTCTTTAACACCCATGACCTCTCCTTTGGAGGTAACGACCACCTCATCGCCAAACTCATTGGTGATTAAAGCGTTTTTTGCTTGCTCGACACTTATATTTAGGTCTGTCTCAACAGGCTCTCCGTCCTCGTTCAACACAATGGCCACCAGCATGCCATCCTGCACCGCAAGGTAATCGAAAGCCACAAGTACCTCAAGGGTATCCACAATCGCAGTATTGGTGGTAATGACTGCCACCTGGTCCAAAAGTTCACTACCGGTTGCTATCAGGGCGTCTACATCGACCAGGAACATGGGGTCGTTGATGCTTTGGTAGTCCATGTTGACAATTACATTGTCGGTATTTACTTGCAAATCCCAAAAATCACAGGGAATTTTCACGCCCCATATTTCGGCCCAAAAGTAGAACACCCCTTTATAAATGCCATCTCCCTGGGGCTCCACACTTTGTACAACAAAGCGGGTAGTGCCGGTTTTATTGGAGAGGGTATCGCCGGGTGCCAAATTCTGTCGCAATTCAAAATTGGTCAGCGTTACATCTGGCAGGTCGTCCCTACAGCCGCAATCGGGGCACTCATCGGAATTGTCCCTTGGCTGAGCTTCGGGTAGGGTAAGGGCCGTCCATGCCGTATAACCACTGACGGAGGAGGCATTGCCATTACAGACGGCCTGAACCCGCATTTCGTAAGTCTGTCCCCGCTCCAACTCATAAAACTCCACCTTACTGTCGAAAGTCTCGTTGGCCAGAAACCAATCTGAGGCGGTATTGCGCACTTCCACATTGTACGACGTGTGGTTGCGATCAGGCGTCCAGGTAAAGGACCCTTTTTGGCCCGATGCAGCCGTGGTAACAGTCTGCACTTCCTCACAGAGCGATTTGTACCTAAAAGTGCGTACTTCGCTTTGTCCGTTCTGCTCAAAAGGCACCAGACCGCTCTCGTCGAAGGCCGTCACCCGCCAGGCATAGGTCAGTCCCTCCTCCATCATCACCGCAGCAGGGTTAAATGAGTAAGATGTACTGCTGGTTACAAAATCGTGAAATACGGGCATTGAACCAACGATGGTATAGGGGTTAACACCCTTAACTCGGACTTCCCACATCTCGAACTTATAGCGGATGCTGCCGGCAGAGACAGGACTGCCCACATTACTGGCCAGCCACGAAAAGGTAAGGGGCACACTCATGTATTGTCCCAACTCAACGTCGTTACTGGGCGTGCGCAATACGGGCGGTTTGCCCAGCGCAATCCAGGCAGTAACGCTTCCAGTGTTGGAAATCACCCGGTTGGTATGGAAATGCAAGACTTCCACCGAAAACCGGTAAAAGCCTTCGGGCAATTGTCCACTTCGCCGATAGGCCTCTTTGCTGTATCCTTTAAACTGAAGGTTGTTGATATTGAAGTAATCGACCAAATCCTCGCCAAACAAGACGGTGGCGCTGCCCCCATCGAGAAATATGGGCGTGGTGTTAATGGTTATGGGATTCTCAATGGTAACACCGGCCGTTTCCATTTTCACCCTGAGTTTAACCGGCAAGTTGGCCACTTCCAGGTCATTGACCACTATGGTAACCATCATGCGCTGCGAACCATAAGCGCTGTAATCGCTAAGCTTGAGCGAATAGGGTGGCAGCAAGGTGGGCGAAACATAAATGGGGTAGTTACTTTGCGTCCACGCGGGTTGGGGTGCAAATAACATTTGCACTAACAGGGACAATATGAGTAGGGTTTGGCGCATCACGGGTCCTTATTCGATTACTATTTTAATTTGTCGTCTTTCACTGCCGGCCGACAGCACTACTACATACACACCGGTATTGACATTGGCCAACACAAAGGATTCGGCGTAGTCATCCAACCCCGACCGTCGGCGTTCTTCGAGTTTCACACCCTGACTCACACTAAATACGGCCAGGTGAATATCGGCCGACTCGCGCAGCTCAACGTTTACGTTGAAGCGCCCGTCGTTGGGATTGGGCGAGACGACAAAGTGCTTGATCAGCGGATCCTGATAGCCCACAAAGTCATCCTCATCCACTATATCAGACCCGGCTCTAACTTCTATTTGCTTCACCTGCTGCGAAAAGCAGCCACCCGAATAGGCATAAAGCGCTACATTATACATGCCGTGGTCCAGCGTTTTTAGATGAAGGATGTAATCATCCGTATCCATTGGCGTTTCGTTGCTGAAGACTTCTGGCGGATACACCCACGAAAGACTGTCCAGCGGAAGGTTCGATAACTCAAAAATCAGGATGGTATCACCCAGGATGGCATCAGAGGACATTAGGAAGTCCGCTTTCAAAGCATCGTTACCGATGCTTACTGCTAGGGTATCATAAGCAAAACAGCCCCGGTCGTTGGTCACCCGCAAGGCATATTCTCCTTCGGAAGCTACGGTCAAGTAACGCTCGTCGGACACTAACGCCTCTTCCTTCTTCCATTCATGCGCGGCAAAGTTGCGACCATCAATCACCAGACTGTTACCCGGGCACATGGTGAAGTCGTCACCCAAATCCACCACCTCCTTTGGGGGTTCATTGATGGCAAAGGTTTGCTCAAAAAGACAATTGTTCAAATCAGTGAAAGCCAGTTGATACGTTCCCTTCGCCAGATTCTTGGCGACACTGGCCGTGTCGCCATTGCTCCACAAAAAGCGGTATGAACCCACACCTCCAAAGGGGCGTATCTCAATTTGTCCATCGTTATAGCCATAACAATGCGGCTCTCTCAACTGCAACAAACTCAATCCGAGCGTATCGGGCGTTGCAATGTTGAAGTACTTAGTGGTTTCACAACCATTGGTATCATGAACCGTCACAGAATGCCGGCCGGACTGAAAACATGTGGCAGTATCACCTACTAAGCTGTTCGACCATCTAAAATCATAAGGTGCATAAGGCTCTGCAGGGGTAACCCCAGCTACAGAGGCCATCCCATTACTATCACCATAGCATAGCACCGCCTCCGTTGCTACACTTGTAATTACGGGAAGGGTAGAAGGCAATATGCCATGCTCCCATTGCTGCTGACAGTTGTGCTTATCCCACACCTTTAGCTGATAGAAACCATTTTGTTTGAGCTGGTCGACAGACGCATCGGTACTGAAAACCGAACCCGAGTCGTCGGTCCATTCATAACGGTAGGGCAAAGTGCCACCCTGCAATGCCACCTCAATACTGCCGTTGTCGGTATTGCAAGTGGTATGGACAACTTCTGTTAAGCTGAATAGCAATTCATCAGGCTGGGGTATATAAACCGATAGTGTGTCGGCAGCCAAACAGTTATTGGCATCTGCAAAGCGGTAAACGAATTGTCCTTCGGCCAAATCCTTATCCAGATAAAAAGTGCGCTCACCCTCGTCTGTGGTAAGCTCAGCAGTGCGGTCCAACCAAAAAAGATCCTTCTCCAAGAGGGCAAACCGATAAGGAGCCGTACCGCCCGTCAACTCAAAATAAACCTGGCCGTTGGAATCGCCAAAACAAGCCACACTGTCGATCAACGCCACATTGGCACGCAACAAATCAGGCTCCGTTATGGTAATGCTTACACTGTCCACAATCCCCTTTTGATCTATGGTAAAGAATTTATGTTCGCCCACTGGTAAATTGTTCCAACGTCGGGGATTTTCAAATTCATCCGCATGGGCATGCCGGAACTGATAGTCGCCCCATCCGCCTGTTGCACTAACCTGTACCCAAGCATCCTCGTAGCTATTACAACTCTGGTTCCGAGTGTCAGCCACCTCCAATTCAAGCGCTGCAGGTGGTTGTTGCACCTCTACAATCCTATCTATTTCGTTGCCGTATCGGTCGGTCACCCTTACGCTATAAGAACCGGCTGATAAACCTTCGGCAATGCCAATGTTGGCGTTACTGCTGTAACTGGCCACCGAGAGATCTCCATCTACCGCTTCCCATTCAAAAACAAAATCAGGAGCTCCACCAACAACGGCAATGCTTACCGAACCATCCGACAATCCCCTTTCCCTTACATCGGAAACGCTAACCACGCCAAAAGCAAAAGCCTTATAAGTTTCAATTTCAAATTCGGCCACTTCCATGCCTACTGGACCAGTGGCCCTGACCAGGTACTTACCACCGGGCAAGTCATTGAGCAAAACAGCTCCTTCAATTATTGAGGGACTATCACCCGTCAAAGTTTCAAAGCGGTCGCCCGGATAAAACACCTCCACAGAAGTCAGGATGCTTTGACCAGCCAACAAGCTGGCAAATCCGTCACTGGCAGCAAAAGCGGTCTCGTGCCCCAATTCATTGATTGTCAAAAACCCGTCAGTTATCGCCGACAAATAAAACCGGTCACTTTGTGAACAACCGCCGGCTTCGCTTACCGTAACTTCATAATAACCAGCACCCACATTACTCAACTCTGCACCCTCAGATGCTAATTCAGCCCCAGGTGCCGGCAACCTTTTCCACTCAAATTCGAAAGGAGCATTTCCACCTTGAACCAATGCTTTTACTCGACCATCCTCGGAGCCGGGCGCCGAAGGATAATCCCATTCAAAGTCAATAATAGACAGTAAATTGACATCACTTAACAATTGTCTCACTTCCGAGCGGCAACCATTGGCATCAATGGTTGTCAATGAAAAATCTCCTGCTGAAAGGTTGTCAAGAGCTACAATTTGGGGGAATGCTATTTCTAAGGGTTCAGCTTCATAATCATAACTCATTTGATAAGGCCAGCTCCCTCCAGAAATCTCGACCTCCAAAACCCCATTGTTGTCGCAGGTAGGCAGCGTTTGATCCACCACCCTGGTCATCAGCAAGTCCGGCTCATTTATGGTGATAAACGAGCTAACTTTTGCACCCAGAGAGTCCTCTACCATTACTTCGTAGGAACCTGCAGACAATTCTTCAAAGGTAGATATGCTCGTGTAACCACCATCCGTAGCCATTTTGTAGGAGTATGCCCCCCAGCCTCCAGTTCCCTGGATGCTGAAACTGCCTATCCTGGCCTTACACAAAGCATCTATTATCTCTAAGGTCTCTATGCCTAAAGCCTCCTCCGGCTCCAAAACCTCTATGGCATCTGACACCACCAAACAGTCCTTGTAATCCTTGACTTCAATTTCATAAATACCGGCCATCAGCTTGTTAAACCTTTCAAGCCGACCTCCTATCAAGGAACCATCCCAAACTAATTCATTGCTTTCCAAACCCAAACGACTGACTTTAGCCGTCATTAATTCCGTATTATTTCCACCATCAACCTTCGCCCGGATTCTTCCGCTACCCTCTCCTTTAGCCACCACGTGATCAACGGACTCCACCGTCAACTGCAAAGGCAAGGGCTGCTGCACAACCCTTTGCACCGTATCAGAGAGACATCCGTTGACGTCTTGCAACAACAAGCGGTAAGTGCCTGCTGATAGACCCTCGAATTTATGATCTGGAAACGCCAAAGTATCCAGCTCAACCTTATTCATGTCCAACAAATACAAAAACTCAAGCTGGCCTGTGCCGGATGTTTCTACAATCTCGATTGCCCCATTGCTTTGATCGTGACAAACTACAGGGTCTACATTAATTTGATTGGCTTTAGGGTTATCATAGCCAGGCAAATCAAAGGTCGCGTCAACATCACAACCATTATAATCAATGGCAGATATTGTGTAGAATCCGGGAGCTAACCCTGGAAAGACAACTGTACTATCCGCTGTAAAAAGCACTTCCTCCAAAGTATCTTCAACCAACTGCTCTGCAGGTGGATATTCCTCCAGAACCTCTCCATCCTCGGCCAATAACTGAAACTTATAAAAACCATTACCCCCATCAACACTTAAAGAAACGGAGCCTGTGCCATCTGCACATACCGGCACTACACTGTCCTTGGCAACCACCTCAAGCACAGGCGGTTCCTCAATGTTAACCGTTCCAATTTTCACCTCCGTGCATTCATTTCCACTGTCCCTCAAATACACCACATAGTCCCCGGCTGACAAGGGATCAGAGACATCAATTGTATCTCTCCATACGTCGCTATTACCCAGTCGCCATTCATAATTGCCGCTTCCATTCTGAGCATTGCTGATGGAGATTTGACCGTTGTTACTGCCATTACAAGAGACATTAGATCGAGAAATTTTCGCATAAACCCTTTCAGGGTAAAACAGATCTTCCTCTACTATATGTGTCAATGTGCCAGTAAATTCAACTTCACTTCCAAAAACCAAATACTCATCGAAAACGTTATTCTGCAAGTACACAGTGGATTTAAAGCCGGAGAAGGACCAGTTATTCTGTTCAGAAAAGCGACTTCCGTCATTGCCCAACAAGTAACTTCCGGAGCCAAATCCGCCGGCCAACGCATTATAGGTAAGCACATTATCAGCATTAGGACATAAAGCTGGCGAAAGTTCCATTTCGTAGGTTAATGAAGGTAGGGGAAGCGAGAAAGCTGCCAATTCGATGGACCCATTATCGCAGGAAAACATAAGTTTATAATCTCCATCTTCCATTAAAGCCAGCTCATTCAGCCCATAAATACCATCCTCAAAAATAACACTCTCCTGCTCAAGCAGCTCCAAGTCTTTATACAATTGCATTTCCGCCTGAACAGAAGCCAAAGTGTTCATTTGAGTGATAACACTTGATAATTGAACCGCAGTTTCTTCCCCATTTCGAACAACCACCAATCCAACTTCTGCGGACACTTTGGGAGAATAGATGGCGACCTCTGGCAATTCAAAGTTACAAGTCCGACCATATCCATCCGTATGCACTGCAATAATACCATCATAAATACCAGGAGAAATACCATTAAAAGTCGCATTGGGCTCTGGCACCGCTTGAAGTTGAGCCGGATAATCACCTGCCCAGGAAACATTGCCTGTTTGATTGAGAAATTCAAAGCTAAGCGCTCCTGTTCCACCAAAAGCAACTGCCGAAGTTGGCGTACAGATTGCTGAAAATTGCCGATTCTCCAGCTCTATGGACTCAGAATAAACAGGACAACCCCCTACAGAGACTTCGACCTCATACCAACCTGCGTCCAAATCAATAAAGAAAGTTGACAAGGAGTTTGAGCCAACTATCGTGTCCGAAAACACCTTCCTTGTGGAGGAGTTGGTCAGGTGAAATATTGCGCTTGTTTCACCTGATGAGTCAGGGGTCAGTGTCAGTTTGATTCTTCCATTAGATGTTTCCTGTTCCACACAAGTCACATCCCTCTTTTCCACGGTAACCGCACCCGGAACCGAAAGCAAAATTGAATAGGTCGCAGAGGTTCGTCCTTCATCATTAAGAAATTGGACTAATTTTTCTACACCATATTTAATGCCTCCAACCGAAATCTCATCTCCCGGAATACATAAAGAATCCCCTTCCGCATAATAGGTAGGGCTTCCGCCTCCTTCATAGGTAATGGTAACTATGCCATCGGCGGAGCACCAGCCTGTAGGAGAGGTTGTTACTTCATGATCCAAATCAGGTAATTCCGGAATTCGTACCTCCACCTCAAATGGAATGCTGCAACCATCTTTATCAACCAGCTCATAAGTCTCCCTAACATTGGGAGTCACTCCATAGAGCCGGTATCCGTAACGCTCCTGAATCCATCGATTCCAGCAATCATTTTTAAACTGTAATTCCCAATCTCTGAAATAATTAAGTGAGAAAAAGTCACTATAATAATGAGCCATGTCATAAATCTGGGAATAAACAGTTGTGCCACTTCTAAACAAACAGAGTTTATTAGCGGTGTCGACTCCAACAATACTAGAAATTTGAAGATCATTATTAAGCAATGTTAGATTTGCTCCATCATAAGCATAGAGACTTAAGCCGTCGATTGAGGTAAAGAAGCAACTCTTCCCATCAGAAGATATCTTAATATTCTTGCCAGCATCTGCAATTTTCTTCTTGGTTATTGTTCCGTTATGACCGATAGTCGTCCAATAAAAGGGATGGCTATTTAAGGTTTTGCCAGGTTCACGCGTTATTAAAACACCAGAGTTGTAATCAAAAACCACAAGTGTCCCAGCGTCTTGAAAATCAATATTTTGAGCATTCCCTCCAAGTACTCTTTGAAGATTTCCATCCTCTAATGCGTAAAACATATCACCAGTGTCATCACTGACAGAAAAAGCTCCAGCAAAACCTAAATTGCCATTTTGAAACACGAAAGATACTCTTTTTACAGTATCAAGCTCATTCCTCTTAAATGAAAACAAATATCTTTTGTTTTGGGAGAGAAGTTTTGTGTATCCTCCTGATATTATGGAATTATTAAAGGATCTCTCTGACTCCTGATGCTCTCCCTCGTATAAAAAGGGCTCTTTATTTTGAGTTTTCCAAATAGCAAAACGCGTCTCAAAATAACGGCCAAAAGGACTACTTCGGTCATTAGGTCTGGTTCCATTTAAGAATTGCAGGCCATAATCCTCCATAAATGAACGATACACTCCATACTGCTCTGGAGAACTCAGCTCCGCATAAGACGGAGGCAAATCCCAGGCGACTTTTTGAATGGGCTCATCTCCCTTATATATTACATATGGCTTTCGAAGATCGGCAAATTCGTAAGTGTCAATAATATCTAAAACGGCATAGGGATTAACCATGCTTAGTAAATGGTAGCTGGACCCATTCAGTGGTCTGCTGGCATCCTGATGACTTACCTCTACCGACTCCGGTTTGCCGGGAATTGAGAATTCCCGGGTACAGAATTCCAAACTCTCGTCTGCAGGATCTACTAATTGCAGTTTAAAAATCAACTCTCCCGTTGTTATGAAAGGATTAACTCCCCCATCCTGGAGATTTGGGATAACCCTAAAGACATCCTCAACGGAACCAGAATCGTCAAAAACTGGTTCCATTATACAAGAGCCCGAATTTACTGGACGATCTCCTTCTTTATAACCTGGATTAAATACAGCGTAATTCCATTTAAACAAACTACCCCCATCATCATTATACCAACCTTCTCTGGAATCTGTCAGGTGTACAAAAATATTTACCATCGTATCATCACAGGCACTGCGAGTTACGTGGGGGATAAAAAACTGGGGACCAGGGGGATCAAAGCGGACATCCGTCACCACCGATCCAAAACTTTCCTTCCCGTTCATCAAAGTTTTTGAGACCCTAAACATCAGGTTTTTTCCCAACCAATCATTGTAAGTATTGGTATTCTTACCCCCGGCTATTTGCGGATAAAACAGTTCGATGGTAGAATTTGGAACGACCGTTACATAGGGGATTGTTCTCCATTGGGCAGTGTCAGGATCAATGCCAACTGCCACCTGAAGACGAGGCGTACCCTTCGAATTCTCATAAAAATTACCAACCTTCAAAGTCAAGTGATCTTCATCCGGATTCAATCGAGTGTCAGACAAACCTTCTTCATCCGTTTCATTAGCTAATGGAACAGGGTCATCTACAATTACATCAAGCAAAAGCTCATAAGACTCCCTGTTACTTGACCAGTTAAAGCTATTAGAGCATGGGTCTTCAGCTCCAAATTTTGGTATTGTATTCAACCCGGCAACCCGGTTGGACGGGTTCCCGACATTATCAAAAAAATCACCATAGATGCGCGTGTCATTCTCTATTTCTGATACCCTAAGGTCATAGTATAGCTTAAAGTCGCTGGCTCCGGTTACAAGGTCATTAAAAAGGTTAGACTTAAAATCACCCGTCCCCTTTAAGTCATAATCAAAGTAAACGCCACTCCGCAATTGGCTTTCATCAGCGATACCCTTTTCTTCTAAAATATCAAGATCCTGTTTAAGCGCCAATCCCAACGCCTCAAATTGGGGTCTTCGTCCGGTGTTGCACTCACTCTCTGAATAAAACCGCCCTTTAACGCCAATGCAATACCTAAACCAGCTTTCTTCATCTGAAGTAGTCTGTGCTGATAGCTTTGGCCAACTAAGGGAGAGCAGCAAAAGGGCGACTATGAATTTCATTCTCTTACATTTAAAGCTTATACTACTTATTCTTCAACATCCTTGACACAACGAATACTATCGTATACATATGAAGGCCACCTGGAAATGCCGTTACTTCCTAAAGAAAATCCTCGACTATATCGAATACCACCAACAATATTTTGCGTTAAATAATATACGCTTTTACCATAACCCCAGTACCCAAAACCATTAAGAGACTCTCCATAAAATCCTACAGGATAGGCATTAAACCCAAAAAAATCCACTCCAGCCTCAACTCCCTCATACGCTTCCCAACCCTCCTTACTCTTAAAAAATCGGGCTATTTGCTCCTCGCCACCACGAGGTTCATGTTCATAATTTAATAGATATAGATCCTCCTCTGGCATTTGGGCGTAACGCTCCAGCTCAATAAAATCCTCATCGGTAGGAACTCGAAAACCACAGGGACAAGGGTTGCCCAATTCCAAAAGTTCTTTCAATTTCCTAGCGTTATAAAAACGCTCCTCATTTCCTAATGGGGTTATAACAGAACGATGAGTGAACTCTGGAAAAGCCGCATCGCTGTCACTATATCTTGTGGCCTTTAAATTGTCACGCATCCAAATTTGATTCCCAATGGTAACAATGTTGTAAAGGTTCTTGTCGACATCTTTTATGCTTACGGTTGGATCGTAAGAAACATCCCAGGTAGAATCAGGTAAAGAAGAGTAGCCGGATGCATCTACTGCCTGAAAGTGAATGTCATATCTGACCATGTTGGTCAGTCCGTTTAGCACCAGACTCTCAATACCCTTCTCCACTCTTATGGGGTTGGGCTCTTCTGCCAGTTCCGGGGTTAACCTAAGCTCCAGATACGCCATGAGCGGACTGTCCTCCCAGGTAATATTGAGGGTCATGTCTTCAGTATCGGTAATTAAGTTCGTAACATTGGGCAAGGAGGTATGGAAACGCCGAACCTCTGAAAAAAAAGATTTATTTCCACCTTCCAGAGTTGCTTCAATCTGCCAATAATAAGTCTTGCCGAAATCCAGGTCCTCCATTTTACTATCCCTCCTTGCAACACCAACAAGCGCTAAATGGTCAGGGTCAGTTCCCATCCAGAGATTATGAGTTGCCGACTCATAAGACGCAATCCCGTCTCTTGTTACATCTGTAGAAAAGCGGTAATCCACCTCCGAGACATCTCTGATAACCTCATCCATTGCCGGGAAAATCAATTCAATCTCAACAATTGTTTCCGGATCTTTCTCACACCCCCATGCCGATATCAATAACACCGACAGTATTAAAATTTTAAATGTTTTCATCTTAACTGTTTTAATTTTATTTTCATCATTTTATGGTAACCTTCCTCCTTACAGCAGAGGTTTGAATCCCCTTCCCAGGCAAGCGGTAATTAAACAATAGCGGGTACTCTCCAGAATTAAAGGCAGGAACGTGATTGGCCTTCAAAATGTCAGCCAAGGCACTATCTGTTTTACCTTGTGCTATAAGTCTGTTGGCCAGTCTGTTTTTAAAAGTCACCAAATCACTGTCCACATACTTCGCCACATTATAACTTATTGCTCCTAAACGGCTTACCGCCGGTCTGGATCCGGACCTGACTACTTCCTCTGTCAATGAGACCTCATGTGAAAATAGACCCAATACTACAACTTGCTCCTGCAATGGGGGATCCAACTCCTGCAAATTCAAAGTCCTTTTTAAGGCTTCATTTTCGTATATTAAAGGTTTTATTTGATTGCTATACCACTGGGTATTCTGATAATCAGGAGTAATTTCAACCAAATTCTGTTCTGGCTGGGGGGCATTGTGTTCAAAATAATCGAACATTTCCGTTGGTTGACCTAATTCATCAATATTAGAAATCAACTGATAAACATGTGCGTTAATCTGCCATTTACCAGCAGCAAAATTTTTCACATTCCCCATCTTCTCCTCAAAAGTATCATACGAGCTGGTTCGGAAATTCATGGCGTAGATCTGATCCTCTTCAAGCAAATCCAAAGCCCCGTCGGCTATTTTTTTCTCCACAAACAAGGAGTCAGCATCTCCCATTTGCGTAGCAGTAGTGGCAATGTTATCAGTTAAACCCGATACGGTCTCGGGTACGTTCAATAGGGCCAGACCATATATCTCATCGTTTGTGAAATTGAAGCTAGCCGTGGAAAAATCTATCTCCATTTTGATTTCATTGCCACCGCCATGGGTTTTAAAGGAGAAATCAGTAGCCTGTGCATTTCCATTGCTATCGGTGAGGCGTAGCTCCTGGGTATAACCTTCAGGGATATCAGTGGAGAATAAATAATTGTAATTCTCAGTTAACATCAGATAACCCTGATCATACTCTTTGGAGTAGTAGTTGTATTGCCGGTTAACCGGATAGCTGTATTTGACATGTTCAGGCAGAATAAACTTAGGACGGTCACCACTCTTAAAGGCCACTTCCTTTTCCTCGTAAACAGGCTGACCATCATAGTCGAGCACCTTTTTCCAAGCGCCACTAACCCGGCGTTCGAAACCAACTTTAGCACGAACAATCAAGTCGGACTGGCTCTCCAATGCCTCATCCGGGTCCAGCACCAGCACCCGTCCTTCATCGGTATACTGGTGAGCACCAGCAACCTCCTCACCAGTTTCCTTATAAACGCATTTAAATTCTTCAAGCGTTACCCTGTACCATGCTTTCTTGCCTGCATCTTCCTCCACTTCCATTTCGAGGCCTACTGGAATATTAAACACTGCCTGAGGCGCCACAAACACGTTGACATCCGATTCTCCTGTGGAGGGGGTAAGCTGGGCAATTATTTCTTCGCCAAAGGGACTGCCGCCCATGACCTTACACTCATCACCAATCTCAAAATCAAAGTCACAACGCCCTGAAACCAGTCCGCCCATTACACTAAAACGTCCTCCCACTGCCCCCGAAAAATAAAAGGGATTAGGACCGGCACCTTCAAGTAAAGCACTGGCAGAAAGATCAAGGATGCTGAACGATCTCCTTCTGCCAAACACTTTGGCTTGAAGACCTATATCAGCCTCTACCCATGCCCAAGCCTGGGCACGGGCGTACCATCCATTAATTCCCAATGGAGGTTCGCCGCCCGCACAGTAGGCGTTGGTGCCATAATTCTTCAATAGAAATTCAGCCCCAAGCCCAACACCCATTTTGGCATAAAATGGTGTCAGCTCCGCATTAAATTTTACCTCCAGCGACTGACCAAAAGCGATGCCACTTCCCTGAGCCATGTCGTAGGTCGAACGGTTATTCAATTTTTCTTGTTTCGCCTTACTGAAATTTTTAAGAACCTTTTGTGGAGGCAAGGGAAGTTCCGGAATGTTATCACCTATCATAAAGTACCCATCGGTACGGGCCAACTTTAGAATTTCGATCCCTAATCGATCAGAAGGCGTGCCCAGATAGGCATGCCAATCATCCTTCGACACTCTGATGGAGGCCCAACCCATCCGGCCATTCTCGCCCACACCCTTAATAAATCCAGCATTGAGATAGGCATTTAAATCGGCCGTAAAAACCTTGTGGGCAGCGTCGTACTCCATTAACATTGAAGCCGTCAAAAAGCCACTGCTTTTATTTTCGGGTACTTTCAAGTCACTTTTCGCAGACAACTGAATTTTTCCACCTCTTTCCTCCAGTTTGTTAACGGCCTCGTTGACATTATCGGCCAGCTTGCCCCATTTTTTGTAATCATCCATAAAGGACGCATCTCCCCTTAACTGCACAAAATTAAGTCCCCCGTTATCATTGAACTGAATCTCGAATCCTACTTTGGCGCTAAATGCTGAAGCCGGAGCAGCCAATCCGAATTTGGTAGAAGTCATAAAACCCATTCCCACTGTTTTATCAGGTATGTAATTGATACCCGATAAAGATTTCCCAAACTCGGTTTGGGTGTTCGGAGATGAGGATTGCTGCATCCTGCGGTACAAGCCCCCGCCAAAACCGTAAAACGAAATAGGCGTTGGCACTAAAATGATACCACTTGAAGGAGCCGTTTCATAGAAAACATCGGTTAAAAAATATCTGTAAGTATCCTTTTTTCCAAAAACAGCTACTGCATCAAATGTAAACATGTTAAGCAAAGAGAACTGAACATCACCCCGGAAACCACTTCCATAAATTTCATCTCCGTTTTTAAACGCCACTTCACCATTTACGCTGTACCCCCCCGATTTAAAATCAACTGCAACGCGATCCACCTCAACACGGTCAAATTTCCATTTGGTATAATCTCCATACAGCTGAATGCCCGCTTCACCACCAAATACTTCACTTAGCTTTACCCCGGCATCAAATCGCAAACCAGCGCCATTATCACTCATAAAAGGGGCAATATTTTCCAGATACAATTCAAAGCCGGCCAGTTCCGGTGAGCTAATTTCACCGGTAAGCCCCACCGAGCCGATCTCAAAATAGGGGGCTGAGCGACTAATGCGCATGTTTTCAAAGGGGACGTCGGGAATCTTTAACTTTTTAGGCTGATCCCCATCTCCCAAAGGTGCATCTATCGACAAAATGCCACAGGCATTAATGGTCGGATAAATACCGCCATCCTTGACCACTATCTCTATATAAGAATTCCTGTTCAAATCAACCGTACACCCTAATACAGGCAAATCGTACTCGCCCGTCAGACCCACTTCAAACTCATAGTTATTGGTGCTGTAATTATAAGAGGCTCGGTACGGCAGTAAGGAATTTTTTCCGAAGGGGGGAATATTAATGTCACCTCCAAATCCCAGTCCGGCAACGTTTCCCTTTAAAAACTCAAGGAAAAACTCACTGAGAGAAATATCCCAGCGGTCTTTATCCAGCAATTCACTGCTAAAGATTTCTGACTTAGAAATAACTTTTCCGGAAAACCCGTTGTTATCGAGAATCACATTTTCAAGGCCCAGCGTTAAACGCTGTTCAATGGAAGGCGTTTCATCTACTTCAAGACTGAGTCCGGGCTTACTAAAAAATTCAGGCAGGGTAACGGAAGCACTGGTAATGGCAATGCCCTTCCACAAATTGCGGCTGGTTTCATCTCCCTCAAGGCCGTAGCCCTCGGGGAAACGTGCGGTGGCCGGAGTGAAAACATCGCTTTGATCAAGTGTGGCTCCCTTAAGCGTAAATACAAAACCATCAAGACCCTTAAAACCAAACGACTGATTAAAGTCAAAACCTAGTGAATAATTGTCGAAATCATCAAAATACCCATCAAAGGAAGCACTCAGCCAGCCTCCGGTGGGTTTTCCTCTGGCATCAACGGGTTTTATTTTGACCGAATCTACAAGCAGATCCATCTTGGCATAAAAGGATTCAACCCCCTCACAACCGAAATTAACTCTGGTTCCCTCGTTAAAAATCAAGATCAATTCTGATCCCATGGTTCTGCTGACCGGCGTGACCAGCGCCAGGGAGCCTGCTGTTCCCATGCCCTTTTGACCCTCAACATCAACATACCCTTCAAAGGCCATGCGTTGACCATTTTCCTTAAACACAAAAGCACAGGAAGCAAAGACCCTGTTTTTATCGGTCTCCTTGTTGTACGAAAGCTCCCGGATAATTAATTCATACTCGCCTTTGCGGATGCCGACAGGCAAGGTAAGTATGCCGCCATCAAACAAATCCGATAAGGCATCAATATAAGCTCCGGACTCCCTGACTGTTTCCATCGCCAAAAATGCAGCCTCTACTTTTTTCTGGTTAATAACACGTTTTTGCTCCACCAAAGTAAGAAAGTCATTTGTCGGAATACCAGCCCTAGCGGTATAAAATCCCGACAGCAGCAGCAGAAGAAGTAGCGTAAAACTTAAATATTTATAGGGAAGTAGCATGTCAGGGTTTGAAGTTTAATACAAGGTTTTGTAGGTTAATAGTTGTCGGCATTTATTTGATAGTCGGGATGCTCTAAAAACCACTGCCTGGCCATCATCAAAGCTGCGTCATAATCAGACACATCCAAAGTCCCTATGGCGTTTACCTGAATGGGAAAGTCCACCATAACCGGAGCCATTAACTCCAACACCCGGTAACCACACAGCATGGCAGCCTCGCTATCAGGATCTGCCGAAAAACAAGAGCGTTCATCGCTATTGATGTACCTGACACAAACATCCAGAAGTTTTTTCTGTCGTGTATAGATAATGTCAAGTAGCACAAACTCTACCAACTGATTGTTTAATTCCTGATCTTTTAAGACTTTCAGACAAAAGTCCACACTCTTTGCATCCCCCATCCGGGCCAAGGCCAGACTAAGGTACCATTGGTCATTGGGACTTAAATCAGGTTGTAACAATTGCCTTTGCATTAACTCTTGTCCGGCACCAACATAACCGGCGAGCATTATCAAGCGCTGACGATGTGGCAATCTATTGTTACGAAGCAAAGTGGTAATAAGCTCTTTTGTTGCAAGGGAGAAATCACGCTTTTGGAAGTTTTGCAACCAGCTTAGGTTTTGTCCGATAACACTGCCGCCAGAATCTTTACAACCATTAAGCAAGGCAATGAGGTATGGCTCCTTTTCACCAGCGGCAACCTGCTGACCTTCACGGTACAAAAAGGAATAAGCTTTCTGCCGCACATGCAGAATAGAATCCTGAAGAAAAGGAAGTAACAACGGATACATTGGCTCAGCTTGGGCCAACAGCTGTTGTTCTTTATTGAAATGGCTGTTTCCGGACAAACGATACTCATTCAAGTAGTCGTCTACCTGTCCGTACAAAGCCATATTATAAAAGAAAAGGGTAATCAGGTAAAAGTGTTTCATCGATCAGGCTATGGGTTAAATAGGAAAACTTTACAAATATTAAGTTTTATTTTCAATTCAACAAATCATTTACGATAAGATGCATGAAACTCTACACAAAAATGATCTCCACGTCCCAACAAAAAAAGCTGCCCCGGGGCAGCTTTTTATCCTTTATATGAATCGTTCTATCTATTCTACCATTTTTGCTCTTACAAGGCCTACCTCCCGAATGATATTCTCCATTTGCTTTTCGGTAATGGATCCGGCATCAATCGAGTTGTAGATATCGTGCACCGGCTTTAGGTCGGCCATTACTTCAGCAACGGCAGGTTTCTCTTTCACCACAGACATTAAGTTCATCAGGGTATTGAGTGAAGATTTCTGATCCATTACAATCTTTACCATTTCCTTGTTCTTAAAGGTGTCTTCGGTGATGTGCGTAACAATGTACAAGGCCTCTACCCAGCTACCGGCCAGCACCAGCATGGAAACAGAACCTCTGTCGGCCCGATTCAGGACCTCATAAGTATCATAAAAAGTATCAGTGATCAAATTCACCAGCGCATCCTTATTGTCCTCGTTGGCTTCAATTTGTTCTACGATATCGGGACTAATGGCACCTGAAATATTCAAGGCATCAATCAATTTCTTGGAAACATCCATGTAGTCAATGGTGGCCTGCTTCTGGTTGTAAGTACTGGCGTAACTCAAATCAGCACTATAGATGCCCAGATTAATGGCTTTGGCTTTTTCAGTCAGGTAGCGCTCAACATTGGATACCGGGTTGGACAAGGTAAGAATATAGGCGGCACCAATGCGGTTAAGCATTTCTGTGACTTCGAAAGTGGTTGGCAAGGGATATACGAACTCACGAACATCCTGCTCTACGCGTGCTTTTTCCAGCGTATCGGCGCTTTCGGCAGTGTCGCCCGAAGACTTGCGCTTCATGTTACATGCAGCAAGCATGAAAACCCCTATAACTAAAAGGCTGATTATACTTTTGGGATTAAAGAGTCGTCTCATAATAATGGCTATTTTATTGTTTCCACAAATATAACTCATAATAATTTATTTTGTGCAGCCTTGTTGTATTTTTGCATTTCATAACCAATGGTTCTTATTTTATGACCAATTCCACCAAAGGAATTCTGCTGGCATCAACCACAGCTATCATGTGGGGTGTTTTAGCCATTGCGCTAAAAGTGGCCCTCAATTACATCGATTCTTATACCATTGTTTGGTGGCGCTTTACGGCCTCATTCCTTACGCTAGCAGTATTCATGGGCATCCGAAATCCCCGATCGTTGCACATTATAAGGCGCCCGCCATGGTTGTTGCTATTGGCCGGCTTGCTCTTAGGCATCAATTTTATTGGCTTTCAACAAGGGGTTTATTATTCCGGTCCCGCCGTTACCCAAATCATCATACAGGCCGGACCAATGCTACTGGCGCTTTCAGGCTTTCTGTTCTTTAAGGAGGCAGTGACCCCGGTGCGCATCACCGGTTTTATTCTGGCAGCCGTCGGCTTTTACTTTTTCTATCATTCCCAGCTCGAATCACTCCCGTCCAAAACAGAACTGCAGATGGGTGTTTTGTGGACGGTAATTGGTGCTGTTACGTGGGCAGGTTATGCCATTATTAATAAGATATTGGTACGCAAAACCCCTCCCATGCAAGTCAACCTCATCCTGTACGGATTGCCTATGCTGCTTTATATTCCTCTGGCCGATTTTGGAGCCTTGTTTCAAGTCCACTCCCTTGCCATCTGGTTGCTGTTCTTATTTTTGGCCTTCAACACCTTGTTGGCCTATGGCAGTTTATCCATGGCGCTCAAGTATACTGAAGCCAATAAGATCAGCATTATTGTAACGCTCAATCCCATCATTACTTTTATTCTATTGGAAATCTTATTGTGGGGAAATGTACACTGGTTTGATTCACCTGCCATGGCACCGCTTGCCTATGTGGGTGCAGTCATTGTGCTTATTGGAGCAGTAATGGCCGTTGGGGCCCGTAAAAGAAAAGTTAATACGGAAAATGTAAATCCTTTACCATAATCTGAATGGAAGTTTTGCCATTGAACACATTCTCCTCGATGGAATAAACCACATCAAAGGGGTCGCCACTTTTCACCTTATCGATGTGCGCACCCATGGAAAAACCCACTCCCTGAATAATGGAGCTGGAATGCTCATCAATGATCTCTAGTTTCAGGTGATCCCGGTTTTTGCCTACCACCTTACTGGTACCGTAATCGATTACCCGACGGGTAACAAACAAGGGCTTCATGTTACCCGGACCAAAGGGCATGAACTGCTTCAGGATGCGAAAAAACTTAGCGTTGATGTCTTTCAGAGAAATTTCAGCATCAATTTCAATTTGCGGAACCATCTGTTCGGGCAGGATGTGACTGCTCACCCAGTCCTCAAAGCGCTGCTTAAACTGCTCCACATACTCGATGGACATGGTGAGTCCCGCCGCATACATATGTCCCCCAAAGTTGATCAGCAAATCGCTGCACGACTCAATGGCACTATACAAATCAAAGCCATGCACCGAACGGGCCGAACCTGTTGCCACTCCCTGACTTTCCGTCAGAATGACGGTAGGTCGGTAATAATGATCCATCAGGCGTGAGGCCACAATACCGATAACCCCCTTGTGCCAGTCGGGTTTAAAAAGTACCGTTGATTTTTTATCCTTCTCACAGGGATTATTGTTGAGCAAATCCAGGGCTTCCTGCGTTGTCAAGCGATCCAGATCCTTGCGCGTTTCGTTGTGCACATTGATGTTATCGCTCATGCGTTTGGCCAGCGATTCATCGTCGCTAATCAGCAACTCTACGGCATCTCGTCCGGACTCAATGCGTCCGGCAGCATTGATGCGGGGACCAATTTTAAAAACTATATCACTCAACATAAACTCCCGGTTCTCCATGTTGGCTATGCGGATAATGCTTTGCAGTCCGGTACGCGGAGTGGTATTCAAACGCTGAAGTCCGAAGGCTGCCATGATCCGGTTTTCACCGGTAATGGAGACAATGTCGGAAGCCACACTCACAGCTACCAGATCCAGATATTCATACAAATCTTCCTCGGGATAACCATGGTGGCGACAAAAGGCCTGCATAAATTTAAAGCCAACGCCACAACCCGACAAGTCTTTAAAAGGATAGGGGCAATCGGGTCGTTTAGGATCCAGACAAGCCACTGCCTCAGGCAGTTGCTCACCGGGCGTATGGTGATCACAAATAATAAAGTCAATGCCAAACTTGCTGGCATACTTCACTTTATTGACCGCCTTGATGCCACAGTCGATCGATATTATAAGTCGGCAGCCGGCATCGGCGGCTGCTTCAATGCCTTGTGATGAAACACCGTAGCCCTCCTTGTATCTGTCGGGAATATAAAATTCGAGATTGGGATAGTAGCGGCGCAAAAATGAATAGACCAAGGCTACTGAGGTAGTGCCATCCACATCATAATCGCCATAGATCATGATTTTCTCACCGTTGCGGATGGCCGAATTCAGTCGGCCAATGGCAATATCCATATCTTTCATCAGAAAAGGATCGTGCATATCTTCAAGAGCGGGACGAAAAAAAGCTTTGGCTGTTTCAAAGTCCTTGACAGCCCGTTGCCCCAACAGATTGGCCAGAATCGGATCCACGTTAATGGTCCTCACCAGCTCATCCATGAGTGCATCATCGGTCTTTTCGATTATTGTCCAGCGCTTTTCCATTTTTTCAACACAACAGTTTAACCCCCAAAGGTAGTTCTTTTGTATGGCCTGCCATAGAATAGACCGGCTTACTTATGAAGAAAAGCACCTGTAACAAGATTTCATGCAGCAAAGGTCGTTGCAGTGACCCAATTAAGCCAGAGATAAGCCAAAAGCGGCGGATAATTTTTTAAGCAGTAAGGCCTTCACCGCATCCATGGATTGCGCAGCTCCCAATTCTTTTTCGAGCGATGTAACCCCTTTATCAATAAACCCACAGGGATTGATATGCCGGAAGTAGTCGAGGTTGGTATTCACATTGAAGGCAAAGCCATGCATGGAGACAAAGCGACTGGCCCGCACCCCGATGGCACTGATTTTTCGTGCTTTTTGCGGCTGGTCCACATCCAGCCATACGCCGGTAGCGCCGTCGAGGCGACTGGCGGCTATGCCCAAATCGGCCAGCGTAGAAATAATGGCTTCTTCCAAAAGATGAATATACTCCCTGATGCCAAGTCCCAAAGCCTCCAGATCAAAAATGGGATAGCCCACAATTTGTCCGGGACCATGGTAGGTGATATCCCCTCCCCGGTTGATTTTGTAAAATTTGGCATCGATTTTCTCAAGCAGCTCATCGGTAATTAAGAGATTGGAAGGTGCACCGCTTTTGCCCAAGGTAAAAACATGCGGGTGCTCACAAAACAACAGGTGATTGACCACCGGCTTTTTCGCGTCTGGGTGCGCACGGTTGTACAACTTGGCAGCCACCACCTCTTCGAACAGTTGCTCCTGCAAATCCCAGGCTTCTTTATAATCAATGATGCCCAGATCTCTGAATTTAGATTGTACGCTCATTATTTCTTAAGTGCATTAATATGACGTTCGGCATGGTACGAAGAGCGCACCAGCGGACCACTTTCCACAAATTTGAAGCCCCGTTTCAATCCTTCCGTTTCGTAAAATTGAAACTGCTCAGGTGTAATATACTCCTCAACAGTTAAGTGAGCCGATGAGGGTTGTAAATACTGACCAATGGTCAGCACACTAACGCCAATGGCCGCTAAATCATCCATGGTCTCCAGCACTTCTTCTTCTTTCTCGCCCAAGCCGAGCATCAGTCCCGATTTGGCCACCGCGCCTGCTGCTGCAACGTATTTCAAAACATCCATGCTCACATCGTACTTGGCTCTGGAGCGAATCTGCGGCGTTAGGCGGCGCACTGTTTCCACATTGTGGCTAATTACCTCCGGTTGGGCATCCATTACCTGCTGCACCAAATTGGTCATGCCCTGAAAATCTGGAATCAACACCTCCATGGTGGTGCCCGGGTTCATCTCTTTCACCTTTAGAATGGTTTCCACCCAAATTCCCGCGCCACCATCCGGTAAATCGTCCCTGTCGACCGAAGTAATAACGGCATGTTTCAACTTCATAATCTGAATGGACCGGGCAATGCGCACCGGCTCTTTGAAATCGACAGGCCCTGGCTTACCGGTCTTTACATTGCAAAACTTACAAGCCCGTGTACAAATATCACCCAGAATCATAAAGGTGGCAGTGCCATTTCCCCAACATTCTGCGGCATTCGGACACTTACCACTGGTACAAATCGTATGTAGTTTATGGTCGCGGATGGTTTTATTCATCCAGTTATAGTTGCCGGTACTGGGCAGTTGTATTTTTAGCCAGTCGGGTTTAGATATGCGTCTTTTTACGTTTTCCATAATATTTTAGAGCTTCAAAAAATCCACTTGTGTGCTCAACTCTGCAAATGTAACATAAATTGAAAAGCCCTTATCCTTTTTTCCTTATTGAGGATGGATATAACAGCTTTTGAGAAGAACACTTTTGTCACGTGGATAACGTCCCAACCGGTTGTTTGTTCAAACAAGCAACCGCCCAACACGCTAAGCCATCAATAAACATTAAACCCATCATTAACCAGATGATCAATCAATCAAAGCCGAACGAAAAGTATCATTCAATTCATCATACAAAACTTGTTGAATAGCCGTGCGTACATTGAGTTCATAGAGCGCCCTGTTATCTCTGGTAGGATAAACCCGATTGGACAGAAAAATGTACAAAACCTTATGTTCAGGATCCATCCAGACAAATGTTCCTGTAAAACCGCCATGCCCATAGCTCGATTGCGACACTCCCTGAGCCGGGTAGGCCTTGTCTGCATTTCGGGACTTATTATCTAACAGCGGTTTATCAAACCCTAAGGCACGTCGGTTTGAGTTGCCTAAAAAATGTGCTTTGGTA
>DHVH01000288.1 GCA_002412555.1 Marinilabiliaceae bacterium UBA5213 | reverse complement strand
GGGAACTGGGACACTGTCCGGGTATCGAGAATTACAGCCGTTACTTTGACGGACGGCTGCCTGGCACTCGTCCATTCTGTCTGTTGGATTATTTCCCTCAAGATTTCATTACAGTCATTGATGAGAGTCACGTCACCATCCCTCAGGTACGTGCCATGTATGGTGGTGATTTTAGCAGAAAGCAGAATTTGGTAGAATACGGTTTCAGACTTCCTTCGGCCTTGGATAACCGACCTTTGAAATTTGATGAGTTTGAGCAATTGGCCAAAACCACCATTTATGTAAGTGCTACACCTGCTGACTATGAGATGGCTAAAAGTGAAGGCATAATAGTGGAGCAGGTGATACGACCAACTGGGTTGCCCGATCCTGAAATTGAAGTGCGCCCAAGTCTTAATCAGATTGATGACCTCCTGGAGGAGATCAGGGTTAGGAGTGAAAAGGGAGAGCGGGTACTGGTAACTACGCTGACTAAACGAATGGCTGAGGAACTGACGGCTTACCTGGGACGAATGGGGGTACGGTGTGAATATATTCACTCTGATGTGGATACCCTGGAGCGCGTGAAGATTATGGATGGATTGCGGGAAGGGGTTTTCGATGTTCTGGTTGGGGTAAACCTTCTGCGTGAGGGACTGGATTTACCGGAGGTTTCTTTGGTGGCGATATTGGATGCCGATAAGGAGGGTTTTCTGCGATCTGCCCGATCGCTGACGCAAACCTCTGGTCGTGCTGCCCGTAATTTGAACGGACGGGTAATCATGTACGCTGATACCATCACCAGATCTATGAAGGAAACCATTGATGCTACCAATTATCGCCGCGAGAAGCAGTTGCGGTACAATGCCGATCATGACATTACTCCGCGACAAGTGGTCCGTAAGAAGGGAGCCACCATACCAGGCAGTAAAGACCCAAAAGGATTCAAAGGTTATGTTGAGCCGGAAACGGTAGATGTAGCGGCTGACCCTGTTGTGGCCTATATGGATAAGCATGCCTTATCAAAAGCCATAGAAAGAACCAAAAAAATGATGGAAGCCTCCGCCAAGGAATTGGATTTTATATCAGCGGCTCAGTATCGCGATGAATTTTTCAGATTGGAGGAACTGTTTAAGAGCAAAAAGTAGCAGACCTTACCGCACAAAAAAAGTGGCAGCCCTATGGACTGCCACTTTTTTTTGTGCGGTGACTATTCTTAAAAGAATAGGAATCTATTTCTGGTGTGACTACTTGGGCGTGTACTACGGCTACGCGTTTTAGGCTGGAAGAAACGCCTTGTTTTGGTATAACTTCTGCGGTTGTAGCGTGGATCGTTTCTGAATGGACTGTCAGAAATAAGGAAGGTCAATCCAAGGGTGCCTGTGTAGTAGAAGTCGTAAGGATCTGTTTCATACACATTACCGTCCGGCCAGCTGTCATACCACACATCGTGCCCATCCAATTGGTCACTGAAAGGTAATGTGCCAGTCAACTCAAAATTGAAACTTAGCGATGGAGTCACCCAATATGAAATACCACCTCCACCTGAAATCATTGGCGTAAGACCACTGGCTTCCCGCCAAACCTCTCCAGGTTCTGCTCCGATGGTTCCAGCACTGGCAGGCCCCCAGTATTCTGTTGCATTAAAATACACCAGCCCGGCTTGCGCCAATAAGTATGGCTGTATGGTTCGCTCCTTAAAATAGCCCAAAATTTGGTTAATAGGCCTGTAGGATACACCCATGCTAAATTCAATATACATGTTCTCAAAAGTCGCATAGGGGTGATCTGAATTGGGAGGGACTTGCTCCCCTTTCATGGCACCAGCCATTAAGTTAGCTCGTGTCGAAATCGTTCTTGACATTTCGCGGTTGAGAAGGACGCCCACAGAATAGCTGGTTCTCGACTGATCTACAAGATCACCAAAAAACATATTGGCACCCCCTTTGGGCGTAACTGACATGCCCGAAAACAGGTCAAACGGTTGGGTAGAATACCCACGCCTAAGTTGACCATAACCTGATACGGATATCCATATAGCCAATATGAGGAGGATTGATTTTTTGTTATATGTGCACATCTATATTTTCCCAGGTGTTAATGTCAGATGTATAATTCGCTGTAAAATTGGTGAAAACTTTGATAAATACAAAAAGCTGTTACCTACAAAAGACGAAATATAACAGATTTTGTTGCGTTTTTTTTATTGAATGCCTTAAATTAATGATTAACGATTAAGTTTTACTTGCCGGTCTCTTCTAAGTATTTTTTGATAATTTGCTTGTTTTGATCATTCATGATCTCTTTACCCACCGGGGTAAAGAGGTATTCAATATCTTTATTATAAGTATCTTCAATGACCCTTCTGACAATTTTCATAGTGCTGTTAAGCATTTTGTTGGTCTCGGTAAATGGTTCAGGAACGATAGCAAGAGAAACTGGTAACCACCGTTGCGGAAACATATCCTGCAATTTACCACCTTTTTTGAATTGTGCCAGTTCTTGTTGAATTTGATTGAGAAAAAAATCAACTTTTTCATCTTCGTTACTTTGTGGGTGCTGCTTTAACAAGGCTTTGATTTTATCTACGGCGGTCACAGCAAGGGCTACAGTGTAGGGACTCTGGTTGTTATAGAGTACAATTTGGTCAATCAATGAACAGTGGTCAATGATGGCCTCTTCAATGCCTTCCGGACTGTATTTTTCCCCATCATGGGAGATGAGCAAACTTTTGAAGCGCCCGAGGACATATAAATAATTTTCTTGATCTAAATAGCCTAAGTCGCCGGTAAATAGCCAGCCATCCTTGATGGCTTCTGCAGTTGCTGCCTCATTTTTCCAGTAGCCCAGCATTACATTTTCGCCTTTCACAACGATTTCTCCGGAAACACCAAGGGGTAAATCCTGCCCTTCCTCTCCGCAGATTCTGATGGCCAGGTTATGGACTACTTTACCTGATGAGCCCATTTTGTGGTAGGTAGGTGTATTGGCTGAAATAATGGGAGCGGCTTCACTTAATCCATACCCTTGATACATAGGGACACCAAGCGCGTAAAAGAACTTTTGCAGCTCTATGTCGAGCAAAGCACCACCTCCAATAAAGAACTGCAGATTTCCGCCTAAGCCCTTACGCACATTGGAAAAGAGAATCTTGTCGAATAAGCGACCCAGTGGTTGAGTTAGTTTTCTGAGACCTTTGCCTTTGTCGTTTCCTGTGCCATTGTACCAATAGGCATGGGTCATAGCGGTTTTAAACAATAGCCAGGCTATTGTGCCTTTTGCTTTAACACCTTTTTCAATGTTTTTCTTGAAATTCTTGGCCAATGCCGGCACACTCATTAAAACATGGGGTTGGACTTCCAAAATGTTATTGGCAAAGTTTTTCAATGTTTCGTTGGCCGTTTTCCCCGCCTGTACCGCAGCCAGGGATGCGCCATGGTACATAAATGCGTAGAGGGCTGCGGTATGTGCGAAGGCATGATCCCATGGTAAAACTACGAGCGTGCGATAATGGGATGGAATATCTATATAACTGAATGCCTGCTCCACATTGGCCGTATAGTTCCGGTGTGAAAGCATTATGCCTTTGGGGTCGGCAGTTGTGCCTGAGGTATAGGATATGTTGGCAATATCTTCAGGCAGAATGGTACTGCGACGTTCTTGAAGGGTGGCAGGACTTTCACTCAGCAGCTTTTCCCCTTTTTGATAAATGTCCTGCCAAAGCAATTCTTCCGCCTGTTGGTCTTCCGTGTCACCCAGCAAAATAACCTTTTCAAGCCTGGGCAGCTGTGCTTCGATTTTCCGGATTTTTTCAACATGAAATGCTGACACTATTACCAGTTTGCTATCGGAGTGTTGGATTCGAAATAATAAATCATTGGCTTCTTCCAGCTTGGTGGATAGGGGCACATTAACAGCTCCTGTATACAATATCGCTAATTCGGCTATGAGCCAGTCCCGACGGCCTTCTGATAAAAGCGAAACCCTGTCACCTTTTTGCAGACCCATGGACATTAAGCCGGCGGCATAGGTGCGTACAAGATTTAAGCTTTCCTGATAGGTGGTTGAATGGTAAACGCCATTCACCTTTTCCCAAATGAGTGGATTATTTGGGTACCTTTTTGCCTTATCTTCAAAATAATCAATAATACTAATCATCTTGCCCTTTATTAGAGTTATTGCTCTGTACTGAATTTGTATATGGTGATATGCCTGAAAGGTTTTTCGGGTGTTGCTCTTTTTTCAATACGCTTTATGTAAAGAACGATTACAAAAATAGAAAAAATAGGCTATAAGCTATTATAATAAATGAACTAAGCAGAAACTGTTGAAGCTTTGGGGTATAATTCACTGAAGTTTAATTTCCCGCTTTTCTTTTTACTTGTAGTTTAATTCCTTTTTTTATTGGTGCTATATGGGCATTTGATTAAATTTGCAGCAGATTTCAATATAAACCATCCAAAATTAACTTTCATGGTGCTTCTTTTCGGAGGTGAATCCTCTTTAGTGCTGGCAGTGCATACGCAATCGCAGATGCCCGAATCAGATATCAATAAACTGGAATGGCTCTTTAGCGGTGCCAAAGTCTTGCCCGGAGAAACCATCGATGGCTATTTTGTCGGGCCCCGGCGCGAAATGATTACCCCATGGAGCACCAATGCTGTAGAGATCACCCAGAATATGGGAATTTCAGGCATTCTTAGGATGGAGGAATTCTTTAAAGTGGATGGGGCAGATGCCCAATTCGACCCTATGTTGCAGCGATTGTATAAGGGTTTGGATCAAGATGTTTTCACCATTAAAAAGGAAGCGGATGCTATTGTGCATATCAACGATGTGGCCGCTTACAATCAAAAAGAAGGTCTGGCTCTTAGTCAGGAAGAAGTCGATTACCTGAATGATTTGAGCAAGCGCCTGGGGCGCCAACTTACGGATAGTGAGGTTTTTGGTTTTTCACAGGTTAATTCGGAACACTGCCGCCATAAGATATTCAATGGTACTTTTATCATTGACGGAGAGGAGAAGCCCAGCACGCTTTTTCAGTTAATCAAGCGCACCTCCAATGAAAACCCTAACTTTTTAGTCTCTGCTTACAAGGACAATGTGGCCTTTGTCCAGGGGCCAAAGGCCGTTCAATTTGCACCAAAAACGCAGGACAAGCCTGATTTTTTCACAGAAAAATCATTTGATTCCATTATATCCTTAAAAGCAGAAACGCATAACTTCCCGACAACAGTGGAGCCCTTTAACGGTGCCGCAACGGGTTCTGGAGGTGAAATTCGTGACCGTTTGGCAGGTGGCAAGGGCTCTTTGCCTTTGGCGGGTACTGCTGTTTACATGACCAGCTATCCGCGTCCCGAAGGTGGACGTGTATGGGAAAAAAGCATCCCTGAGCGTTCATGGTTGTACCAGACACCGGAGCAGATATTGATCAAGGCATCCAACGGAGCCAGTGATTTCGGTAATAAGTTTGGTCAGCCCTTGATTTGTGGTTCCTTGCTGACTTTTGAGCACTTCGAAAACCAAAAGAAATTTGCCTTCGATAAGGTGATTATGATGGCCGGTGGTATAGGCTATGCCAATAAAAAAGACGGTCTGAAAGACAATCCTGTGAAAGGCGACAAAGTGGTGGTACTGGGCGGCGATAATTACCGCATTGGCATGGGTGGAGGGGCCGTTTCCTCAGTGGCTACCGGAGAATTTGACAATGCCATTGAACTCAATGCGGTTCAGCGTTCCAATCCTGAAATGCAGAAGCGTGCCATGAATGCCATTCGTGCCATGGTGGAAAGTGATGACAATCCCATTGTTTCGATTCATGACCACGGCGCAGGTGGTCACCTGAACTGCCTGTCTGAGTTAGTGGAGACCACAGGCGGGACCATTCACCTGGACCAACTGCCTGTTGGGGATCCTACACTTTCGGCCCGCGAAATTGCCGGCAACGAGTCGCAGGAGCGCATGGGCTTGGTGTTGCACGAAAAAGACATTGAAACCTTGCGCAAAGTGGCTGAGCGGGAACGCTCTCCCATGTATGTGGTGGGCGAGACCACAGGCGATATGCATTTCAAATTTATGGACGATAAGGGAAATGCGCCCATCGACTGGCAATTGAAGGATATGTTTGGTAATCCGCCAAAAACCATAATGAGTGACCAATCTGTCCGCGAACCCTACGCTGCCCTTGAATACGATGCCAGTTTGGTGAAAGAATACCTGGAAAAGGTACTGCAAATAGAAGGTGTGGCTTGTAAGGATTGGCTGACCAACAAGGTGGACCGTTCGGTTACCGGACGGGTGGCCAAACAGCAGTGTGCCGGAGAAATTCAGTTGCCTTTGAATAACCTGGGGGTGACTTCTATCGATTACCGTGGAAAGGAAGGGGTTGCTACTTCTATTGGACATGCGCCGGTGGCTGCTTTGATTGATGCCGGTGCCGGTTCTGTATTGTCGGTGGCTGAATCGCTGACGAACCTGGTATGGGCGCCTCTGACGCACGGATTAAAAGGGGTAAGCCTTAGTGCCAACTGGATGTGGCCATGTAAAAATAAGGGCGAAGATGCCCGGCTCTATGAGGCCGTTGAGGCCTTGAGTGATTTTGTGGTCGATTTGGGTATTAATGTGCCTACTGGTAAGGATTCCTTGTCCATGACCCAGAAATACAAGGATGGCGACCAGGTGATGTCACCAGGTACCGTTATCGTGAGCACGGTGGGTGAAGTGTCTGATGTCCGTAAGGTGGTGGAGCCGGTTTTGGTAAAAGATGAAGAGACAACCCTGTTGCATGTGGACTTGTCGTTTGACTCCCTAAAATTAGGCGGCAGCAGTTTTGCTCAGGTGATCAATCAGTTGGGTAATGAAGTGCCAACCGTTGCTGATACGGACTACTTTCTGGATGGGTTTTCTGCCTTGCAGGAGATGGTCAATGAGGGTCTGATTTTAGCCGGTCATGATATCTCGGCTGGTGGTCTGGTGACTGCCTTGTTGGAGATGTGCTTCTCCAATAAAGATTTTGGACTAAAAATAGATCTGACTTCCTTCGAAGAACCGGATATTGTAAAGATTTTGTTCAGTGAGAATCCTGGAGTTATTATTCAGGTGAAGGATGTTGAGAAGGCTGAAGGCATACTGGACAAATATGACTTGAGTTCTGTCGCTTTAGGCTCTCCTGTAAAAGAACGTTCCCTGACCATCACTGGAAAAGGTGAGGACTTGACCATTGAAATAGATGCCATGCGTGACCTTTGGTTCCGCACGTCGTTTTTGCTGGATCGCCAGCAAAGTGGTGAACATCTGGCTGCTGAGCGTTTTGCCAATTACAAAGAACAAGTGCTGCATTACCGTTTCCCGAGTAGCTTTAATGGCACCCTAGCATCTTTGGGCCTTGATAAGACTGCAGTAGCAGGAAGCCGAAAGGCCAAGGCTGCCATCATACGGGAAAAAGGGGTGAATGGCGACCGGGAAATGGCTTATACGCTTTATTTGGCCGGTTTTGATGTGAAGGATGTGCACATGACTGACTTGATCAGCGGTCGCGAAACCCTGGAAGAAATTGATTTTGTAGTCTATGTGGGTGGGTTTAGTAACTCTGATGTTTTGGGGTCTGCCAAGGGTTGGGCTGGGGCTTTTCTGTACAACGAGCAGGCTAAAAAATCGCTCAACGCTTTCTATGAAAGAGAAAATACGCTGAGTCTGGGAATTTGCAACGGTTGTCAGCTAATGGTGGAGCTGGGGCTGGTTTACCCCGGGGTGGACGAGAAACCATTTATGACCCACAACGAATCGCATAAGTTTGAGTCGCAGTTTATTAATATGGAAATTGTGGAGAACAACTCGGTGATGCTAAAATCTATGGCAGGTAGTCGATTGGGCGTTTGGGTGGCGCACGGTGAAGGCAAATTTAATTTTCCTAAAGGTAAAGAGGCTTATCATCTGCCTGGTTTCTATGGTTATGAGGACTATCCCGCCAATCCTAATGGCAGTGCCTTCAATACCGCTGCTATTTGCTCGCCCGATGGTCGCCACCTGGCCATGATGCCGCACCCTGAGCGCGCTATTTTGCCCTGGCAATGGCCGCACTATCCTGCGGATCGTAAGGCGGACGAGGTGTCTCCGTGGCTGGAGGGCTTTGTGAATGCGCGGAAATGGATCGAGGAGCGGTCGTAGCAATATTGCGCGGCTGACATAATAGGCCGGCTCACTTCGGTTATTACACTAAAAGCACGGAACTCGTCTTCGACTCAGACAGCCGTGCTTTTTACGTTTCATAACCTCGTTTGCAGATCGGCCAATTCTGAAGGCCGCTCCCTATTTGCTACTCCCTTTCCAGAGCTATATGGAGATTT
>DHVH01000008.1 GCA_002412555.1 Marinilabiliaceae bacterium UBA5213 | reverse complement strand
TGAACGACCACCAGGTTCCGCCATCTGCTTCGGTTGCGCCGCCTGCATTGACAGCCCGTACCTGCCAGTAGTAGGTGTAATTGGGTGACAAGCCGCTCAAAGTGACCGAAGTGTTTGCGCCAACCGAATTCCATTTGGTGCAAGGGCCGGGAACGGAACTGTAGCAGTATTCGTAGCTGGTTGCGCCGTTGCTTGAGGCCCACGAAAGCGTTGGGGTCAGAGGCTGCTCGGCCATCGT
This sequence comes from Marinilabiliaceae bacterium UBA5213, assembly GCA_002412555.1. Taxonomy (GTDB): domain Bacteria; phylum Bacteroidota; class Bacteroidia; order Bacteroidales; family Marinilabiliaceae; genus Geofilum. Next base: position 6,067 of record DHVH01000008.1, on the reverse strand, counting down.
GTTGGCTGGGGACGTTTTGGTAAAAGCCCCTGGCAACGTTACGGTGGTGTAGTTCTCACCCATTAGGTTCTCAACCACATTGTTATAGGTTCGGTTCATAGGCGCAAACCCATAACCTGTTTTTGATGGGGTAACAACTCCTGACCAGTCGAAAGGCACGATGATTGTGTAATCCCCATTATCTTCGGTGATGGACGAGCCACCCGTGTAGGTGATGGTCGCGCCACCGATACCAGCATTGCCAGCAATGGAAACCCCAGCAACGTTAACTGAGATTGCATACTTCGTGCCACAGCCTGCGATATTTGGATTCCACTGACTGATAAGAATGTAGTATTCGCCAGATGCTGGGGCCTGCCATTCGATCTGGGAGGCAAGGGTGCTATTGAAATCATCATTGGATGCCAGCAGGGTTACACCATCTGCTCCGTACAAGTAGAGATAAGTGTCACTGGATGCCCCGAGCGCAGAAGTCGTAAACGAGTATATCTTTCCTGCGCTAGCATCGAATTTGACCCAATCCTGGTCGCCCATCATGTCAAAATTGTGGGTTTGGGATGTTCCAGCAACAATCGTTGATGCCGTGCTAAAAGTATCGTCTGAGCCAAATTCATCGGGTTGGGCCAGACAAATCGGAACGCCGGATGAATAAATGTTGTTCTGTTTGTCCGTTTCGGTAATGGCACCAGTTGAGTCCGTTTGAACATAGAGCGTTCCGCTGGTTTCGAGCGCGGCAGCGGCTGTTGCGGAGTTATTCAAGACACTTGGATCAGTAATTAACGCAGTGAGACTTGTCGTGCCATTCGATGGGATTGGATCATTGACCCAGAACTTGAGGCTACCCGTGTAATCCCCCGCACCAGTGGGCAGATGATTGATATACAGGTCGGTGTAGAAACCGTTAGCCGTACTGACCGGTCCCTGATTATGAACAATGGCTTCAACCAGTACGCCACCATCGGGGCTTGGGTAAGTGTTCAGACTTTGGATTACCAGATCAGGCTGGCCAACAACTGGAGGAATCTGCTGTACGCCTACTGCCAAAGATGGCTGTGCTTCAATTCGCGCATAAGAAAAATCAGTACGGGCAGTATTTGAAACGCGCACATGTTGGATATACCCAGGAAAATAGGCTTTGGCGTTTGGGTCGCTAATCGACGCTCTCCCTATCCTAAAAGGCAAATTAGTATATAAAATTTGGAGAGGGCTTTCACTGCGGTTACCTTTTTCGTAGCCATTTATATAAATTTTCATATTGCCGCTACCATCATAAGTAGCCGCAACGTGATACCACTGGTTCATATTTAGGGGCGTATTACTAACAACTATTCGATTGCCTCCATTTGCATTGATACAAAACCATAGTTTTCTATCATTATCGACTTTGAACCAATAATAATCTTTACTAATTATCATTGGGTGATCGCCCAATGACCCATTAAGATAAATCCAAGCTTCCAACGTAATCGCACCTGGGTTTAAATCACCTGTGTTAGAAATTTCAACATAGCCATTTGAGCCATTGAATGAACCAGCACGACCTAATAATCCATCTGCCCATCCCGCATTATAGAAATTTCCGTTGTGTCCACGGCCCGATAAATCGTATACGGTGCTTCCACCTCCTTCTTGGATATGCCACAACCCCATTGTATTCCCATCCGCAATGGGAAGAAAAACAGCATTTACATCGGCAAGGAGATTTCCTGGATTGGGATTCCCATAGTACAACTGGTAGCTGGAATTATCGGTACCACCTCCACCAAGACCGCTCTGAAGCGGGAACCATATATCAATTTGATTGGCATCAAAGCGCTGAATGACCCGATTCAATTCGGTTGCGTTGTTGAATACAACTCGAAGATCATTTCCCTTGGGGTTTGAAAGAGAAGCGTTGTAAATTTCAGATGCCGTTGGGGCTGTGCTTGCGTTGAATTGAATGTGAATGGGATAATGAGGCGGTATCCAATCGCCATCGTTATTCAATACGGTCAAATTTCGTTTATAACCATAAGCATTGTTCCACCACGGCGCAGACGGCGCAGCAGCCGGATCAATTTTGACACTTGCCTGTCGCGATCCATTGGCCGTTGGCCAATCCTGCCAGTTGCCAACCTTGTCCATTCCACGGATGCGGAACAGGTAGGTATGCCCCACCTGTCCGGTGAAAAGCGCTGCCGTTTGAGTGGTATCCACCAGCCAATCTTTCCATGATTCTTCTGGCCGCGATTGATCCAACACTTGGATGTGATAATGTTTCAAACCAGCCTCAGCATCTGTTCCGCTCCAACTGACAGCGAAGTTGTTTTCAAAAACAACAGATGCTGGCAGAGAGAGTGTTGTATCGGGTGGGGTAATATCTATGTGAAATAGGTTGGCCGAAGCATTTGTCCCATAAGGACCAGCGGCCGTTACCCGCCAATAAACATCGGGATATGTTGAAGCAAGCGAGATGCCCAGGCTTGTTTGCGTGGATGGCAGAGTTTGATCTACCAAAAGTGGGCTAAAATTTGAATTGGGGGAAACTTCAACTCGGTAACTTGTTGTCCTTTGGGTGCTTTGCCAGACCAAAGTAACATTTCTCGAGTTGATATAGGCTCCATTGGTAAGTGTCGTGGCAACTGGAGAATTGGGCCTGAGATTCCCAACGGTAATGGTTATATCCTGGGTTTTTGCAGCGGTCCAACCTCCTAACTTCCTGGCATACAACCGCACACGGTGTACACCTGTTGCCCATTCTTTCGGATCCAATGTAGGAGGGGAATCGGTATCCAGATTGCAATTGTAATTTGATGTGCCCAGTTCATTGAAAATTTTCCAGGTACCGTTAGCCGAACCATCTGTCGCAGAATTTATCTGCAACTGCAGTGTGCCAGCATTAGTTTGAGCGCAAAAACAAATTTTATCCGGGTCGCCCTGATTCCAGGCAGCCCGACAAGTTTGGGATGAAAAACTGTAGATTTGTGGATCAGGATCATTGACTGTGAAATGACGGGTTTCGCTCCACCCGCTTTCTGCGCCGCGACTATCTTTTACTTTCACTCGCCATTGATAACCATAAGTACTCAACCCGGGCGGTGACCAGGTATTGGAACTGATCCAGCCGCTGTTTGGTATGTCGTGGCTATCGTAGATTTCAAAGTAGTATTGTGTTACAGCATCTCCATCCGGGTCGCCATTTTGCTGGGCAGATAGATTTATTCCACCGGTGCCTTCGTATACCGCCCAGTCACCGGGATTGGTTAGCGAGGGAGGATTAGGGGCATGATTGGTGCTGGCGGCACTGCCTTCCAGAACAAAAGTAGTTCCGCGAACTTCAGGACTAGACCAGTTTAGGTCGGACTGGCTGGCAGCCTCCACAACGATGCTATGAGCACTATTCTGGTATCCAGTGGTATTCCATTCCACCCAAATTTCCGGAGCGCCTATTTCACCTTTTACTTCCCCGTCAATTTTTACCCGCATAGCACGAAGGTTGGGAAAATTTTGCACCTTAGCATGGATACGCACCATAGATGTAGTTGCTGGAGATGCTGGGTCTGTTTCCAGTAAGGCAATGCGAGCGCTTTCTGATAAAAGCACATTGATTTTCGCCCAAACCTTCGGCCCAAAATACGTTCCCTGCGGGTTGCGAAGCTGCCAGTAACCCTGGTGCAATCCAGCCGTTGAGGGGGCGGTCAGGGGGACACTTAATTCCACTGTTTGGTTGGGGGCCGTCGCTGGAACATCAATGGCCGCTGGCGCTCCCATGCTTTCGCCTTCTGTAAACACAAGCTGGTATCCGCTGCCCCAGGTGGATGTGCCGGTATTTTTCACCTGCCAGGTCTTGGTCAAGGGCTGGCCCGGGGTTACAGTCGTCCCATCGGGGAGGGTTACATCGCTTACAAAGCTAGATTGGTCATCATTACCGGTTGGCGTAGTTGGCAAAATTCGTATTAAGCGAACCTGGCTATCAGATTGCAGAGTGAGTAATGATGGATCGGTAATATCACCCACAGAGGCTAACGCGTTTAGTGCAACATCGCAGCGTGTTCCATCAGGCGCATATGCAGAATTGCCATATTCGTCAAATATATCAAAGCTGATGCAAGCATCAACGGGCTCTTGAACAGAGAACGGCGTAATTGGTGGCATCCATGGTATTTTTAGCAAATTCTCTAACCCTAAGCCATTTGTGATTGGCAGTTTTGTAACATTTACGCCATCTCGGGCCGAAAAAGAAAAATCCCACGACCCTGCCTGGCATGGCCCTAAACGAGGATCACAACGCGCAACAATAGGCCATTTCCAATATAAATCGGGGTACTTATCCGTATTTTGGAATTGAGGTGCCGCCCAATTAGAGTAGTACATTGTGAGGCGTACTTCGCTTACTTGGGAGCCCACATCGCCATAAGCAATATTAAATCTTAACCTATCATTTGGGTGTATATCACCTTGGCTTGATCCATCCAGCCAACTACCAGTGGGCAATGTTATATCGGCATAATAATTAGATGGTCTAGAAGAAATCAAGCAACCATTTTTATCATCTGGATCCGGACTATTCGCATTCAACGTACATTGGTTCCTAACAAGATGATTGGTAGCGCTGAGTGCTTCATATACGTGTTTTCCTATCATTGGTTCTGGTTTCACCGATGTGCACAAATGCACATTATTTTTTTGTTATATAAATAACTTGGGGTTTTCTGATCGGTTTCGAAGAGCTCGTTATATTTCATGATCGGGCAACTAAACAGTGCAAAATGTAAATGTGCGGCAGTAGATGTTCCTCCAGTCATGCCTTCTTTTCCAAGCTCTTGGTTGAAATCAACTAGCGGAGGCTCATCCTTAGATGCCTTTCCAATAATATCTGGGTGTATGCTATCTAAATGAGCATACATTGAGAAATAATAATTATCATTATTTGCAACGTGTCGTAGAATAACGGTATTTCCAAATCCGCCGCTTAATGAATCCGCATAGATTAATTCTCCAGGGGCAGTTGGGTAAACCGTTTGCTTACTATCATTTGGCTGAAGATTGAAATCAATTGCGTAAAATTGCGCAGTCTCTTCTGAATGGTATTGGCTGCCGTTGTATCCAATGCCATTTAGCCAGCCTTTCCTTCCATCTTTCCAAGGAAGGAATAACCGTAAAGAAGCAGGCTTTTCACTTGGCACAAAATTTTCTGGGGTAGGCTGGTTATCTTGGTATTTATTCTCTTGCTGGGGGGGGTGAGCTTTGTGCGTGCACATCCATCAATACGCCCCCAAAAATTGTTGAAAACATCATAAGACTCAACAATATATAATTGAATATGCGACGAGATACATAAGAGTTTTTCATAGTCCCTCCATACAATTGTTTTCAGATGATAAAGCAGATTCTGCACGTGGTATTCGCAACCCCACGCTTGCAATGTTAACAATCCTGACCAACACCCTCAATTGTAACGATTATCAAATTGTAAGGGAAATGCAAAGCTCACACGACTAACGAAATGTACATTCGCTTTGTGACAAAAATCACCTTTTGCGTGTAAATATAGAAAAATTTAGGACGGCCATTTTCACACGCGAGGGGCTGCCCCTTTTGGACAGCCCCTCTTACCGCAAACAAGACAAAAAATCTTTGCCACTTTGCTGAACATCTCTTTCAGCCAGCCTATTTCACTCCTGGCAGAGTGGGCAATAAGAGAAATGCGTTGAATTTTCCAAGGATCTGAATATTTCTAATGCAACTTCAGGGCCGCACGGAAAACCCAAAATATTTTTTAAAGCGCATGCCTGATGAAATCAGTAATTCTTCATTCATTTTACAATCTCATATTGATGTAAAAAGGAACTTCCTGCCTTACTGAAAGCAGGAAGTTCCTTTTTGGGTACATTTTCTCTAGGTTATATCTGTGCCAGACTACATTTTAGGTAGGTTTTGAAAAATTACGGCAGCTTGAAAGCCCTTCCAATGAACACCGCCATCTGTTCGCGGGTTACCAGGTCGCCAGGGCAGTAGCCACCGGGTACCCAGGCACAACCGGTGGTCAGTCCGGCAGAATAGTAGCGTTCGATCCAGTTCCAGGCCC
>DHVH01000297.1 GCA_002412555.1 Marinilabiliaceae bacterium UBA5213 | reverse complement strand
AACCCGCCTGAAGCTTTGAAACCAGTCCTGTCCGATCAGACTCCGAGGTGGAGTGATGGAAGAGTGGTGATTGGTGAATGGTGAGTAGTGAATGGATGGGAGGTGGATAAAGACGGGGGTGGGAAGGGACAAAGGCAGGGACAGGAAAATATCCTCGCCTCTATCGCTGCGTTTATCGCAGCCTCTGTCCCTGCTCCGTCGCTGCCTTTCCCACTCACCATTCACCAATCACTATTCACCAAGAAGAATCAGACTATTTCCCGCCTGCGCAGACCGACCAGTCCGAGCAGACCGGACCCGAAGAGGATGGCGGCGCCGGGGAGGGGGACGGCTCTGGCAGCGAAAACGAGGTCATCGTAGTCAAAGTCGTTTCCGCCCGGATCGTTGAAGCCGAACAGAAACATGCCCGCCGAAAGACTGACCTCGTTGATCATGACCGCAGTATTGAGTTTATAAATATGTACGGGTTCAGGAACACCTGTCGCAGACGTGGGCCAATAATTGATCGCGTACTGCGGACTGCTAGCCTTGGTCAAATCCCTGAGATACAGCGTATCTATATCAAGATTAGTTGCCGGCAAATTTGAATCGCCCTTGTTATTGAAAATTGTAGTTGATGTTGGGCCAACCAGCTCGAAAAGAATATTTTCATCGCCAGCTTCCGACCCAACATAAATAAAATCGAACAACCCGGACAGCTGCTGTCCTTGCCAAGAAGTGACTGCCTCACTCTTCACCAAACTGGAACTAGAACTCAAAATATTATCAATCCCATACTCAATCGCCTGCGCCTGGCCAGCCAGCAGCATGAACAGACCAACCATTAAAACCTTGGTTCCCGTTTTCATTTCCCACTCCTGTCGCCAGCGGATTTACCCGCTTCGTTGATGACAAAAACGCCTATCATCCGAAAGCAATATCCATTCCCAATAACAGTCCGATTGAGCAAGACCGCTCACTGCAGTATCCCGGCTTAAAAAAAAAATTAACCGCCCAAGCAAGTTGAATGACAATCTGGTTAAGCCAAAAAAAATAGAGCCATCGGCCCTTCGTTGCTCCAGCCATACAACGCCTTCCTGTCCAATCGGACAAGACACGATTTTCCATCAAGCTACCACATCCCAGCCTCCATCCCCGGGCTTTACCAACCACCAATCACCATTCACCAAAATCACCAATCCCCGCCTCCATCCCCAAAATTGGAGCGTCTTTTGCAAAGCATGGCCAGCACAAGGCTTGTCTTGGGAAGTCGGACTCGCAACCACAGATTCCGCCATTTCAACAATCAGGCTCTTTTCCCGACAGAATGTAATACCAAAACGTTGCGCCATAAACAAAGCAGTCTTCCAGGGGGCCTTATGAAAAAACGTATTGCTGCAATCCTCTTTTCAGGAATCTTTGTTTTGCTATTTCCATATTCTGTTTTGGCTATAACTTCCATTTCTTCAACTAATCCTATTACGTCACCAATTTTCATACAGGACGATGATGGTTATTCATATATTTTTAATTTCGACAAAAAAGCCCTTGATGTTAGCTATTTTGAACTAACATTATGGTATTCTGACGTTCATACTAACACACATGAATTTAATCCTGCAGGCGAACAATGGTTCGTTACACAAAATGAACTGTCTATTAATTTTAGTTCATTTGCCCTTACACCTGACCAACCTTTTCATCATACGAAACAAGAATTTATATTTTACGAAAGTGATCTCGGCAGTACCTTATTCTCAAAATTTGCGTCAGAAGGCTACTTCACATTGGCCTTTACAGAAACAACAGACCGAGTTGACTCCTTCACCCTGGATTCCGCAACCCTCACCATCTACGGCACCCCCGCCGCAGTCCCCATCCCTGGAGCCATGCTGCTCTTTGGAACCGGCCTGCTGGGACTGGTGGGCTTGCGGCAGCGGCAGATACGCTGATTTCCCCGGCCACCAGAAAGAAAAAGCCGCCTGCGTTCTGCGCAAGCGGCTTTTGTTTTGGAAATGCAATCCGCATCTCAGCGGAAACGTTAATGGCAAGACACTGAACCGCCTTTATCGCGACCTCTATCCCCGCCTGCCTCCATCCACCACTCACCATTCACTATTCAGCAACAAATCAGATTATCTGCCGCCTGCGTAGACCGACCAGTCCCAGCAAACCGGACCCGAAAAGGATGGCTGCACCGGGGATAGGAACCGGAGCTGAAGATACGCCGTACTCAAAATTATCTATGAATATATATTCGCTAGGCATATCCCCAAGGTATGCAAATGTAATGGAGACAACATTATATATATCATTTGCAATATTCAAATCACACAGAAAGTTATATTTCGTCCAACTCTCTACAGCGCTTAAATACTGAATTCCACTAGAATATTTATCCCCAAGACTATTCTCATACCAAGATAAGTATGCGAATTTTTGATCATCCATAACGGATGTTTTATAGTCAAATGCAACATAATCAACGTTTTTATTTTTATCAGAAATATTATCAAATATAAATACTACATCCGAATTTAAAAATGAACCAGTATAGTAATTTTCATTATCATAAAAAGACGCTCCACTTCCTGAATCAATCCAGTCTAAAGATTTAAAATCATACATACCACCAGTCCAAATCTCTTCTTCGCTAAAATCTATTACTACAGCATATGTTAAAGCAGGAAATGTAATAATTAATACGCACACAGCAATTAATAATACTGTTTTAATTGAATACATAACATCCCCCTTATAAATGATGATACATACCAATACATAAATTTAAAGATGTATATTTACGACAGATCACCTCCTAAAATGAAATTTTTAGACATAAAAATCAAATTTAAGGCACAAAGGAAAATAAGTGGGGAAAGAGATGTAGAGAGGAAGAGATTGAGCTAGCGAATGCTCGCGTGAAGTGTCCGGCGCAATGAGACAGGTATCCTTCACAAGTAAAAATGCAAAATTTGGTCCGTTAATGCATCTATCAACCAAAAACCAGAAGGCAGAAACTACTCCCAAAACAAGCCACAAAGCGGCTTTTAAATAGAGATTTTAATTAGATAAATACATAAAAAGACCCGTTTGCTGCGCTTCTTGCAATTCTAACGCCGAGAAATGGCCATTTTTTGAAGACAAAAGTTATTATTCCGTTATGTTCTTGGTCCCAGAAACCGAGTTGGTCTCTACTGCCTCCATCCTCGCCTTTACCCATTCACCATTCACCAATCACCAATCCCCCCCTCACCCCAAATACCCCTGCTCCTCCAGATACAAGAGAATCATCTGCGCCGCTTCCTGCGGGGTCATCTGGGTGGTGTCGATGGTCACTTCGGGGTTCACGGGCGGGATGTAGGGGTCGTCGATGCCGGTCACGCCCTTGATGATCCCGGC
>DHVH01000097.1 GCA_002412555.1 Marinilabiliaceae bacterium UBA5213 | reverse complement strand
CCGTTCAGAGTTAACTCTGAACGGCTTTGTGGTTCATTTTTTGTTAGGTTAATTGAGAAAAATAAAAGATCTTCAAGGAAGAATTATTTTGCTTCTCAGTCGTTGTGTTATAAATGGACGCCGTGAAAAACAAACTACCTGCCTCTTTAAAAGGGAAAGTGCTTATTACTACTGCTGTTGGATTGATTACCATATTGGTCATCTATTTGGCCATTGACCGTGCCTTTGATAAAATCACCACCAATATTGATCAGCTGGCCAAACCCAACGAACGACTGCTCGAGGTGAACCGCTTATTCAGGAATGTTTCGCAACTGAACCATCTACAGCAAAAGGAGGCGGCCAGCGGTCGCCGCGATCCTTCTATGGCCTTTATTCAGGAATCGGACGCTGTTTATGAATCACTCGATACCTTGCAATGGTTATTTGCCGGTGATAGTCTGCAGCTGGAGCGGGTGGAGCGTATTGATGAGCTGCTCAACCGCCGCAGGGAGGTTTTTGTGGAATATCTACATTTGCAATTCCGAAGAAGTGCGAGTCCCGATATCCGTTCCTTTTTGACTAAAGTGGCTCAGGAAACGCGAGCGGCTGATTCTTTGGCCCAGAGCAGAATGTTGCAAACCCACAAAACCATTATCACCACTACAGTCTCATCAGATACCATACGTGAAGAGCGAACCGGGTTTTTGGAACGATTGTTTGGTCGGACAGGATCTGCTGCAGAGTCAGAAGTGGTTACAACCGCCACACGGGTAGATGAGGAAGTTGTGATGGCGGTAGATACTATTAACCTTGTTCGTGCCGATTCGCTTTTTACCATTTTGAAAAGTTCTTTGGACAGCATACAGACTGCCCAACTGCAGGAGGCTGCCACCTTGCAGCAGCGGGAGTTTCAGTTGTTAACGGTTAACAACAGTCTGATCTACCAAATGATTACCATTATTAATGCGCTGGAGCAGGAGGAGATTGGCAGGCTCACTGAAGAAACTCAGGCGGCCTTTACGACAGCTGGAGATACCATTCAAATATTAAATTTAATTGCCATGGTGTTTATTGCTGTATCGCTGCTGTTGGCTTTGATTGTTTTGCTGGATATATCCAAAAGCAATAAGTATCGGGCAGAGCTGGAAGTGGTGAACGAGGCAGTGCGACAGGAGGCTGCTTCGAAGCAGCGCTTCTTATCTAACATGAGTCACGAAATCCGTACACCTTTACAATCGATATACGGGTATGCCGAACAGGCCAAACTGGCAGGTGAAAACACGGTAGAAGTGGATGCCATTTATCATCCTGCCGCTCATTTGTTGAGTGTGGTCAATGAGGTTCTGGATTATGCTAAGGTCACTTCCGGGCACTTTACTTTTGATAGTAAAACGTTTGATTTGGTAGAGGAAATTGATCATGTGGTAAAGGCATTGATTCCAATGGCCGCAAAAAAAGGAATAAAGCTATCGCACCAAGAAGTAGAGGGTGCGCTGGGACACATTGAGGGGGATCCTTTTCGCTTAAGACAAATCTTGTTTAATATTATTGGCAATGCCATTAAATTTACCAGTGAGGGATGGGTGAAAGTAGAAAGCAGGCTGGGAAATGGCACTGGCACGCATGGTGTGACAATAGCCATAAAGGATACGGGGGTTGGCATTGCTGCTGATCGCTTGCCTCACCTTTTTAAAGAGTATGCTCAGGGAGGAACAGATGTATCTGAAAAATATGGGGGGACCGGTCTGGGTTTAAGCATAGTAAAAAATATGGTTGAGTTGCAGGGTGGCAGCATTCAGGTGGAGAGCGAACCTGGAAAGGGTTCGTGCTTTACGGTGTTTATTCCTTATAAAAAAGTGGATGGTCGTTCTGCCAGCCGGGAAGACGCTCAACGGGCACCAGCAACGACTTTTGATTCCGGCATGGTTTGGATGGCAGATGACGATGCTTTGATTCTGAATCTGGGTGCTTCAATACTTAAAAAACATGGTATTGAGCATCGTGTTTTTGCGAATGGTCTGGAATTGCTGAAAGCTTTTGATAAGGAGAAGCCGAATGTCATATTTTTGGATATGCGCATGCCCGGAATGAATGGCATGGAGGTCTGTGAGCGCATACGACACCGCACTGGTCGGCGCATCCAAATTTATGCCCTTACTGCACAGGTTTTAAAGCATGAGCAATCAGAAATACTTGAAAGAGGTTTTGACGGGATTGTTATGAAACCCTTTCGAGAAGCAGATCTGGTGACGTCACTAAAGGGCATTGCCCAGGATCAGGTTGTTTCGGTAGATGTAGATGTATCAGGATTGGCCAAAATGGCCGGGGATAATGTGGAAGAGATCGCAGATATTTTATCTATCGTTAAAAATGAAACAGTCAAAGACCTGGGAGCTATGGAAGTTGCTCTGAATGATATGGACCACGAAGGATTGATGCTGCTGGTGCATAGACTGGCCGGGCGGGTTGGACAGGTAGGGGCTTTAAAATATGCGATGCGATTGCGGGATGCAGAAGGTGAATTAAGGGCGCCTTCGGCCGAGATTGACAAAGACGAGATGGACGCTCTGATTCAGATGGGATATGGGTTTGTAACAACTCTTGATGATATGTTAGAGACCACTTATAAGGTCTAGCAGGAGATTAACTCAGTCCGTATTTATCCATTTTGTTGTATAGCGTCTTGCGGTCAATGTTGAGTAGACGGGCTGCTTTGGACTTGTTGCCCCTTGCATCCAGTAGTACCTTTGATATTTGCTCTTTTTCAGTGAGTTCCTGAATGGCTTTTAGATCGGTTGGATTAGCAGTATGGCTTTTGCCTGATACCATCGAATGCAGCATCTCTTCTGGTAACAATTCCGTGCTGGCTTCTCTTCCGGTTGATAACAACACCATTCGACGAATGGTGTTTCTGAGTTCGCGGAGATTTCCCGGCCAGTCGTAGTTTTTGAACATTTGTAAGGCCTCCGGAGCCAGGCGTTCAACATCTCTGGTCAAATCGCTATTGGCCTCGCTGATGAAGTACTGCACAAATAGTTGCATGTCTTCTTCGCGCTCACGCAGAGGGGGTACAAATATTTTAAATTCATTAATTCGGTGGTACAAATCTTCTCTGAACTCGCCCTCCCGTACACTCTCCATTAAGTTTTCGTTAGTGGCGGCAATAAGGCGGATATCAACTGGTATCAGCTGGTCACTGCCGACAGGCTGAATCACCTTTTCCTGAATAGCCCGAAGCAGTTTGATTTGAACTTCATAGGAGAGGTTGCCAATTTCATCCAGAAACAAGGTGCCGCCGGAGGCGGTTTCAAACTGGCCTCTTTTGTCGATTAAAGCTCCCGTAAAAGCGCCTTTGACATAGCCAAAGAGTTCTCCCGCTGCCAGATCCCTTGATAAAACTCCGCAGTCGATAGGCACAAAGGGCTTGGATGCTCTTTTGCTGGCCTCATGGATGGCACGGGCTACATATTCCTTTCCTGTGCCACTTTCTCCCTGAATAATAACGGACATGTCGGTTGGAGCTACCAGTTTGATGAATTCCTGCAGTTTGGCCGCTTTCGTGCTAGTGCCTTTTACATATTTTTCCTGCTTGGTTGCCGATTTGTTGATGGGTGCTTTCTGATCTGTTTTGGCCAATAATTGCTTAAATATCATCAGTAGCTCGTCGGGGTTTACGGGCTTGGTGATGTAATCAGCAGCTCCCATTTTCATGGCGCGAACGACCGTACGGACGTCATGAAAACCGGTCATTATAACTATATGCCCGGTTTTGGTTTGGGACCGAATGGTTTCCAGAAGGTCGAGACCAGTGCCGTCAGGGAGGCGATAATCCAGAAGGTAGAGGTCAAACTGTTGCTTTTGTATGGTTGAGTTGGCGTCCTTGAGGTTGGTCGATAATGAGACTTCAAATCCTTTTTTAGTTAAGAAGTTGTTTAATATACGTGCAAATGCGATATCATCTTCTAAAATCAGCAATTTTGTCATTGAAGTACAGTTTGTTGTTAAGGGCCTCTAAGAAAAGTTTTTCTTAGGTTGAAAATTTACGCTAAGATAGAAAAAATGCATAACATAGAAAAAGCCGGAATCGTTATTCCGGCTTCTTTCCCCAAAACTAAACTTGAATTTACCCCAATATCAATAATTACTTAATTTCGCCTTCGGGCGTGATTTTTTTGGTTTTAGTCTCTTCGCCTTTGGTCAGTTTCACCACATAAAGTGATTGTTCTGCATCGGTAATTAAGGCGGCTTCGCTGATTACCCATCCTTCGTCTACTTTAGCCTGAAGGGCTTCGGTAACAGCTGCTGGAAGGTCAGCTACTTCAACTGGTGTTTTTGATACCTCTTGTTCCACAACAACAGCGTTGTTGTTCTCGATCACAGTGTTGGCTGCAAAGCCTACAGTTGTGAATAATCCTAAAACTAATGCGAGTGATAATACTTTTAAATTTTTCATAACCAATCAATTTTAATATTACAAACTATTTATTACTTGTGAGAGTTCTTAAGTACATGTCATAATCATGCCAACTTTTGTCTTTATTCGTAATATTCTATGGGCTAGACGGTTGAAAAAAATGGAATATTTGAATAGAGTGTGTATTGGGTGTGTAGAGTGTGTAATTATTCCACATATAAAGGGCGGCTTTTTTATGGGGAAGTTTAAAAAGTTATGTTACTTTGTTAGGCTGTTCAGGCGCTAATAGAAAGACCTGGTGATATTTACCATATTTGTTAGTGTGTTACGGTTGTATGTGGTTTAAATGGAGTGTTTTATAGAATTGGAATAAAATTAGGAAATATGGAAAATTTAGTAAGTTCTGAATTTTGGCAAAGATTGTTTTCATCCTTGATGGATTGGACCATCATTGAATTGCCCGGTATTTTTATAATGGCCTTGGTGCTGATTTTGTTATCAAGGGGTATCAAAATCGCCATCAATCAGTTTAAAAGAGTGTTGTTGCGTCGGGCCGAGAGCGATCCGAAGGTGGACACCCTCGAGTCCGGTAAGCGCATTAACACACTTACAGACATTCTTATGGCTGTGGTTAGGGTGTCCTTATACACGGTTTTTATCATCATGTTGATGAGTAAATTTGGCGTGGATGTTGGTCCTTTGCTGGCCAGTGCCGGTATTATTGGTCTGGCCGTTGGTTTTGGTGCCCAGGAATTGGTGCGTGATTACATTTCTGGTTTTTTTATGTTGCTCGAAGATCAGGTAAGAACGGGCGATGTGGCCATTATCAATGGCACCGGGGGACTGGTAGAGCGCATTGAATTAAGAACCATCACCCTTCGTGATTTGTCAGGGGTGACCCATGTCTTCCAGAACGGAAAAATAAATACGCTGGCTAACATGACCAAGGACTGGTCGGCCATGGTCTTTGACATCGGCGTGGCTTACAAGGAAAATGTGGATGAGGTGATGGATGTTATGGCCAAGGTGGGGGAAGATTTGATCAATGATGAGGTTTTTAAAGAAAGAATTCTGCAACCGCTGGAAATTTCTGGCTTGAATGAATTTGGCAACAGTGCCCTGGTTATTAGGGCGCGCATCAAGACACGACCTGGCGAGCAATGGGCCATTGGCAGGGAGTATCGCAGGCGCTTAAAGATTGCGTTTGATAGCAATGGCATTGAAATTCCGTTCCCACACACCACCATTTACTAGGGGGATGAAATCAATCCTTTAAAGTTGCAAGTGGACAGCGGAGAAAAAGAAGTAGTCTAGGGTTCTCTGTTTTTCCCTGTGTGTCCTCTGCGGCTCTCTGTGTAATTGAAATATTTTGTTACGCAGAGGTTCACGGAGGATGCACAGAGAGCCTTTTTATATCTAAAGGGCTGATTTGAATTGTTCCAGAAAGCGGATGTCGTTTTCAAAGAACAGTCGAATGTCTTTGACCTGATATTTGAGAACGGCAATGCGTTCAATACCCATACCAAAGGCAAAGCCAGTGTATTCCTTACTGTCGATGTGGCAATTGTCCAGTACGTTAGGATCCACCATGCCACAGCCAAGAATTTCCACCCATCCGGTGTTTTTGCACATGGTACAACCCGATCCTCCACAAAGCGTACATGAAATATCCATTTCGGCCGAAGGTTCGGTAAAGGGGAAGTACGAGGGCCGCAGACGAATCTGGGTGTCCTGACCAAACATTTCTTTGGCAAAATAAAGCAGGGTCTGTCTTAAATCAGCAAAGGAGACGTTTTTATCGATGTAAAGTCCCTCTACTTGATGGAAAATGCAGTGCGCTCTGGCTGATATGGCTTCATTGCGAAAGACGCGACCTGGGAAAATGGCTCTGATGGGCGGTTTCTGTTGCTCCATTACCCGTACCTGTACAGAAGAGGTGTGCGTTCGTAGCAGTACATCCGGGTTCTTGTTGATAAAGAAAGTATCCTGCATATCCCTTGCCGGGTGCTCGGGTGGAAAATTCAGCGCTGAAAATACATGCCAGTCGTCCTCAATCTCAGGGCCTTCAGCCACTGTGAAGCCCAGTCGAGCAAAAATAGCTACAATTTGGTTGCGCACGACCGAAAGCGGATGCCGCCCTCCAAGTGGGAAGGAGGTTCCAGGCAGCGTCAGGTCTGCTCCCGAGCCCGCTGTGTCGGTGTTATCGAACTGATCCTTAAGCTGTTGTATGGTGGCTTGAGCTTCCGTTTTCAGTTGGTTCAAGGCCATGCCTACTGCCTTTTTTTCGTCTGAAGCAACGCTTTTGAAGTCATCAAAAAGACTGGATACCAGTCCTTTTTTACTTAAATATTTAATTCTTAATTCCTCTGCCTGTGCAGCGCTCTCGGCTGTCAGGCTTTTTATTTCAGTTAATAAGGCCTCAATTTTATTCAGCATGGAAACGTCTTTTTATAATCCTGAACCACATTTTTATTCTGTAATGAAGCACAAAAATAAGAATAATACGGTCGGTTATACCCAAAAACAGGGAGAAATGTAAACAACTTCAAAGCTTGGTGTGCTATTTTCAGGGTGTTTATGCCGATTGCATCATCCGCAATTGAATAAGGTGGATGCCTTTCAGAATTAAATACTGTAGGGTGAGACTAAATATGATGGTGGCTCCTGAGGGGATGTTCATGGCATAGGCCGCAAATAACCCAAAGATGGAACCAGCTAGTCCGAAAACGATGGACAGTCCCACAATTTTTCGAAACTGGTGGGTATATAACATGGCCGTTGTTTGCGGTATGGTAAAGAGACTTAATACAAGGATGATACCCATGGCCCGGATACTAACCACAATGGACAGGGCAACCAGAATGGCCATAGCGTAACGGAAGAAAGCCACCTTCATGCCATTGATTTTTGAAAATTCTGCATCAAAGGCGCTGAAGAGAATGGGTCTGTAATATATTAGAAAGAAGGCGGCGATTAGAAGGGTCAGCGCAAGCATCGTATACACATCAACAATACCTACAGACAGGATACTTCCAAATAAGAAGCTCATGAGGTTGGGGGCGTAACCGGGTGTTAAAAAGACAAAAATTATCCCCAGTGCCATCCCCAGTGACCAAAGAATAGCAATGGCGCTGTCTTCACGCATTTTTCCCTTGTTGGAAATCCATTCGATGCCAGTGCCGGTAAGGATGGCGAATACTGCGGCGCCAAAAAAGGGATTGAGACCCAGGTAATAGGCGATACCAATTCCGCCAAAGGAAGCATGGGTAATTCCTCCGCTAATAAAAACGCTTTTGCGCGCCACAATGTAGGTGCCGATGATGGCCGACAGGATGCTGATCAGCAAAGAGGCATAAAGCGCATTCTGGAAAAAGGTGTATTGAAAAAGGTGGATAAAATCGTTCATGGCTAGTGCTTGTTTAATACGCGGTGGGGAATGTTTCCATGTGCTATCACATCTATAGGGCAATTGTAGACTTTCAGGAGTTCTGGCGACAAGGTGTTGGACGAATGGTAGTGCAACTGACTGTTGACGCAGGCAATGGTTTTTACCATTGAAGAAATGGTGCCCACATCATGTGATACCAACAAAATGGCCATTTCCTTATTGAGTTCCTGCAGCCATTTGTAGAGTTCTCCTTCAAAGTTTTTGTCCACATAGGTGTTGGGCTCATCCAAAACCAACAAATCGGGTTGGTTAATCAATGCCCGACATAGCAAAGTACGTTGCAACTGGCCGCCCGACAGAGCGCCAATTGGACTGTCTTTATATTCAACTAAACCGGTTTTGGTCAATAGGTTGTGGACTTCAATCTTTTGTTCCTTTTGAAGGACTGGCCACCACTGGTTTTTGAGTTTTAAGCCCGATTGCACCACTTCTTTAACGCTTATGGGAAAGGAGCGATCAATTTGAGAGGCCTGAGGCAAATAGCCGATTTTAATTTTTCCTGAGGGGAAGTTGACCTGGCCTTTAAAAGGTTGTAAGACGCCTAGTAGCACCTTGATCATGGTAGTTTTTCCGCCTCCGTTGGGGCCTATGACCCCAATGAAATCGTGTGGCCTAATGGCCAGGGAAACATCCCGAAGCACGGCATCTCCGTTGTAGCCGGCGGTTACGTGATCCAGTTGCGCTATAATGTTACTCATTCAAATGGTTTTGCAGCGTTTGGGTCAATTCATTCATGGCTTCCAGCCAATTATAGGCCATTGGGTTTATTTGAACCAGAGCTATCCCGGCTTCCTCGCTAATGGTTTGGGCACTTCGGATATCATATTCTTCCTGAATAAAGATCACCGGTATGGATTCTTCTTTGGCTTTTTTGATGATGCTTGCCAGATAGGCCGGGGAGGGCTCCTTGCCATCTTGTTCCACTGCGGTCTGTACAAGGCCGTAATCCCTGGCGAGATAGCTTAATGCCGGATGAAAAATCAGGAATTCTTTTCTGGGTAACTGACTGGTAACACTTCTCATACCTTGGTCAGCTTCGGAAATGGATTGATGCAGTTGTGTGTAATTTGCTTCTATGGTGTCTTTCAAATCGGGAAAGGATTCGATAAGTGCAGCTTTGATATGCGGCAGCAGGTCTAAAACGGCTTTGGGCGACATCCAAATGTGCGGATCCACGCCATGGTTGTGGCCGTGGTCATGGCCATGCCCATGATCGCATGCTCCGGCAATTAGTTCTATATGATCAGAAAGAATGACTGTTTTCATCTCTTTATTCAGTTCTGCGAGTCGGGGCATCCAGGCCTGCTCATATCCCAGGTGCCCAATGCCCATGTACAGTTTGGAGTCGGACAGTTTTTTAAACTGATGGGAGGTTGGTGAATAGGTGGAGTGACTGGAGCCGGGCGGAACCATTACATTCACTTCAATGGCTTCGTTGGTAAGTACATCTATAAAGTACTTTTGAGGCAGAATGCTAACGGTTATCAGCTTTTGATTGCTTTCGGTACCGGCACAGCCCGATGTTACAGCGGCATAGACAAGAAGAGCTGACAGCAGGCGTAAGTAGTGTTTTCTCATGGGTATCTCATGTTTATTGATGTTATTGTATCTGGGGTGGTCAGATTATTGGGTGATATTACAGTGATCGCATACCCCTTCGATGATCAGTTGACTCGATTGAATCACAAAACCTCCAGGTAACATGTTCTCTGCTATTTTCACCTGGGGCATGCATAGTAATTGGTCGCAATGGGAACAATGAAAATGGGGATGATCGACTTTTTTATGCACCCCTGCCAGTTTGTACTTCACGGTTTGTGCGTCAATGGGTATTTGATGAATCACTTGTTTTTCCAAGAGTACACGCAGGTTGCGGTATAAGGTGACCCGGTCCACCGATCCCAACTCCTCTTCTAGCGCTTCCTCAATTTCTTTTTGAGTCAAGGCGCTGCCTGGCGTGAAAAGAAGTGCGACCAATTGTCGCCTTATTTCAGTGACATTTAGCCCCTTGCTTTTGAGAAGAGCAGTGATTTCGGTGATTTTTGCAACCATGTTGCAAAAATAGGGAGGCTTTTTGAGATATCAAAGCATTTTTAGAATGATTTTAAATAGCAAAAGAGCAAGGTTGAGAAGTGGGATTGGACAATGGTAACAATTGGTCTTTTTTGTGGTGGCTAAAATAATTTCCCTTCCTTGGTATATTCTTTTTTGATGCCTTCCATAATATCGGTGTATTTAACTTTATGGCTGTTGTTGGATAGGGCCTTGAGACTAAAATATTGAACGATATTAACAATATTGGCACCTGATAGCTCATAATCTTTGGCAATTGAATCCATGTTAACCCCTTTCTCAAGGGAGATTTTTTCAGGCAGGGTTTTTTGCCACAAAAGCTTTCTTTCCTGTGCATTGGGCATAGGAAAGTAGATGAGGCTTTGAAATCTGCGGGTAAAAGCTTCATCGATATTGCTTTTAAAATTGGAGGCCAGAATAACTAGTCCCGCATGGGTTTCGATACGCTGCAGCAGATAGGAGACTTCCTGATTGGCATATTTGTCATGCGCATCTCTTACATTGGTCCGCTTTCCGAACAGCGCATCGGCCTCATCAAAAAACAATATCCAGTCTTTGCTCTGTGCCTTGTTAAAGAGCGTGGAAAGGTTCTTTTCTGTTTCTCCAATGTATTTAGAGACCACTGTTGATAGATCGACTCTAAAGACGTCGCGATTGGTGTATTTTCCCAATAAAGTAGCAGTGAGGGTTTTTCCTGTGCCCGGAGGGCCATGGAAAAGACAACGGTAGCCGGGTTTGATTTTGGATTTCATGTCCCAGTCGTTCAATAGGGTATCGTTGTATTTGACCCAGTTTTCGATGTCCTTGATTTGAAACAGGGTTGTGTCATTCAGCACCAGATCAGACCACTGCAATTCGGTGGTAATGTGCTGGGCAGGAAATGAGGCGCTTAGTCGGGGGCGCGATACTTTGCCGATGGTAAACAATTCAATGTATTCAGCCTCGATGATCAATCGCCCGCTCATAAGGGGTTCATGATCAGAGCCTTCGGCGAGCGATAATACTTGGTTTTGGTGAAAGAAATGATCCACGTCAAAGAGCAACTGGAGTTTGAATCTTTGTTGGATGTTATCTGCGGCCAGCAAAAAAAGAGCTGTTTCGCCAGTCGGTAAAAAACCTCTGTAGTTCTTGCCACGAACACCCCCGATTTGAGGGAATTCACCCTGTTCCCTGAGTACCTCGTTAAAAAGGGCATCAAAAAAGTCGGGTTTTACATGGGGTGCCAAGGCCATAATCAGCACTACCCTTTCTTCAAAGCCGAGGGCATGCTGCCTGATAAATTCGCTGTAAAAAGAAGTATCAGCAGCAGTTTCTGGAGGTGGGATGGTGAATACATCCTTTATTGGCTGCTCACGTCCAAAATGGAGATGGATACGCGTTGTCAATAAATCCCCTAGCCAGTTCAGCTCTTTTAGTAGGAAAGGTTGTCCGTTTTGATGCATATAATTTATCGCTTATTGTACCAGATTTCGGCCGCTTAATGGCGACTTTTATGTTGGATGACATGAGTCAGTTCGTGCGCCAGAAGGTGTTTCCCGTTGGCGGTGTCGGGCTGAAATTTTCCCTTATTGAAAAAGATGTGATAACCATTGGTAAAAGCCTGGGCCTTAATTTCAGTGCATAGTGCTATGGCTTCATCGTCTGTGTGAATGCGTACGCGCTCAAAATTGGCATTCATTTTACTTTCCAATTCTTCACGGACTTTCTGAGGGAGTGGCTGGGCACTTCGGTTCTTGGCATCCTGTAAGCGCTTGTCAAAACTTTCAGTGGTATTTGGACTTTCCTTCTTTTGCACCATCTGAAGCAGTGGTTCTCCTTCTTCTTTGCGCTGCACCTCTGCCTTGGCCTGCGTTTCTTCCTCTTCCTGCCGGTTTATTTCAAATTTGGCTGAGGCAGCTTCTTCTTCCTCGTTTCTTTGCACCTCCGTTTTTGCCTGAGCTTGCTCCTCTTCCTGCCTTCGGATTTCTTTTTTGGCCTGAAGGCCTTCATCCTCACCTTTTTTGTTGATCGAAGGCGTGTGGTCAGCTGTATTCACAACCCTGTCGGCCACCGCATCCGCCTGCTTTTCTGAAGGGTCTCCGCTTTTGCCAAAGCTGAGTTTGGTTTGTAAGCCTGATTGTTTAAAAAAGCGGGAGGACTTTGAGTCGGGCTCCCCGGATTTTGGTCTTCCGAAAAAGGGCCCTTTGTCTTCAATGCTTAGCTCCTTGCTTTTGAGTGGACGTTTTTGGTTTCTCATGGCTATGGAATTATTAATTTAACTTTTGGACTTGACAGGTTGCGGAATTCCAGGAAATATGATGCCATCTAAATCACCAGAACCAAGTCCATAATTGCGCAGTCCCAAATCTTTCCGCATTTCAAAAATGACTTTTTCGGCCTGGTTCAGAATCTTGGGGTGATCTGGGCTGAGCTCCACTATTAATTGATTAAATTTGATATAGGCCTTAAGGACATCATGTGCTGCCCATAACGACATGTCGCTTCGAAACTTGTATGGTATATGCCCTTGGTTTTGTATGTTGCTACGTATTTCTATGTAATAGTTAAGAAAATCGCTATAGATGTATGATTTTTCGGGATGCACTAGCTTGTCACTTTTGTTTTTGTTGAACCTTAGCGCAATGGTTAAAATAAGGGTGTATATTAGTAGAAATGAACCGACAATGATTAAAACGCCTGCCTGTTCTGTCTCCAGGGTTTGAAACTGGGCAATGAGGTGCTTAGCGCCCAGAATGGCACCCCAAACAATGGCGAACAGAAGAGTGATGATAAGAAGGGATGCGATAAGATTTCCAAACGTTTTCATTCGAATAATATTTAGTTGTTGTTAGGCCTGGTTCCCTTGTGTAAAAGTGAAAGTGGCTGTCCAATTACTTCTCTGGGGTTGCACGTTGGCTGTTGGTGGTGCTTGTGTTGAATCCCCGCCATTAGCTGAAGTACTTGTGCTATCTTCAGGTACCAGCGTAGGGTTATTGGGATCGTTGACTTCCACGGAACTAGTTGCCCGGGTACGTGCATCTCTGCTTCCGCTGCTGGAACCTTCAACGGTTGCCAGACTGGCAGGAAGTAAATCAGCACTTAACTCAACTGCTACCACTAAACTGGAAGGTGTTCTTTCAGGTACGGTGGCTGATTCAGCTCTTTTGGACTCGTCCATCGCGTTATGAAAATCGGGACCGCCCGCGCCTAGCTGATTGGACGCAACTTTGGCAATGTCGTGTTTTTGTCTGGCCACCATGCCACTATAATTCATGGTCGCCCGAATTTGCATGCGGGTTTCGCCCGGATTGGCAAGTCTTTCTACATCACTTACAGGAAGTGAATCCCTTATGAAAGTCTCCATTCGGGCATAAAGACCTCTGTTGAGTTGATTGTTTTGTTGGGGAACAAGGTTGTCATAGGTCTCCCCACCTCCAAACTGATGCCCCAGAATATGTCCTCCATCATAGACCCTGCTGCGCCAGCTTACGTTCCCTCTTCGCAATCCGGATTCATAATTGCCCCAATGACCTACATTGCGGGTAGCATCGTTATCTCTGGCCTCTGGTTGTAAACCATCACCCGGATAGCCAAAGAGCGTTGCTTCTACTGTACGTGGCCGATCGGCAGCTGTCACATCGGCGCCCTGAGGCCAGGCAGGTGGATTCATGCCAGTTCCTCTTAGAATGCCCCAGATTGTCTGCACGTTAGGATCTTTGGTGCCCGTGAATGTGCCAACTCTTATTGGACTATTGGTAGGGGCGGCAGTAGTTGGGGCTGCAGGCGTTCCTGAAGTCTGATTGACAGTGATGGGGCGGGCTGCAATGGTCACTGGATCAGAATTTTCAATGATAACATCATCCGAGCCGTTGAGTTCAGCTCGTCTGAGGTTGTATCTTTGACGTAAATCTGCAAGGAAATTTCGCAGACTAATTCGTTGAATGCCACCCGCTAATACGGTGCGGGTTTCCCGTATGGCCATTTGTTTATTGTGTTCACGGGCCGGGCCATCAGTCCCGCTTTCCGGTTCATTTTCTGCATTTGGACTGTTACCCATAATGGTATTCAGTACTGAGGTGCCTAAGGCAATCGCTCTGTCGAGCAACCAGTCAATGCCTCTGTTGATGAGTTCCCTTGCGCGCTCAACCATTTCGCCAATGCGGCTGCCCAGACCCCGCAGTCCAACCTGATTGGCCAAAAAGGCTATGGCAACAGGGAGGGCTCTGGCCAGGGCATTTTCGAGGTAATCGGCTGCCTGCTGAATGTTGCCTCTGGCTATTTGTCCCACCCCCTGAACAAAGGTGTTGATCACCTGCAATATTCTAGTAAGCTGCTCAATAAAAGATTGCACTGCCCTGAAGAAGGTGATAAATCCGTTCACAACCGCCATTATACCGGTCGGATCCAACATGCTCAACAGGCGGGTAGTTACGCCCTGAACAATTCTGGTAACAATCCAATTGCGGATGCCTTCCACTACAACATCCCAGAGGTTGGACAGTTGGGTTTGTATGCGCTCCCAAATGGCGACCGCACCGCGATCCATTACATCCCGCACAAATTCCCATATGCCGGTTAGCCGGTCCATCACAGACCTTATCTGGTCCACCCTTTCCTGGCCAATTTTTTGTGCCAGACGGGCAAATATATTGTCGGTCGTTATACCCAGCACATCCATGGCCATACCTAGTATGGAGCGAAAAGTGATGTCGGGCGGCGGCCGAATGCCGGCCGTTTCAAGTTCTGAAAAGAGCCAACCTGTAACCCCGCCAATAAGGTGTTGCACAAAATTGTCAAAGAATTGCTCAAAGCCCTTTTTAGCCGCACGCATCAGGTTTTTAAGGAAGCCAATGGGGTCACGTTTGATGTCCTCCCAAGCCTGCATGGCGTTGTCAATGATTTGACCAACCAAATCGATGGGGAAGTTCATCATGCGGAGTAATACTTCTATGATGGCCGTTATCACTACTCTGATGAAATTGAACAGTCGTTGAAGGGGGTCTGTAAAGGTGGCGATAACTCTGCTTAACACCTGAAGGGGTTGCATCAGGTCGGCAATTTGCATGGATTGCCACAGACCAATAAAAAGGTTTCGGATATAATCCCATGTGAAGCCAAGGGCATCCACTGCATCATTTATTCTTCCTGCCAGGCGCGGTATCACACCGGATTCCTGCATTTGCTGGAATTGCTGTTCCCCACCCGGAACGAGCCCCATGAAGCCCCGGATGAGGTTGGTAATTGTGCGGGGTACCACTTCATTGGTGAAGGGGTCTTTTCTTAGAATCACGGTCAATAAATGGTAGCCAGGAATGTCGTTCGCATTCGATTTGAGCCAGCCTAAAAGGGCATCTTTAATAAAAACCAGGATTTGCATGGCTACCGCACCAACAAAGCTGAGGATACGACCGATGGGGTTGCTTAGAATGCCATATATTCGCTGGAAAGCAGCAATGGGTTGCAACATGTCTGCGAAACTGAGTGAGCGCCATGCTTCCCCAAAAGCGTCCATCACTTCACCTGCAGATGGCAAGGTGGCTATTTGTTCCCGCATCCAGGTGGTGGCCCTTGTCAGTGCACCCGACTCCACCATCTTGTTGTAATAGTCTTCACCCGCTTCTGTCAGCATCAGGAAGGCGTGAATGACATTTTCCATGGTGCGGGGAACCTCTTCGTTGGTTATTGGGTCACGCCCAAGAAGAACCCTTAATAATGGATAGGCGCGCGTGCGGTCTTTTACGAAATTGACAAGACTGTTAAGGACAGCATCTTTTAAAAACTGCAGTACCTGCCGGGCCATGGAAGTAGCAAATTCTCTGGCTCTGGAAATGACCGGCGAGAAATAGCCTCTGATTCTTTCGAGCGCTCTTCCCGGACGGGCTACATCTGAAATGGAAAGGGAGTCAACGGCCCGCCTAAAAGCATCGGATACGTCATTGCGAATGTTATTAATGGTACTGATTTGCTGGTCAATCCAGGTGGCTGAGCGGTCAAGGGCGCCATCCTGCTGTAAGCGGTTGTATTTTTCCTGACCGTTGGGTAGCAACAACAAAAAGCCTTTTATAAAATTCATGCCATTCCGATCCACCCTGATATCGGTTAAAGGGTTGCGACCTAATAGAACAGTAAAGAGGAAGAAGCCGGGTATGTTTTCAATAAAATTGACTACCCTGTTGCGGATGCCGCTAAAGAAGCTTCCCACCCGGTCGAGGATGCTTCGCTGCACACGAGGAGCTGAAGACTCGGAAGTGATAGGTTTTGTTCGTACGCTGGCTCCCTGTTGCACCGTATGGGTGAGTTCGTGTGCAATCAGGTGGCGTCCTTCCTGCGAGGCTGGCTGATATTGATTGGCATTGAAATAGACATCATTGCCGTGCGTAAAAGCTCTGGCGCCAATTTCACTGCTCATTTGTACGGCATTTGAGCCAGTGTGCACTTTTACATTGCTGAAATTGGCCCCTATGCCTGTTTCCATTTGATGTTTGGTGTCGGCCGGGAGTGGTGTGCCACTGCCTCTGGATGCGGAGAGCTTATTCTCAAATTGTGCTGAAGGTTGCTTGTCAGAGAAATCAGAATCGTCTCTTTTGTCGAGTTGCAAGTCGGCCGACTGGGAAGTTTCTTTTTTGTTAATGGATAATGGGCTGTGAGAGGCTTTTAGTGCCAGATTGCCCTGGGTCTGCCCCATCGACATATGGATTGTGTTGTTAAACGAGGGGTGGGTATTGCCCAATGCAGATTGTGTAGGGGTCTGCTCATTGGCAAGCACCTTATTGGCAACCTGATCCGCCTCAATTTCATGCTTGTCGCCCACAGCACCCATTGTTAGTTTGCCCTGTATGGGATCCCTGTTTTCAAAAAACTTTGCTTGAAATGCTTGGGTGTCGTGGTTGGTAGACTCAGAAAAGAAGGATCCTTCACCAGTTTGATTGAAAAACGGTGCAGCTTTTTGATGGCTGTTCGAAGGTGTTGTCTTCTTTTTTTGAGCGCTATGCATTCAGTCGTCAATGAGATGTTAAAACTAGACAGCAGCCACCAGGGGCTAATAGAGATTTTATTGGATTGCTCTGTAGGGCTTTATTATAAGTATAAAGAGCCCTACAGAGCAATCGTTAGCATCCGTTACTTATATCGTTATGATGCCTTGTCTGGACAAAAACAAAAGCACGATAATGATGAGCAGCAACAATATGAGCAGCCAGTAGGGAAGTTTTTTAATGCTTCCATTGGACGATAATCTCTTTAAAATGAGAATGATAAGGATGATAATGATGATCACATAGAACCAGAAGGTGTATTTGGGTTCATCGATAGGGCCATCTGTTGAGACTTTACCTTCAAAAATATCTGTATCTCTGAAGTTGATGGATACATTGGGTCTTTGTCCTATAGTACCACCCGGAATATTGTATAAATAGGATCCATCTCCGCGGTCAACAAAGTCGGTCAGCTGTTCATTGCCCACTTTTATAACCAGCATTGAGCCATAACCCGGTCCCATTAAATGGCCAAATTTGTTTTGCGGTTTGATATACAGCTGAAGCGGGAAGTCTCCGTCAACGTTCTCAAGGATATGTATTTCTGAAGCCGAAGTGAATTCTGCTTTTCCAAAAGTTAACATGGCGCAGCGTGTGATGATTCGTTCAATAGCGCCTGCAATTTTCTTTTCGCCCTTTAATTTATAGATAACTCTATAGGGTCCTGCTTCTTCTGTATCGTTAAATACCGCAGAATAAATACCATCTCCCGAATGGGTCAAATTCAGGATTCTCTCGGTAGGAATCAGGGCATTGAAAAAATCGGGGTTGCTTAACAAGGACTCGAATTTGCCGGTGCTAACGTCATAATTACCTTCGGAGTCCTTAGTATTGTCTGATTTAGCATTGGCCAAAAGACTTCCCAAATCTTCACCCGGCTTAAGTACAATGGCCTGGACTGTGGCTGAATCTGTTATGGCAATGCCATTGTATTTGAGGTTAAGGCTAATATTCAAAGGCTCTCCAACTTCATGATGGTGGACATCAATTTTAGGCGTTATATCCAGAAAATGATCATCTACAGTAGCGGATGTTTCGTAATTGGTGCCTGTTAAACCTGTAATGCGCAGGATCCATTCACCGCCTGAAGTTACCATGTTGCCCGTATTATCGGCAAAGGGAAAATTGAAACTGGCAATGGTGAAGTGGGGCGTAGTTGTAATTTTTGCTTGTCTGGTTACATCCACGCCATTTTTCTGTATTGTAATATTCCTGATGCCGCCCGGTATTGCTGCGGATATGGCTTTGAACATTGCAAAGGGAACATTATTATTCAGAACAAAAGATTCTTCAATGGTTCCGGTGGCGATTTGTCTGTGCGTAAACACAGGCACCGATGAGCCCGGAAAAGTGCCGTAGCGATAATCGATGTTTTGCGGACTTGAGCCTTCGAGGATGTTGGCAATCATCTCGTTGTAAAAGCTGGCCGTTAAATCTGCCTGATTATCACCTGGTTGTGGGTTGTTGAAGTAGGCCTCACCATCGGTTGCATTGGCAATTTCCTGTAAAATCGTATAAGCCGCATTCGTCGCATTAATGCCTATGCAATATATCCGGACGCCTGTTGAGCCTAGCCTCGTGCCGTCAACGGTGAGGTTGGACCCAGTCCCAGTCACTAAGGGTGTTACATTTTGCATCCCGTCGGTAAATAGAATCATGTTTTTATTGCTGCTTGCGGCACCAAATAAACTGAGTCCATCCTGGATGCCTTTACCCATGGCCGTCAAATTGGTTGGGTTTATGTCCGACAGCCAGGTGTTCATAGCAGATTGGGTATTGCCATCCACGGGTACGCGGTTGGTGTTCCATTTAGTGGTGGTATTATTGAAAACTACAGCTCCAATTCTATCGTCAGGCACGGAGACGCCCTCGAGCGACGCATTGAATAGTCCAACAGCTGTTTTTAGATAATTCCACCTGGTATTTTGGCACTCTGGCGAATTGCCCGGACAAGCCTTCAGTGTCATACTTCCTGACCGGTCCAGCACATGAACAAATTCAAAGCCGTCACGTCCCTCCGGATAGACTTGAACTCGGAAATCCTGAAAAGCTGTGTTGTTGTCCTCATCAGTTACCTGGACCGTAATATCATAAACAGCCGGAGGGCAAGTTCCGTCAATGTCAAATTCACCTGCCGGACTAAGCGTAATTCCTGAACATGTGCCCAGCGTAATGGACCATTCGGCTGTTACAACGGGCATGTTTTCATTCTGATCGTAGTAAGCTTTCAAAGGAAAATTGTAGGGCGTAACACCCTCAGTGGCTGCCGGTAGCTCAATGGGGAAAAAGGCGGGATTACCTGGTACCACTGTCCCAGGGGGATAATCTGTTCCATTGACATTTAGGCTGATATGAATTTGTGAAAATGCGTTGGCAGAGAGGCATAGCAGAAAAATCAGCACAGCTGCTTTTTCCAGAATCTGCTTATAAGCATTTCTTAGAAAATGCTTACCTGTGGACGCCTCATTTAAGGGCCGTTGGGATCTTTGGTTGTTTTTCATTTGCTTAAGTTTTAGTGTTAGAAATGGTTACTTTGATCATGGACTTCATCCATGAATAATAGATCATGGAAATATTCCATGGTAGGTAGTTGAATAATAGGTCAAATGGTCTTTGTTCAATGCTAAGCAGCCATTCGGTGGTGTTGTGTTTGAGAATGCCCGAACGGTTAATAAAGGATTCGCGAAAGGTTTCTATGCTGGTGTTTTTTAAGATGGTCCAATGCCTAATGACTGATAAGAGCATCTGCTCGACTTCTCTTTTTTCTGACACGCTTAACGAAACTTCACGATCCAGAGGCGTTTGAATATCTATGCCGCAAAGCAGCTTGGCAACTGTCAGACGGTTTTCAGTAATTTGGTGTGCCCCGGAACAAATGTATCCCAGCAGGTTTACTGCCTTTTGTTTGGAGGGGTGATCGATAAGCCCATTGTTGTTTATCACTCCCAGGTTCCTAAAGAGAGCGGGCAAAAAGGGATGAATAATGGCAATGCCTGCATCGGCTACGTATATTTCTTCAAGAGCATTGGGCAACTGGGATGTGTGTTGAGCCTTCGCATGATTTTTATGGAAGGCCCCACCTTCAAAACTTTTCTGATCATACGCGGTCGATTTTATTTCTAGGTGTTTGTTTGTCAGGGTATTGAGGCGCTTTAGCACATCGTCTTGATGAATGATGATGGATTGGGTGTTTTTTGTCAGTTCTGTTTTGGCTGTACCTGTCAGGTTTTTGGCTTTAATTGTTTTAAGCAGTTCAAGCGTTTTTTTTTGTCCCTTGGTATTTTGCGGGATGGATGAATGAAATGACGCCATGGCCTGATGCAGGATGTCCATTGGGTTTAGGTTCCTATCGGCAGATATCTTATGAAGGAAATGCGCAAGCATTTCTTCTTCTGTTCCCTTGATTGGCCTTCCGGAATGCATCAGGGTGGATAAATACACCTCTCTGAAAGCTGATAGAGGGATGGATGTTTCCTGTAAAGTGTGAGTTATTAACTCTATGTGCTTTAAGCATTTCCCATAAAGGGTGGGCTGCATCTTGTAAATTTCTATAAATGAAAGGAAGAAGTCCGTGCTCGTTTGCAAGGCCATGCGGCGGATGCTAATCCGGGAAGCGTTGAGGGCTTCCATCATTTCCTTTTTTAAAGTTTGGTTGGTGCTTATTTGTTTAATTACCATTTTCTCTAACTCTGCAAGGTCTCTGCTTATAGCATTCCAAGGGAAAAAGCCGTTTTTAAGAAAGAATGTAAGATGGTTGACGGCACGCTGCCCCAATTCTTCTTTATGACTGGTTGTGGCATTGCTTGATGCTGCATTTCTGCGGTGTCCATGGGGATTGCCGCTTAGGGTAGAGGTTTGTTCTTCAAGAAAAAATGACAGTTGTGTGCATATTTTACGCACTATTTCTTCATCGGACAATTGTAGGTCAATGTTTCCTAAATCAATTTTTATTCTGTCGAAACAGATATAATCTGCTGATTTTGAATATTTTGTTAATACCACATCTAATTCCCGCATGAGTTTGTTTTGCAACAAATCATCTACAAAGTGTTCCACTTCTTTAGTGGTACCGGTTGCCGGAACGGTAACGTTAAAAAGCGTTTTTTGAATTATGTGTGGTGCTTCTTTCAAAGTTTTCAGTATTTAATTGGCTATAAATTTTTGAGATTATTCAGGGTGGTGACAAGGTTATTTTGCGCTTCCACAAGCACTTGTTCAGTGGTGGAGGGATCGTTAAATGCCAGCAACCATGGTTTGTAGTATTCCTGAAATTCATAGAGATTTTCCTGATTCAGCCAGTAAATGTCAATCAGGATGTGGGCCGGAATTTCCTTACGAATGGTTTTTTCTGCATAAGCCCTGAAATCCGGATCGGTAAATCTTACCGGATTATCAGGAAGCGCAGGATCGGCGCTTGAAAGGCCAGAGGGTAAAATGACTGAAACAGTAAAGGAATAGGGATCGATGGAAAGATCCTGGTCAACGGTGTTCATTTGAAGGAAATCATGAGAAATGAAGTCCGAAGAGCCCGTTACCAGTACGTTTCGGTAACGTGGCCTGAGCAGCAGGTGCTCGATGAGGTACATCCCTTCGCCTTCATAATTGTAAATCATAAAGTCGGCCACCAGATCTATTTCTGTTTGGGCTTCTTCAATGGTGTCAAAAGCTTCTATTCGGCGGGCGATGGTATCCCCATGACTGTTCACCAGATGAAAATAGAATTTTTCATCTGAGCTGTAGATAATCCTGTAGTTGCTTTTGTCGGGTGCGTAATGAATGACCTCATGGATCTCAGCCCACATAACGTCCACATCGGTGTACCCCATGCTGCTGCTAAGCAGTATTTTTCCGCTATTGTTGCGCACTCTGAATCGTTCCTGCGGGATGCCATCGGTGTCTATCTCGTCATAAATTTCAAAAAAACTGACAATGGCATTCACCAAATTTCTTCGGTAATAGGATTTGATGCCCAATTTGCGGCACAGTCGCTTTTCCAATCCCGAAACATTGTCTGTATCCCAAACATCGGGCAA
Organism: Marinilabiliaceae bacterium UBA5213; assembly: GCA_002412555.1. Taxonomy (GTDB): domain Bacteria; phylum Bacteroidota; class Bacteroidia; order Bacteroidales; family Marinilabiliaceae; genus Geofilum. The sequence goes on along the minus strand of DHVH01000097.1, from coordinate 285 downwards.
AGCATCTTTGGTTTTTAAATAATTATAGGCGCGCGACCTGTCTCTGGAAATGAGCGGATAGTCTTTTAAAAAATGGGATTTTGCATCTATGAGTTGCGACAAATCGGTGTTTTTGGCTTTAAATAAGAGGCTGTATTCAACGAAACTTTCAGAAAATCTTGCTATCAAATGTTCCAGTAATCTTTCCCTGCGGTCCTGAAAAGCGCTTTCCTCGTTGGCGTAATTGTTTAGGAAGTTGCGGTAATTGTTTTCCGGGTTAGCGATGAAGCTTTCCCAACTTTCGGT
>DHVH01000070.1 GCA_002412555.1 Marinilabiliaceae bacterium UBA5213 | reverse complement strand
CGAAATAGTTCAAGATCGTTTAACATAAAGAAGCTGGGGCTAAAATACAGGATATTCTTTTTTATTCCTGGAAACGCAGGAGCGGCAGAAGGCCACATGCGAGGGAATACCAAGAAATCATCGCAACGTTCATCGCTGTCTTTGAGCGATCTTCGTGGCGATCCAAACCGAGTCATAGGGATATGGATTAATAAAATGAGCCTTTATTCGGGATTTCGATGACCCCTATTAACAGCAGTACCCAGATATTATTAATCCCATAGAATGAAGCTTCTGTAAAGTTATAGATAAGAGCGATTACAATAAAACACAGCCTCAGCATAGCTGACGCATAATCCACTTCCAAGTGTCTTCGAATCTTTAGCAATGCGGACAGGACGATCAGTCCTATGAATCCAACTCCCATATAACCCAAGTTCAAATATTGCTCGAAATAACCGTTGTGTGCTTGGATGATACCGGCGTCCAATCTTGTCCATATTTTTATTAGATTATCGCCTGCCCAGAAACTCTGATAGCCTGCACCGACAAAAGGACTAATAGAAAACTCTTCAAACAACGCCCCAAGCGTCTGCCAGATTGGCACTCTTGATGTCAAAGACTTGTCACGCCCTAAAGCTTCAATCATTGCATCTTTCACATCCATAGTTGCATCCATAACAAAAAACACGGAACTAACTACAACCATAAAAACCAAAATCCTGCCAGGTTTATTCGCTATCAATTTTATACGACTTACGAAAAACAGGAACACTGCAAGCACACTACAGACTAAGGAAGTGGCACTCTGAGCCATATATAAAAGGTAAGCAATCATCCCTATTAGCAAGATATCCATAATATTACTCTTTAACTCAAATATAAAATCCCCGTTTCGGTTTAAAAAGTATTGCCATGAATAGTAAATAGCAGCGATTAAGCAAATCTGACCAAGGGCATTTTTCTGATTACCCACACCAGTGTACATTTGCTGCCCACTGTAACTGTATGCTCTTCCTAATTCAGGATAATACTTTATAAAAAGAAGCGATAAGGGTAACAGCACAAATGCAAGATGTCTTAGAATGGCCCCTACTGTTTCGTATGGACGTTCCTCAGTCAAAATTACCAAGACCATAATTGGGTTTCCCAATTCTTTAAAAACTCGCTTAAAAGCAATAAATGGAGAATTGGACCAGGTAATGCTTATTCCGCAATATAAAAAATACAGCAAAAGCCATTTGTTTTGGTTTAGCAATATTGTCCAATTTATCTTCTTTCTATATAAGTTAAAAACACCGGCAACAATAAGTATTAAAAAAGTGGCGGCATCGACTGGACTGCCTTCGTTGCGAATACTCGCCATTTCCAGAGTTGAAAGGTTAGATGTACTTAAGTTAAGCCATGCCGAGGCATATCGTGACCCAGCAAAAAACATCCATAAAAAGGGTATCCATACAGCCTTGGAGGGGCCATCGCTTTTCTTGCAATCCACCCAAAAGAGGTAGAGGATAAAAAGAATACAGATCAAGGAAGCAAGTTGAGGAGGCATATCGAGTACGCAGGATATCCTTACAAATGATTCAAAGGGAATAAAATACCGCCATTCGTTAGATATCTTCAGTTATAAACTCGTATTCCGGTTGGTTGTTTTAACATTCTTAAAGGATGAGGATATGTGTATGCAGTATATCCCGGTTTCGGCGTCGAACCGTTATCAACTAAATCTACAACTCCATTGGAATGAGCTGTAGTTTTGATATAATTGGCAGCACAAGCATCAACAGCGAATTTTACTGAATTGTTACACGCACCACCAGTCGCACACGTTGACGTTGTGCCATTGTTCCAGATGTAAAGGGGCATTGATACCTGACTTCCCGGCGAACCGGCCCCGCGCCCGATCTGATCAAGACAAGGCCATCCGCTTGCCTCGATATTTCCATCCCAACTGCGGCCTCCATCACAGGCAAGCAAAGGACTATCAACAACGATCTTGCAGGCTCTTTGGTCGTCTAAAGAAAATGCCTGCAACTGATATCCTGTAATCGTATTGTTAAATATTACGCCGCTCCCCGATCTTATTTGTGCCGGACGAAAAAATCCTGCCCCGACGAAAGTATTATTATATACTTCAATAACTTTAGCTCCTCTATCCCTTGACCTTGCAGAATGTGTATAAAAATAGGTATATTTTGCCGTGTTATGTCTAATCACGACCCTTGAACCATATAGTCCATCTGCGATTCCAGTAGTTCCGCTTGTAAAATTGAAAGTGCAATCTTCTATATAAATAGCCTCATCGCTGCCCAAATTAACAGGTAGCCCAGCAGAGTATGTTCCCTTAATGTTTGGATTTGGATCTTCAGCGTTAATCATACTCCAAGGAAGCAACACAGTATAGCCACCTCCTGAAGTTGAATCAAATGTACAGTTATCTATAAGTCCCCAGCTCACACCCCCTACATTAAAAATAGTTCCATACGAATAATCAAAACGTATATTATCAAACCGCCAACCTTTAATTGCAGCCCCATTGCCGTTATTTGCGCCCCATGACTGAACAAATATTGTTGCGTTAGCCGCAGTTCCTTTAATAGTCATTCCCGAAACCCGAAAAGAAGCAGGAGATGAGTTAGCAATAATGTCAAAAACAGTGCCCTCGGATGTTATGATAGTGTTGCCTATCCCCGAACCTATCACGTTAATGTTCTTATTGCTCCATGATACGTCTGATGTCCAGCTGCACGCTCCGGCTGGGATGGATACCGTATCACCAACAACTGCCGACGTTACCGCTGCCTGAACAGCAGTTTGAGAACAAGAGGTTGCGTTGATTTGTACCGCACTAACTTCGGAGTTAAATGCGAAGATAGAAACTATACTGATAAATGCGATTCGTGTTATCATGGTTCTCATTTCTGAAACCCCCCTTCTATGTTAATTTGTTTGTCCAAAAACAGTTGCACCGTAGTTTGATTTTATTATTTCATTTCAATCAATTGCCTTTGGATGAGTTCTGTGGTGAGAATCTTGCTTATTTCTGCCGTGTAATTTCGCTTACCCTCAATGTGGCTCGTGAGCTTTTTTTCGAAACATTTCCCATTAAGATAAGCTCTGTTGAGCGTGCGGGAATCTAATAGAATGGACTTCAAATATTGAGACAGTCTGTCACGGTACCAAATTCGGAAATGATAAAATTTATTTTTGCCAAGAAACATCGTTTCGAGGTGCAATGGTGTCAAAAGGAGGTCGATCGCAGCCAGCCACTGCGGCATACCATAGTCATAGGCATATTCCGCTTTAGCAGTAAACTTCGCATACAGCTGCTGAAGACTTGTGATAAAAGGAATTGGTCGCTGTAATAATCCGCGATCTGTTGGTATTCTGGATAGGTTCATATTTCCGTCTGCGATCAGGCGGAGTGACGGTTCATTGCTTAAAATGAGATCTGGCGGCGCCTGATACATTAGAGCTACAAGGTCATTATCGAGATAGGGTGAACGCAATGTAATTTGGGACTGCTCCAAAGCGAGCCGGGAATAGTGATACCATGGAACCTGCCTGAACGCTATGAAAGAGATCTTGTGTATCTATCTTTCACTGTTATAAGTAATGCCTGCATTTCGAACAAGTTGGGCAAACTCCGGCTGCAACAAATCTCCGTACCGTGCACTGGGTTTGAATGTTACATTGCCCCGCAGAATCTCATCTCCATAGTTCCCGGTGAAACGAACTGGTGCAATCTGGTTAGCAATCCTGTTGGCAAAGAGCTCAACTGATCCAGTCACGTCCATTGTGCCGTCAGAAACAAAGACAGCTTTCTCAGCTAATTCCGGAAACTCGGAAATAAATTGGGATCCCACAACTATTGTTTCGTGCGATTGCCGACAATGTTTTGCTATTCTACGTGCAATTTTAACATCAGCACAGTCGCTATACGTGCCACCAAATGTATAACAATTCATACTCTCCATTGGGGGCTTTGCCCAGGCCATTATAATTCGGCAATCTATCCCACCAGTCAGAGACATGGCGATTTTTCGTTTTCCGCGAAAATATTTTGGAATTATGCGTGCAAGCGTCTCCTTAAGCTTCTCATAATATTCTTCACCGCCCAATAAGAGCTGCCTCTCCCACTGCTCACGGCTGAAATAGCTGCTTTTTATGATTTCGCACTTCCCGGCAAAAGTCCACTTTGATCCTCCCGGAAGTAATGAAATATTGGAAAACAAAGTCCTGTTCTGCAGTACACAACCACAGGAGAATGTTTCACCAAGGCTGGTGAAATCCAATTGTCTTAGTTTTGGCATAATTTTGAGAAGCGATTTGGCTTCAGAAGAAAAATAGAATCCGTCAGAGTTTTCATGGTAATAAATCCGATTTAGGCCGTACCGGTCATTAAACAGCATGATACTGTGCTTGTGAAGATCCACCAGCACACCACTGAACCAGCCATTTAAGTTCTCTAAAAAGTCCTCTCCTTCTTCTTCATAAAGATGCATCAACGAACTTGCATTCGGTTGGCAAAATTCACGGTCAGAGAAGTTCTCTCCTGAGAAAATCAGAACTTTGTCCCTCTTTTCATTCATTACAGGCATGCAATCAGCAAAAGAATCCTTATGGCAGAGCCAGCCGACATAAAGTCCCAGCTCGTTATTAATATAGGTGCCAGAATTATAGGAAGGCTCATGCATCATGCAATCGACCATTAGTCCTAAATCTTTCA
>DHVH01000072.1 GCA_002412555.1 Marinilabiliaceae bacterium UBA5213 | reverse complement strand
GGGCGCATGGCTTCCAGGTCCAGCTCATGGTCCTTGTTGAGGATGCCCAAAACTACGCCATCCACACCAATTTCCTGGCAGAGGGTGATGGACTGGCGCATCTGATCCAATTCAACAGGCGTGTAAATGAAATCCCCGCCTCGCGGACGAATCATTACCCGGATGGGAATCTTCAGTGCCTTCTTGACGGCGCGGATCAGTTCTTCCGACGGTGTAGTGCCGTCCAGGTCGAGCCGGTCGCACAACTCTACACGCCCGGCGCCTTTTTGTTCAGCGGTAATGCACTGCTCCAGTGTTTCAACGCAGGCTTCAAGGATAATGGATGTTTTGTCTATTGTATTTTGCATGTCTCGGGATTGTTTTTGATTTTAAAGGTTCAGTATTATTGCATGGTTTCTTTCCAGACGAAACCATCATTTCTAATGAGCCACCAGGTTTTGGTGCCTGGTACTTTTATTCTGGCTATGTATTGTTGTCCCATGCTCACCATTTCCGGCTCCAGTATTTGCCCAGCCAATTGAATACGCTCCATTGCTATCTCTTCGAGCGTGGCCGGCCGCTTATGGACAGCCATAAAGGTGCGCTGCCGGTAGTATATATTGCGCAAGGTCCATTTGAGGTACTCATCGGCGGGTATCACGAAGGGTTTTGTGGGTTGGCCGACTGCCGTTCCAGAAAAATACAAAAATCCCCAAAATTCGGGTCGATGCATATCAATGACTCCTTGGGGCGACCACACCCAGTTTTCTTCCGGAAGAAGTTTTCCCTGGTCATCCTTCTTTTTATGGTATCGGCCATCGCTTATTTCGGTATGCCATTGAACCCTTGAAAAATTCATGCGCCATAGGTCACCATCCTTTGGCAGCTGTCTGTGATTGACCTCCCTGATAACTGACAGAGGAATGGCCATTTCCAGTGTCCATCCTACGTCCTGATCGCCCGGCTTATTCAATGTGCCATTGATCACAATGGCCTGTTTCAGACCTTTTATATCCCAGTTGTTTACAACCATTCCGCCATCGCGGTAGGGCTTGGTCAGTAACAAATCCCAGACCGTTCCTAATGCGTTGACTTCGTATTCGAGGTAGTTGTGGGTGTCACCTGTGGGGTCTATAAAAATCTCAAAGTCATTGTCGTGAAAAATGACCGCATCCCTTTGGGTAATGGTGCCCCAGATGTGGGGTTCTTCCAGTTCTGCTGCCACGTAAAGGTAGCTGTCATCCCATAGCATTTTTACCCGTGTGCGGAAGGTGGGAGCCGGCAGAGTCGGCCCCTGTATGTCCTGAAAGTCTTCTGTCCATTGAGCAGCCGCCCAGTCTGCTTCATCTAAAGAACCATCGATGATAATTTGCGAAGTGGTTCTCTGGCATGTATAGCTTAAGGGATTGAAGCGGGCGTTGTCCGCTACAAAGGGTTGGTCCGCTTTTATAGGAAGACTGATTAGTAAGAAAAGGACCATGCCTCCTGCCTCTATTTTCGTTCTCATCTCTTTTCTTTTTAGAAGTTATTTTCCCGTGTCTCGTTCCAAAAGTGCTGTTTTGAAAGCCTCCTGGTGGGCCTCTGAAAAACTACCATAATCAAACACGGCCACACCCGAAGCACCTGCCTCCAATGAGTAATCGATGGCTATTTTCAGATCCTCGCCGCTCAGTTCGGGAAGAAATAGTCCTGCATAAAGTGGCACCTTTCCTCTGGTGTCGGTAATGCCTTTTTTTGTGGCATAACTGATCCATTCAACCGGTTTATTATAAAAATTTTGGTAGAGCATGGGGAATACTGCATCCAGGTGCCATTCGTCCCAGCTTTGGCGACAAATGGTGCGTGCCAGTTCCGGATAAGGAAAAACGGCTGCAGTAATGAGTTTGTTTCTTTGGCGGACCTCCTTTGATAGTCGGTTGACCAGTTTGGTCACACTATCGTAGCGGTATTGGCGCCATTCTAAAAGGGAGGTCGGGTCTTCCACTGTTTGGATATCAATACCGTAAGCTTTTTTAAACTTTTCGCGACAGGTGGGGCAGTAGCAGAAATCGAATTCCGGATATTCTTTGTCCTGCACCAGATTGTAAACCGGTTGTAGCGCTTCAGGCAGGATTACGTCTGAATAGCGGACGTAGTCGAGATGGACTCCTTTTAGTCCGGGAACCCCGCACAATTCTGTCACCTGTTGAAGTATGTGCTGGTACACCTCCTCCTTGGAGGGGCACACCCATTGGTAGTAGTCAACGTAAGGTCGCACATCAAAGCAGGAGTTGCCATCCCGACTGACCGCGTACCAATCGGGGTGTTTCAGGGCTTCCTGATCGCCATTTCGGTTCAGCGTCCACATCCAGGCATGGACATCCATGCCGTGTTTGTCGGCCATCGGAATGATGCGGCTAAGCATGGGCCGACCGCCGCCGATCAGTATGCCGGTAATGCCGGCTGACTTTAAAGTGAGAAGGATGCTCTCCCATTCTTCATCTGTCCGTTCCATATGGGCATGGAACCACATCCAGTTATGGGGCAGTTCAGCGCCATTGGCAGGTGCGCAGGAGGTTAACCAGGGCGCAGTTGCTGCACCCAGCAGACCCAGACCCAATAGTCCGCTGTTCTTTAAAAAAGTCCGTTTATCCATTAGTTGTAGATTTTAGATTGTGGGCGGTCTTCTGCCTTGCTTCCAAACTGCTTGTTGGGTTGTGGACCCATTTCAAAGACCAATGCTCCCCCTTGCATAATGTCACTATGTTTGATATAGCTCTTGGAGTAGGGTTTTCCGTTTAGGGTGACCGATTGGATATAAATGTTTTCAAAAGAATTTTTCCTGGCAGTTATGGTGAAGGTCTGGCCGTTGTCGACCATTATTTCGGCGGAGTCAACAGCCGGACTGCCAAACACATAGATGCCGGCTGCCGGGTTCACGGGGTACATGCCCATGGCTGAGAGCACATACCAGGCTGACATCTGGCCGCAATCTTCATTCCCGGAAAGGCCGTCGGGCGCGTCGTGGTACATTGTTTTTAAAACCTCCCGGGTCTTTTCAGCCGTTTTCCATTGCTCTCCTGCGTAGGCGTAGAGATAGGTCACATGGTGACTGGGCTCATTGCCATGTGCATATTGACCAATGAGGCCGGTGATATCGGGAGAGGCTTCTCCTTCCAGAGTGGAATCAATGTTGAACAAACTGTCCAGTTTAGTGGTAAAGGATGCTTCTCCACCTAAAAGCGTTATCAATCCCTCTACATCCTGTGGCACCAGCCACAGGTACTGCCAGGCATTGCCTTCACAGTAGTCGTCGTCCCGGTGACTGGAATGGAAGGGACTAAAAGGGGTGCGCCATTCTCCGTTGCTGAGCTTGCCTCTCATAAACCGCGTCTCTTCATCGTAATAGAGTTGATAGGCGGCAGCTCTTTTCATAAAATAGCTGTAGTCCTCCTCATGCCCCAGATCTTTAGCCATTTGGGCAATACACCAGTCGTCAATGGCATACTCCATGGCTTTGGCCACCGATTCAATTTCTTTTTCTGCGGGAATGTAAGTCAGGTTTTTGTGAAAAGAAAGGCCCGATTCATCACGCATGGCGGAGGCCTTAATGGCCTCATAGGCCAGTTGGACGTCATAATCGCGGTAGCCCTTAAAATAAGCATCCACTATTACGGGGACTGCATGGTAACCCACCATGGTGTTGGTCTCGCAGCCCATCAGGTGCCAGACAGGCAGTTTTCCTTGCTGTTGGTATATGGCCAGCATGGATTGGATCATGTCCGTGATGCGTTCCGATTGGGTAATGGTAAACAGCGGGTGCAGCGCCCGGTAGGTGTCCCACAACGAGAAAACGGTGTAGTTGTCATAGCCCGGATCGGTATGCACTTGCTTGTCGGTTCCCAAATAAGAGCGGTCACTGTTATTGTATAAAGAAGGGGCAATCATGGTATGGTAGAGACCGGTATAAAAGATGCGTTTGACCGAAAGGTCATCGGTACTTATTTTGATTTTAGAAAGCTCTTTGTTCCACGCATTTTGGACATCGGTCAGCACCGTGTTAAAATCCCAATGGTCTAGTTCTGCCAACATGTTCTTGTAAGCATCTTCTGTAGAAGTGGGCGAGAGGGCTACTTTGACCAGCAACTCACCCTGACCTTCAAAGGTGATAATAGCCGTCTGGTTTTTGGTATTGTGCCGTGACGCAAGTGTTTCGTTTTTGATGTATTCAACAGAGGTGATCGATTTAGAAAATTCCATGTGGTAATAAACCCTTTGGTCATTGGCCCAACCTGTGGAATAGCGGTAGCCATTGATCGAAAATGGCCCTTGTTGTTCAATAGCGCCATCTGTGAATCTATCCCAACCTGTGCCTGTAATCATATCAATGACTAAGCGGGAGTTGCCCTTTTGCTTAAAGTTGTATTTATGGAGACCAACCCTTTCGGTAGCTGTCAATTCAGCATCCACATCAATTTCCTTTAGCACCACCTTATAGTACCCCGGCTGGGTAATTTCATCGGCATGTGAGTAGGAGGTGGTCCAGTTCTGATACCAAATACTTTCCTGATCGGGCTGGTATTGATCAGAAATGGGCATGATAAGAATGTCGCACAAGTCCCCAATGCCCGTGCCACTTAAATGGGTGTGCGTGAAACCGGAAAGAATAGAATCGGAATAGTGGTATCCGGAACACCAATCCCAACCCTGGGTGGGGTTGGTTGGCCCTGGCTGTACCATGCCAAAGGGTGCCGATGCCCCTACAAATACATGTCCGTGTCCTCCCGACCCGATATGTGGATCTACATATTGCAAAGGGTTGAAGCTCTTAGCGCTATCTCCCTGCACGCAAGCCGATAAAAGCAGAATTGTCAGTGTCAAAAATGATCCAACGATTGTCATGTGTCTGTTCATCTGTGTATGTTTTATTTAAGTGATTGGTTTTAGAAAACACCATCTTATATACCCCGTTGGCCGGTTGCTTGCACAGCGCGGTATTTGAACGTCTGGTTTTGGTTCAGGGCATCCGGTTTTCAGACTGTAAATATATAACTTTTAACTAATAAATCATTTCTTTAATAAAAATATTACAAAAGTCTTGTTTGTTAAAATAAAATATTAGAGCTTTACACCGTTATTAGACGATAATATTTGATTAGCTTGATATGAAGTTAGAAAAAATACATAATACTTTACTCTGCAGGATTGAGGTCCTCGAGCGTAAAGCGTATTTATCGGCTGTTAAGATGATCAGGTTTTTATACTTCAGTGGTGCCCTGCCCATTGCTTCCATTTGTAAAGGATTAAAAATGAGTGCGCCTAAAGGGGTGTTGCTCTTAAACACACTAATTGAACACGGGGTGCTTGAAAAAAAAGGTTTTGGAGAGTCTAATGGTGGCAGAAAACCTGAATTGTATGGTATCGCTAACGAGAGCTTTTATGTGCTGGCCATAAGCATGGATATTTACCAAACCCGAATGGCATTTTTTAATTGCTCTAATGAAAAGATTACCGAAACCCGGGTATTTGAAATAGAGCTAAACAATGAAATGGAAACGCTCAAAGCGCTTTTATTGAATATTGATGCTTATTTCCAGGAGACGGGTATCGACCGGAAGGCTGTTCTGGGGGTTGGGCTAAGCATTCCCGGTTTGGTCAATGCTGAAAAGGGCATTAACCATACCTACTTGAATTTTGGGAAAAAGGGCTTAAAACAATTGTTGAGCGAACAGCTTCAGCTTCCCGTTTTTATTGAGAATGATGCCAATGCTATTGCCTTAGCCATTTGGCGGTCGGGTGCAGCTAAAAACAAAGAAAATGTATTGGTGCTTTATCTGGATTGGGGTATTGGCCTTGGGTTAATATTGGATGGAAAGCTGTATCGGGGTGCTACCGGCTTTGCCGGCGAATTCAGCCATATTCCAATTGAGGAGGCTGGAGAACTGTGTATTTGTGGAAAAACTGGCTGCTTGCAAACCGTTGCCGCCGGCACTGCTCTGGTGAAACTGGCTCAAAAAGGCATATTAGATGGCCGGCATACAATGATGGCTACTTTGCACAATATGGATGTCAATAAGCTTAGCGTCAAGGATGTTGTTGATGCTGCCCTGAAAGGGGATCAGTTTGCGATCAGTTTGTTATCTAAAGTGGGCGAGAGTTTGGGGAAGGGGATAGCGGTTCTGATTCAGTTAGTGAATCCGCAAATGATTGTTCTGGCAGGTCAGATGTCTGAAGCTAACCAGCTCCTGATAACTCCTATTCAGCAGGCGGTCAACACCTATACCATGTCCCAAATCAGAGAACAAACATTTATAGCCGTGACTAATCCCGGGAACGAAATTGGCTTATATGGCGCCATGGCTGTAGTTATGGAAGATGTATTTACGCTTTTTTAAAACACCAAATATACACCATAAAGATCGAACCAACTTACGAACTATTTTTTAACCAAAAACAGATGCCTATGTAACTTATAAAATCCCTAAATGTGAAAAAAATGAATGAGTAAAAAATTATTGTGAGTGATTTAATTTTTTTAATAAAAATGTGCAATTATGAACCTCAAAAAAAAGACATCCTTTTTGGTCATGCTATTTTTTTTAGCATGGTCGGGCGTTTACGCCAGTGCCGAGGTGGGAGATACTAATCCTTCCTTAAAAGCAGGGGCAGCTGCTGAGCTTTTTATGCAAGGTCAGCAAACTGTTACGGGAGTGGTTACTGACAACGAAGGTATTCCTATGCCAGGAGTTACCGTGGCAGTTCAGGGGACTACCATTGGAGCTATAACTAATAATGATGGACGCTATGCCCTTTCAGCACCTTCTGATGCTGTTCTGGTGTTTTCATTTATTGGATTTATGACTGAAGAAGTTATATTGAATGGTCGCAGCATAGTGGATCTGATGATGATTCCGGATATTATGGAAATGGATGAGGTTGTGATAACCGCATTGGGTATTAGGCGCGATCGTAAAGCCCTGGGATACTCGTTGCAGGAAATTGGCGGCGATGTGCTGGTTGAAGCACGTGAGTCGAATATTGCCAATGCACTTACCGGTCGCGTAAGTGGCTTGCAGGTGGTCCGCTCCAGTACCGGTCCTGCCGGATCTTCAAAGATTGTTTTGCGTGGATATGGCTCACTTACAGGTGATAACCAGCCGCTGATTGTGGTGGATGGTGTACCTATCGATAACTTTACTGGTGCCTCTAACAACGATTACTGGAATCCTTCAACAGATATGGGTAATGGGCTCGGAGACATTAATCCTGAGGACATTGAAAGCATGACTGTTCTGAAAGGGGCGTCTGCAGCAGCGCTGTATGGGTCTCGTGCCGGTAATGGTGTTATTCTGATTACTACAAAAACCGGACGTGTCCGCGAAGGCTTGGGTATCACGGTGTCATCTTCTTTGGGTTTTCAGACACTTTTTACTGTTCCCGAAATGCAAAATTCTTTTGGACAAGGAACTGAAGGTGTTTATGACAACACCTCAAATGGTAGTTGGGGACCTGCAATTGCTGGCCAGACTGTTGATAATTGGGATGGTAGAAGTGTACCTCTTTCAGCTTATGACAATGTGAAGAATTACTTCGACACTGGTGTCAATCAGAATTATAACATTTCTTTCCAACAGCAGATCAATCAAACTTCTGTATATGCATCGGTGACCAAGATGTTGGACAAAAGTATGATTCCTGGTGCCGAACTTGACAGAACCAATCTCTTGACACGTGCCGTGTCTAAATTTGGTCCTGGTGAGAAATGGACCATTGATACAAAAATGCAATACGTCAATTCAACTGCCACCAATCGGCCTCTTGTTGGTCACAATGATGGCAATAGTTTCCGTACCATGTATCTTTTACCTGTTTCAATGGATGTTCGTGGATTTAATCCTCCATTAGATGAGTTGGGCAATATGGTTTGGTATGGTGGCGGCCAGCAGGTAAATCCTTACTGGGCTTCCAGATATAATCTGAACGAAGACTCGCGTGACCGCTTTATTATTCATGGGTCTTTGCGCTACGAAATAGCCGATTGGCTAAACGCCGAGGTTAAAGGGGGGTCGGATATGTATACGACCAATAATGAAACCAAATTGTATGGCGGCAGTCCTTTAAGCCCCACCGGAAGGTATAGTCTGGGTAAGGATACGCATTTTGAAAACAACTACAGTGCCCTTATCATGGCTCAAAAAGATGAGTTGGTTGGCAAGTTTGGAGGGGCACTAACTTTAGGTGGAAACCTTATGGAGCAGCAGTGGAGCAGCATTCATTCCTCTTCTGGAGAATTGGAGGTGCCTGATTTATTTGCGCTTAATAACGGGGTAGATAGGCCATCTGTGAGCGAAGGTTTCCGTCATAAGAAAATTAACTCTGTGTACGGTACTGCTCAGGTGAATTATGATGGTTACCTCTTTGTTGATGGTACTTTTAGAAATGACTGGTCCTCTGCTTTGCATGAAGACAACCGCTCTTTCTTTTATCCATCCATTAGTACTGCCTGGGTCATTACCGATATGTTGAATAAAACGGGTAATGCTGTGCCTTACTGGTTTACCTTTGGAAAACTAAGAGCTTCTTACGCTCAGGTAGGTAATGATTTAGGTGCCTACGAGTTGTACAATACTTATTGGGTTGGTAAAGACCCCAATGGCAATACAACTGCCGGCTTGGGTGATATCCTATTTAACCCATTGGTAAGAAGCGAGTTGATCAAATCATGGGAGCTGGGTGCTGAAGCTCGTTTCTTCCAGAATCGCCTTGGTTTTGATTTGTCCTGGTATAAATCAAATGCCACACGTCAATTGATTAACCTGCCTATGGATCCTACAAGTGGTTATACTTCCAGAAAAGTGAATGCCGGAGATATCCAAAATACCGGTATGGAACTTGAAGTTAAAGGAAATATAATAAGAGGTCAGGGTGGTGCTTTTAACTGGGATGTTCAAGTGAATTATTCGTTCAACAAAAACACCATCGAAGAATTGGTGGATGATGTTGAGGAATATCAATTGGGCGGATTTGACAACCTAAGAATAATTGCCGCTGTTGGCGGAGATTATGGAGAGATTTATGGTACCACCTTTCTTAGGGTTGAAGATGAAGAGAGTCCTTATTATGGTGAGTTGTTGCTTGATGCCAACGGTTTGCCGCAGGGTAATCCAGAGGCTAAGCGTTTGGGTAGTCAACAGCCTGACGCATTGCTGGGTGTGGTAAACTCCTTCTCTTACAAGGGTGTGTCTTTGAACTTCATGATAGATGGTCGATTTGGCGGCAAAATGTTCTCGGGTACCAACCTGGCCATGCAAGTGGCCGGTACTGCTGAAGCAACTGCTCCAGGAGGCCAACGTGAGGATATGGTTGTGGATGGTGTGATTGCTTCCGGAGATTCCTATGTGGTCAATGATACACCCGTATCGCAACAGCTTTACTGGACGCGTATTACTGGTGCAACGGGTAACCTGGGCATCAACGAGGCCAACATTTATGATGCAACCAATATCCGTCTTCGTACTGTACAGTTGAATTATGAGATTCCCAGGAGACTGCTTTCTGACATGCCACTGCAAAGTGCAAGAGTAGGTTTCTCTTGTAACAATGTTTGGCTGATTAAGAGCCATTTGAAGGGCGTTGACCCGGAGTCTGTTTACGCTACCGGTACCAATGCCATCGGTTTTGAGAACACTGCTCCGCCTACCAACCGGACATACTTATTCAACATCACTTTAGGTTTCTAAAATATGATTAATATGAAGACGATATTTAAGTTTGCAACAGGACTATTAGCTGGAGGCTTGCTTTTTAGTGCGTGTTCCGACTTTGATGAAATCAATGTCGACCCAAAAGCTGCCAGTGTGGATCAGGTACAAGTTGAATATATAATCAACAATTCTATTATCGGTGCTCAGCAGAACCCGCATGTGGCTGAACGGGCATTTGTATTGTATTGGAAAACAGCTTCCCGTCAGCATCGTACCAACGGTGCTCTGGCACTTGGCTCTTATAACGATGGCTGGTCTAGTGATTATTACGGTTCCCTGGCAGGTTGGTTAAAGTCTGCCAATCTGGCTATAACAGTTACCGATGAAAAAATAGCAGCAGGAACAGATTTGCTTTATTCCCATAATTTAAAGCAAATTGCCCGCATTTGGCGTGTTTATTTGATGAGTGAGTTTGCAGATAATTTTGGTCCTATGCCCATAGATGGTTTTAGTGGGGTTAATCCTGAATTTAGCAACTTGAAAGATACTTATTATTTCTTTCTGGATGAGTTGAAGGATGCTGAAGCTCAGCTTGATTTGGAGGCACCCCGTCCAAATGAGATTACCAAATTTGATCCTGCCTACGGATATGATTACGCTAAATGGCAAAAATATGCGAATTCAATGCGTCTGCGTTTGGCCATGCGACTATCTGAGGTGGATCCTGCCAAAGCAAAGGCAGAGTTTGAAAGTGCTGCTGCGCGACCATTGCTTTTGTCTGCGGATGATCATTTCAAGGTGGCCGAAAAGTCGGGCTGGGATGATTTAACTGGTGTTATGAGTCGCGAATGGAATGCACAGCTTCTATCTGCTACGATGAATAACCTTTACATCGGGCTAGGGGGCATATCGTCCACTGAGCTGGTAAGTGATGAATTTCTGACGTATGTTAAGCCCGAGAATTATATGGGGCTTAAGTTGGATGATCATTTCACCACAATGACCAACGAACCATCTGCTGGTTTCTGGATGGATGGCCTGCCTGCTATAATGGATCCACGTGCTTACAAGGCTTTCATTATTCCGGGTGATCTGGATAATCCTGATTACAGTTTTTATCCATCATGGACCGATGACGCCCGAACTCAGGTGCGTAATTTGGTAGATGCAGAGGGCGAGGTGGTTAAGGAGATTAATGCTAAGGGCCATTGGAATGCGGCTGCCCTTGGTAATTGGGGTCCTAAATCGGCAAAAAATCAGGTGGCCTTCTATGTGGGTACTACACCCCGCTTAAGTCAAAAGTTTAGGGGAAGCACTTCTCAGCGAATTTTCTTTGCCGATTGGGAAACCTACTTCTTGCTGGCTGAAGGAGCTGTACGTGGATGGGTGACACCAATAACCGCTAAAGCTGCCTATGAAAGTGGTGTAAAAGCTAGTTTTGCTTATTGGGGTGTTAGTGACCATGCGGATGCCTATCTGGCTTCAGATTCTTATAACCGGGCTGGTACTTCAGCAAGTTTCGATCATACCACGGAACCAGTGGGTTCTGTAACTATGAATTATGTTAATGGTTATACGGGAGTAGCAGGTCAGCATACCTTTAACTACCCTGCCAATCATTTGTATCAAAATGGTACCGTGCGTAACGATCTGCTTACAAAAATAATTACGCAGAAGTACATTGCGCAACTGCCATGGTTGCCTTTGGAAGCTTGGAGTGATCACAGACGACTGGGTTTACCGTTTTTTGACACACCTGCTGTGGATCTGCCGATGACGGATTTGCCTGATCTGAATCAAAGCAACTACATGACCAGCAGTATCAAATTCTTCCCACAGCGTTTGAAGTATCCATCCGGATTGGAAAATAGTAACCCGGATGGTTATAACCAGGCTGTTGGTTTTCTCGGTGGCGATGATGCCGTGTTGACGCCTCTTTGGTGGGCTAAACAACAATAATGTGTCCCTTTTTTCAACCATAAAAAAGTGATATAATCATTCGAACTAAAGAGGTTGTCTATGCATATAGACAGCCTCTTTTTCGTAGGTTGGCTCAGACCGATATTCAGCTGTGTGCACGTACACACTTTTTTCTCGTTTTCCTTTTTTTATTGTTTTGATTGTGCTAATTTTGTTCTGTCATTTTCTGAGTCGTTGTTATTTATAGGTGTAAATTAAGTTGTTACTGATTGTTTATAAACCAGATTGCATAAACATTAAAGGGCAGTTGACCTTTCAATAGCTGAAACATATTAAAATATAAAGAGATGGATAACAAAGGATTAAAGAGTCATCTTGAAAAGGTGGCAACGCGTGTGTTCGATAACCGTGATGAGGCTTCAGCGTATGTGGCACATCAAATAGCCTCACTGATAAAGGAAAAGAACAAGCTTAACAAGCCCACTATTATTGGTCTGGCTACCGGAAGCACACCTCTTTTGGTATACAAGGAGCTGATCCGAATACACCGCGAAGAGGGACTGACTTTCAAGCATGTCATCACTTTCAATCTGGATGAGTACTTTCCAATGTCACCTGAAGATGCCCATAGTTACCACCTATTTATGCACGATAATTTGTTCTCGCACATAGATATAGACGCCAACAATATTTATATCCCAAAAGGGACCCTTCCCTTGCAGGAGGTGGAAGCCTATTGTTCAGAGTATGACAACAAAATCCAATCACTGGGCGGGCTCGACATTCAGGTGCTGGGTATAGGTCGATCGGGCCACATTGGGTTTAATGAACCGGGATCTTCGCCTTCAGAGGGAACCCGTCTGGTTAACCTGAATCAAATCACGATTGAGGATGCTTCCAAAGATTTCGGTGGAACAGAAAATGTCCCCACCAAAGCGATCACCATGGGGGTAAAAACCATTTTACAGGCCAAAAAGATATTTTTGCTGGCCTGGGGTAACGAAAAAGCAGATGTTGTTCGTCAGGCTGCTGAAGGCGCCGTGACAAGTGATGTGCCTGCTACCTTTCTTCAGCAGCATGGCGATTGCATGTTTGTCTTAGACGCCACTGCAGCCGTTCGACTGAGTCGCTTTGAAACACCCTGGCTGATTGGTGAGTGTGAGTGGGACAGTAAAATGCAGAAAAAAGCGATTATATGGCTCTCCAAGCAATCGGGGAAGCCTATTTTGAAATTGACCGAAACGGATTATAAAACATGGGGTTTAAATGCTTTACTTAAGAAATTTGGCAGTGCCTATGATTTGAATATTGAAACGCATAATATTCTTCAACAGACCATTACCGGATGGCCAGGCGGAAAACCGGGTAGTGATGACAAGACGCGCCCTGAGCGCTCTGAGCCCTTCCCTAAAAAGGTATTGGTGTTCAGTCCGCACCCCGATGATGATGTGATTTCCATGGGTGGAACGCTTATCCGATTGGCAGAGCAAAAACATGAGGTGCATGTGGCTTACCAGACTTCAGGCAACATTGCTGTCTTTGATGATGATGCGCTTCGATTCACAGATTTTGCAAGGGCTTTTGCACATAAATTTGGGATTGCCAAGGACCAGTTTGATGCACTCCATAAGGATATTACCAGTCACCTGACTGGCAATATCGGAAACGGCAACGCCTACCACAAGGTTTTGTCGGTAAAAGGGTTGATTCGTCAGGGAGAAGCGACTGCTGCCTGCCGTTATAGTGGGGTTAGTGAAGAGAATATTCATTTTATGGACTTGCCCTTTTATGAAACGGGTACTGTAGAAAAAAATCCGCTTTCTTCTAAAGATGTAGATATTGTTGTTAATTTGTTGCGCCGCATTCAACCGCACCAAATTTTTGCAGCCGGTGATTTGCAAGATCCGCATGGAACCCATGCGGTTTGTCTGAATGCCATTTTTGAAGCCTTGAAGGTGGTGAAGTCGGACGACTGGGCCAGCAATTGCTGGGTATGGTTGTACCGCGGCGCATGGCAGGAGTGGGATATAGAAGACATTGAGATGGCCGTACCCATTAGTCCCGATGAACTGATGAAAAAGCGAAAAGCCATTTTCAAGCATCAGTCACAAAAGGATGAACCTGTGTTTCCGGGCAAAGACAAACGCGAATTCTGGCAACGTGCCGAAGATCGCAACAGAGCAACAGCCAGATTGTACGATAAGTTAGGGCTGACAGAATATGAGGCTATTGAAGCTTTTAAAAGGTATATGTTTTAATACAATAGGTCGTTAGATTATTAGGTCGTTAGGTATTAGGTAAAATCAAGTCCTTAATTATAAGTCAATTACGAACTAAGACAGCGAAATTATAACTGCCTGTTAATTAGACGAATAAAAAAGTTTAACGACCAATTATTAATAGGAATATGCACAAATGTATTTGAAACTTAAATATTTTATGATATGAACGGGCAACCTACAATTACTAAGAGATCCAACTATTATTTTTTCCCAATAGTGATTTTGGGAACGATGTTTTTTGCCATTGGTTTTGCCCTTGGCATCAATAGCTACCTCATTCCTCTATTGAATCAGGCACTGGAAATATCTTCTGCCGAGTCCTACCTTGTTTTGGCCGCCACTTTTAGTGCTTTTTTGATTTTTGGCTATCCAGCCTCTCTGGTAATAGGGAAGATTGGCTACAAAAAAACGATGGCATTGTCCTTCCTTTTGTTCTCCATTGGTTTCTTTCTTTACATTCCCTCTGCTAAAATGGAAAGTCTGACACTGTTTTTGGTGGCCTCTTTTATTAGTGGTATGGGTAATACCTTTTTGCAGGCAACGGTTAATCCTTATGTGACCATACTGGGACCTATCGAAAGTGCAGCCAAAAGGATGAGCATCATGGGCATTGCCAACAAATTGGCCTGGCCCATAGCCCCTATGTTTTTAGCCCTGGTAATAGGTAAAAGTGTCAATGAAGTGAGTCTGGCCGATACCCAGCTTCCTTTTATGATCATCATTGGGGTGTTTCTTTTGTTGGGAGTGTTGGCACTGTTGGCACCGCTGCCTGAGGTTAAGGCTACCGGTGAAGATGAGGACAGTGTGGACGATTGCCCTTATGCAGCCAAAAAGACATCTGTCTGGCAATTCCCCCACCTCCTGCTAGGCGTATTGGCCTTGTTCTTATATGTGGGTGCTGAAACCATATCTCTGGGTACCCTGGTCGATTATGCCGAAAGTCTGAATCTGCCTAACCCTGAATATTATGCATGGATTGCTCCTGTTGGCATGGTGATTGGCTACATAGCGGGAATTGTCTTAATCCCCAAATATTTAAGCCAGTCCAACGCCCTTTTGATTGTTTCTGTGATTGCCATTGTAGGCTCGCTTATGGTGGTTTTAACGCCCGCCGTGATCTCTATTTACTTTGTGGCATTTATGGCTTTGGGGTGTTCTTTGATGTGGCCGGCCATATGGCCATTGGCCATGACCGATTTGGGACGTTTCACCAAGGCTGGTAGTTCCCTGATGGTGATCGCCATTGTGGGTGGTGCATTGATACCAACGCTTTATGGCTTTGTGAAGGATGCCTTTGGTGCTCAGAACGCTTATTGGGTAACAGTTCCCATATTCTTTTATATTTTGTATTACGCCCTGAAAGGGCATAAAGTCAGGGTGTGATTTTAAGCTGGTCAATGATTCGCAATACTCAAAAATGAGCGCTCAATCAAAGGAAAATAAGGGGGGGGTAACCCGGATAAAAGACATAGCTGAGAAAGCGGGTGTCTCAACAGGTACGGTTGACCGGGTTATTCATAACCGCGGTAAAGTCTCGCCCAAAGTGCGCGAACGGGTTTTGCAGGTAGTCAGTGAATTAAACTATGAGCCAAATGTTTTGGCTCGGGCACTGGTTTCCAAACGCCAATACCGCATTGCCGCTCTTATTCCCGATCCACGGTATGATGAGTATTGGGAGGCGCCCTCGAAAGGGGTAGATACGGCTCAGGAGCAGCTTCGCCCATATGGCGTGGAGGTCCGAAAGCACCTCTTTGATCAAAACGATGTGGCATCCTTTAAAAAAGAGGCTGAAGCTTTATCGCAAATGGGCTACAACGGGATAGTTGTAGCGCCTCTCTTTTACAGGGAGTCCTTGTCTTACATGCGACGGTGGAGCCAGGAGGGCATTCCCTTTAATCTCTTTAATACACATATCCCGGATTATAAGCCTCTGGCATATATTGGACAGGACTCTTACCAGAGTGGTTTGCTGGCCGGTAAATTGCTGCATTATGGCAGTAAGGGAGCTGGTACCTGTATAATAGCCCATGTCGGTGAGGATGTTCCCAACTCTTCCCATCTGATTAAGAAGGAACAGGGGTTCATGGATTATTTCCGGGAAAATGGACTGAACGACTATAAATCCATGTCTGTTGATCTAAAGGGCTATGGCGATGAACTCTTCTTTTTTAAGCAATTGGATGTGGTTTTCTCAAAGTACCCTGATATTATTGGCTTTTTCGTCACCAACTCCCGGGCTTATTCCATTGCTGCGTATCTTAAGAAACGTGGACTTAAGCACATCCTGGTGGGGTATGATTTGCTGAATATGAATATCAGCTATCTAAATGAAGGTGTTATTCATTTTTTAATCAATCAAAACCCCAAGGGACAGGGCTTTTTTGGGGTTCAACTGATGGCCGACCACCTGCTTTTTAACAAGCAGGTGGAGCCCATTCGTTATCTTCCTTTGGATGTTATTACCAAAGAGAATGTGCAATACTACATCTAATTCCGTTTTGACGCCTTCCTGCTAAAGACGTAAAATTCAGCAGTTTTCTTAGGGCCACTAATCTAGGTAAGATTACTTTTCAGGGTTTTGAGTACTTTCCAGAGCCCAGTTTACCAAGGGTGATTGGTAGAAATTAATGCCCATTATGGTCATTCTTTCACCGTGCCTGGCCAGTCGGTACTTGTACTCTTCCCAGTTTCGGGAGTTGGGCGCTGTCCAGGCAATTTCAGCATGGCCTGGAAGGCGTGGAAATGCCAGAAAGTCCATGTCTTCAGCTGTTTCGATTGTTTCACTCCATAAGGGCGCTTCAATGCCAAAGATGTTGTCACGTGCGATTCCTTCTGCCAGAGCTGTAGGTTCCCAGCTGTAGGCTTCATCCACTTCGGTATAGCCGGCCCAATTCAATCCCAACACTGTAGTTGAATCGTACTTCATATCCATATAGGCGAACTTGGCCGGTGAAACAATCAATTGTGCACCTTTTAAAATTCCTTCCAATGCATTTTCCTGCTTGTCCCAGTACTGTATAAGTACTTTTTCATCAATATCGGCATGCGCCACTTCATCCCAGCCAATCATCTTTTTCCCATGACT
The DNA here is from genome assembly GCA_002412555.1 of Marinilabiliaceae bacterium UBA5213. GTDB lineage: Bacteria > Bacteroidota > Bacteroidia > Bacteroidales > Marinilabiliaceae > Geofilum. Next base: position 6,618 of record DHVH01000072.1, on the reverse strand, counting down.
TTCTACAATTTTCCGTGTGCGGTCAATGAAATATCTGTAATCCTCAATTTCTGTTGATAGTGATTCATCTCCGCCAACATGAAACCAGGGGCCGGGTGTCAATGCTGCAATTTCACGTACCACGTCATCCACAAACTGATAAACAACTTCTTTACTGGTGCAAAGTGTGCTGAAACCCACTTCTGTGCCGGTATATAAGTCTGGTGCTACATTGTCACAATTCAACTCTGGATAGGAAGCCAATGCAGCGTTGGTATGTCCCGGCATATCTACCTCAGGTACAATTGTGATAAATCTGCCGGCTGCATAGTTGACAATCTCGGTGTAGTCTTCCTGCGTATAATAACCTCCTTGGCCGCCACCAACCTGAGTACTGCCGCCATGCGTTGTTAAGTTGGGCCAGGATTTGATTTCGATGCGCCAGCCTTGATCATCTGTGAGATGAAGGTGCAAGGTGTTGATTTTGTATAAGGCTATTTGATCAATGAAACGCTTTACTGTTTGAACATCAAAGAAATGACGCGACACATCCAACATGGCTGATCTGAAGGGGTATTCTGGGCGGTCGGTAATAAGGCCTGTTCCCAATTGCCATTTCTGCTGTTGAACAGTTTGGTGTTCAATGGCTGCTGGTAATAATTGGCGAAGCGTTTGAACAGCTCTGAAAAGACCTTGTGGCTGTGATGATACAATGCGCACACCAGTAGTTTCTATGGCAATTTGGTAAGCTTCATTGTTTTCGGGCTCAAATTCCTGATCAAGGGACAGAAAAATGTGACCGTTTCCCACCTTAGGGCCGATGGATTCCATAGCAATGGCAAATCCTGTGGCAGGTCTTAGCAAAGAAGCAAGATACGCACCCGTAATCTGAAGTGCTTCTGAAGAGTCGCTTAACACAATTTTTGTCTCCTGTGTTAGGCTGAAGACTTCATGTGTAGCTACAACCGATACGGGTCGGGGAATTACGATGTTTTGCGTTAGGTCAATTGAATTGTTTTTGTTACAGCATGAAGAAGCGGTTAAGCCCATGACTAAAAATGCTGAAAGGATGCGAAGGGTAGATTTCATGATGTTTTGGAAAAATGTAAGTTATGTGTTTAACAAATATAGTTAATAGTCCACAATATCAAAGTGAAAACCTGTGTTAATTTGCAATACCTTAGAGAGTTTAATAGCCGCCAGGGTCGAGACTGAAAAAATAATAGTTTGTTTAGAAACATTATAATTTAAAATATTTTTCTTTCCTTTGTCTCATAAATTAAGTGGAGGGATTTGGCCGATTGCAACCACTCAAAAAAAGTGCTAAAACGCGTCTTTTAGCTTGTCGACTTCCAAAATCCCTTTTTTGTTTAACAAAGCTTTGTGCTTATTGGCGCAGAGTGACTAATGGTACTTCATTATGGGATATTTGTTTACCTCAGAATCTGTGTCAGAAGGACATCCGGATAAGGTGGCCGACCAGATTTCTGATGCTGTTTTGGACGAATTGCTTCGTCAGGACGCTCATTCACGTGTGGCTTGTGAAACCTTGGTTTCAACCGGCCTGGTAGTGGTGAGCGGTGAGATTAAAACCAATGGCTATGCCGCCGTTCAACAGGTTGCCCGGCGTGTTATTGAGCGCATCGGCTACACAAAGGCGGAGTACATGTTCGACTCTGGTTCATGTGGCGTATTGTCGGCACTTCATGAGCAATCTGAAGACATCAACCGGGGCGTTGACCGCGAGTCAGATGAAACGCAGGGTGCTGGTGACCAGGGCATGATGTTTGGTTACGCTTGCCGCGATACCGAAGAGTTTATGCCCTTGGCGCTGCAATTGTCACACTTGCTTTTAATAGAGTTGGCTGCTATTCGCCGTGAAGGCAAAGAAATGACTTATTTGCGACCCGATTCAAAATCGCAGGTTACCCTGGAATACAACGATGACAATCAGCCGGTGCGGGTGCATACCATTGTGGTTTCTACCCAGCACGACCCTTTTGATGATGATGAGCCCATGCTGGCCAAAATCAAAGCAGATGTTCAGAATATTCTGATTCCACGTGTTAAAAAGAAATTGAACACCTCCATTGCCGGTCTGTTTGCCGATTATATTCTGCATGTGAACCCTACCGGAAAATTTGTGATTGGTGGTCCCCATGGGGATACCGGCTTGACCGGACGAAAAATTATTGTGGATACCTACGGTGGAAAAGGGGCTCATGGTGGTGGTGCATTCTCTGGCAAGGACAGTTCAAAAGTGGATCGTTCGGCAGCTTATGCAGCGCGACACATCGCCAAAAACATGGTGGCAGCCGGTCTGGCCGATGAGGTTTTGGTGCAGTTGGCCTACGCCATTGGTGTGGCTCAACCCGTGGGTGTTTATGTCAATACCTATGGCACCTCAAAAGTCGGCCTCAAGGATGGTGAAATTGCTCAACGCATCGAAAAGCTTTTCGACTTGCGTCCGGGCATGATCATTCGCCGTCTGGGGCTTAAGAATCCTATTTTCGAACCCACAGCTGCCTATGGGCACATGGGACGTGAGCCTTATAAGGATAAGGTCATTTTTATCGAGAACGGACAGGAAGTGGAGAAAGAAGTAGAGTTTTTTACCTGGGAAAAACTCGATTACGTAGATGCCATCAAAAAGGCGTTTGATCTATAGCACTCAAATTGTTTATCTACAAAAAGCCGGCCTTGCCGGCTTTTTTGGTTTGACGCTGGTTAATTCATAATAAATTTACATAAATTTAGCCCAGTTAAGAACGCTATTGACAACTCTATGAAGCAAGTTATACTAACGGTTGATTACGAATTGTTTTTTGGTGATGATGCCGGCACTGTTGAGAACTGTATGATTCGTCCCGTGAAGCGACTCATGAAAGTGCTCGATGTTTATGGTGGCAAAATGACCGTTTTTTGGGATATACTTCATTTTTACCGACTTAAACAACTAGAGGGCGAGGTGATTGATTTGCGTTTTGACCGCGAATTGATTGAGAAGCAAATTCATGATTTGGTTGTTCAGGGACATGACGTGCAAATGCATATCCATCCCCACTGGCTGGATGCGCGTTGGGAGAATAAGAAATGGCGCTTTACCTACAACCGTTTTGCGATTCACCGTTTGTGGGATGAAGGGGATGCAGAGAACATTGAAACCATTCTGGGCTGCATAACCCAAAGTCGCCTTTTAATGGAGGAAGTCTGCCGGCGCGCAGATCCCGAGTATAAAGTCCGCGTGTTCAGAGCAGGCGGATACCGAATTGAGCCCTTTGAACGTTTAGCCGGTGCCCTTAGGAGCAACCATATTAAAGTGGACGCTTCCGCAGCCTTCGGCATGAAAAGTTATGAGCCCCAGTTCCCTTTTGATTTTAGCCGTTTGCCTACCTATTTGCATTACCGCTTCGATACATCCGTTTTAAGGCATAGTATGGAAGGCTATTTCTGGGAATTCCCCAAAGAAACCATCAAAGTCCCTGTTTATATACGGTTTATTTTTTATTTCCTTCAAAACTTTGTTTATGTGGGTAAAGGTTCTTTCGGTGATGGCAAGCGCCTGCATTTTACCCGCAGGGAGCAGTTCGGCCATTGGTGGTCACAAATTGGCCCCCGCTATTATCGCTTAACGCCCGAGGGGATGGATCCCATACGTTGGCGGTATTTGGTAAAAAAAGCCCGACCCTTTGCGCAGGCGGTGTTGCATTCAAAAAGCATGAGTCCCTTTACCATTGAAATGCTCAGTACATCCTTGAAAAAAAAGGAGGTGGCCTTTAGCTCACTTATTCAACGCATCAAGCAGTTGCCTGTTTATGACGATTGGCCATCTTAAAGGGCATTATCAGTTAATTCGTCAAAGAACCGGGTGGTTCCCACCCATAAAATAACCTTAAATTTGTAACTTGGCGCTTCGTATAGTAGGCCAAGGATTTATACAGAGTGTATGTTCACAGAAAAAGCGCAAAGCCATCATCCTCTGATGGTAGATTTAAAGGCACAATATTTAAGGTTGAAGAACGAGGTAGATGCAGCGTTGATGCAGACAGTTGAATCGGCTCAATACATCAACGGTCCGCAGGTCCAAACCTTTGCAGATGCCTTACAATCTTACCTTTCGGTAGAAACCGTTGTGCCCTGTGCCAATGGCACGGATGCTCTTCAGCTGGCGCTGATGGCGCTTGATTTGGAGCCGGGTGATGAGGTGATTACCACGGCTTTTTCATTTGTGGCTTCAGCTGAAGTCATTGCCCTACTCGGATTAACACCTGTGTTTGCGGATATTCATCCGCAAACTTTTAACATAGATGCCAAGGATGTTGAGCGGCGCATCACCTCCAAAACCAGAGTCATCCTACCGGTGCATCTGTTTGGTCAGCCAGCCGAAATGGAGGCCATCATGGAAGTGGCCGATCGCCATGGCCTGTATGTGATAGAAGATGTGGCACAGTCGCTGGGCGCGACCTGCTTTTACAAGGGTGCCTACCAACAAGCAGGTACCATTGGACATATCGGTTGTACCTCCTTTTTTCCTACTAAGAACCTTGGCTGTTTTGGCGATGGTGGCGCCTGTTATACGCAGGATGCTGCTCTGGCTGCCCGCATTAAGAGAATGGCCGCCCATGGTGCCGACAGGCCATACCACCATAAAGTGGTCGGCATTAATTCCCGCTTAGACACCCTGCAGGCAGCCGTTTTAAACGTTAAGCTGCCCTGGCTGGATCGATTTATCTCAGAGCGGCAAAGGGTGGCAGCTGTGTATGACAGCCATCTTAAAGAGGTGGAGCAGATTGCCATTCCTGTTGTAGCCGAGCATACCACTCACACATACAATCAATATACCATTTGTGTAAAAAATGGCAGACGTGATGAAGTAATGAAGGCGTTGGAGGCCATGGGCATCCCGTCCCGCATATACTATCCTGTGCCTTTGCACCGGCAACCGGCATTTTGTCACTATGCCTCTGCTGCATGGCCTTTGACCAATGCAGAGAAGGCTTGTAGCGAAGTTTTGTCCCTGCCCATGCATACCGAAATGAAACCGGGTGAGGCTGCCTACATCGGCCGAGCTATTGTCGATTTATTTGAAAAGAACGCTTAAAATAAGACCATGATACATAAAAAAGCCTGGATCCATGAATCTGCAATAGTTGATGACGCCTGTGAGGTGGGTGCCGGCACGCGCATTTGGCATTTTTGCCACCTGATTAGTGGTTGCCGTATAGGTAAGGACTGTTCACTGGGACAAAATGTGATGGTGGCCAACGGGGTAGTCCTGGGCAACAACGTAAAGGTGCAGAACAATGTGTCTTTGTACGAAGGGGTGATATGTGACGATGACGTATTTATTGGTCCCTCGGCTGTATTTACCAATGTTACCAATCCCAGGAGTTCAGTGAGTCGCAAACATACGTATAAAAAGACTATTTTAAGAAAAGGGGTTACAATAGGAGCCAATGCCACGATTTTATGCGGCGTGGAAATTGGCAAATATGCCTTTATCGGCGCAGGAGCCGTAGTTACCCATGACGTTGAACCCTATTCCTTAGTGGTAGGCAACCCTGCCCATCATTCGGGTTGGATGAGTGAAAATGGACACAGGCTACGCTTTCGGCCTGATGGCATAGCTGTTTGTCCCGAAAGCGGAAGTGAATACCTCTTTTCCTGCGGAAAAGTGGTAAAAATAGTTGACAGTAATGAGTGATAGGATAAAGTTTGCCGTTGTAGGCCTTGGACATATTGGCAAGAGGCATGCAGCCATGATCATGGCCAACAGCCATGCCTGTTTGGTGGCCGTGTGCGATGTGCTAAACCCGGATGAAGTGGGGTGGGAGGACAATGAAATACCCTATTTTAGCTCTCTGGAAGATGTGCTGCAGTCCCACCTCGAAGTGGATGTGGTGAATATTTGTACGCCCAACGGCTTCCATGCGCCTCAGACGCTTTTGGCCTTGGAGGCCCGCAAGCATGTGGTGGTTGAGAAACCCATGGCTCTCCATAAGCAGGATGCCGAAAAGGTTATTTTTAAGGCACTGCAGGTCTCCCGACAAGTCTTCACGGTAATGCAGAACCGTTATTCACCACCTGTTAAGTGGTTGAAGCAAATGATTTCAGAGAAGCGGCTGGGTTCTATTTTTATGGTGCAGATGAATTGCTTTTGGAACCGGGATGACCGTTACTACAAAAAGGGCGGATGGCATGGAACACCCGATTTGGATGGTGGAGTACTGTTTACGCAGTTTTCCCACTTTATGGATATTATGTATTGGTTGTTTGGTGATATTTGCCATATAAAAGGAAATTTCGGAAATTTCGCCCATCAGCATTCTACAGCTTTTGAAGATGCCGGCAGTGTGGTCTTTGATTTTGTGAATGGCGGCATGGGCAATATCAATTATGCCACGGCAGTGTGGGACCGCAATCTGGAAAGCAGCATAACCATCATCGGAGAAAAGGGAACAGTCAAAATTGCCGGTCAGTATATGGATGAGGTGGTGGGATGTCATGTTGAGAACTATCAAATGCCAAAGCTCGAGTCGGTCAATCCACCCAACGATTATGGCGGGTACAAAGGATCGGCATCCAACCATGCCGCGGTGATTGAAAATGTGGTGGAAACCCTTAGAGGTGCCACTGAAG
>DHVH01000280.1 GCA_002412555.1 Marinilabiliaceae bacterium UBA5213 | reverse complement strand
AAGGGCACTTACATTGTTCGTTTAAACAACCAAAACCCAACCAATTTTTTCATTAAGGTGACTGATGAACCAACGCATCAATTTCAAATATCAGAGTAGGTTTGTAACTTAAACTCACCCTTTATAATTTGATCAAGGGTAGAGTTTGATAACAAACCTTTCAAATGTTTATTTAATTCAAACCAATAGTCTCTTGCCGGACAGTTACCCGAACGCTGGCATTCCATTTTGTCACACAAACAACTGACCAAAGTTAACTCAGGTTCAAAAGCCCGGTAAACATCGTAAACGGTGATCTCTTTGGTCAATCTGGTAAGCTTATAACCACTTCTTTTTCCGGCCACATTCATTATTAAACCTCTGCTTCTAAGGCTACTTACAATCGAATCCAAATAATTCAGAGGGATATCCTGTCTCTCAGCAATATCCTTTTGCAGAACACCTCCGTCCGACTGATTTTCTGCAATGTCCGTTATCGCTCTTAAACCATATCTTACCTTAGTGTTAAGCTTCATAATTTCTCTTGAATACCAATTTATATAGGAATAGCAACAAATATTAACCTTTAATTCTACCACATTACTTGAATACGAAAATACAATTCTTTAACACAACTTAAGTAACCACTCATTAATTTAGAGAAGTTATAAATAATTCCTGTTATTTGAGATATTCTTAAAAGTATTGCCTAATGAGGGATTCATCTACAACAACGACCGGAAGGCAGCATGAAATCAACTTTAAAACCATTGACACTAAAGTCAATGATGTAACCCGAAATTTCCTGATGGGTTTCCTTTTCCATACAAAAATTTAGGGTTTCGATGGTTCTGGTGTAATCCCCCTCAATCGGCTTGTCAACTAACACAAATTCCGGCTTGGGCAAAAAGGAGCCTTGCTGCAACAACACACGAAAGCCCCATACAGGGGCTTTCGCTGAAATCAGCATTTTAGTGAGCTCATGAATGGCTCTGAGCGTTATTTCCATACAAAATCAAATAAACCACGGGTATAAAAATAAAAACCAATAACAAACCGAACAGCAGTCCCCCGATTACCACAATTGACATAGGCCGGAGCATTTCGGTTCCATCGCCCCAAAGTAGGGCCAAAGGCAACAATCCAAAGAGGCTGTTGATGTCGGTAATTAAGATGGGACGCAACCTGACCAGCGCTGCCTCTTTTATGGATTCGACAATACCTTTACCCTGGGCTCTTAATTCATCGATAAAGGTGAGCAACAGAACCCCGTTATTGATTTCCATACCTGTAAGCATAATAACACCTATAAGTGCAGTAACGCTTAATGGTGTGCCGGTCAAATACAGAGCGAAGGAAATACCCGCCAATGAAAGCGGAATGCGGATGATAATAATCAAAGGTTTTAGAAAGCTTTCAAAATAAAGCACCATGACGGCATACCCCAAAAACAGTGCAAACAAAAGAATAATGGCCATTTGGCTCATATTCTCGGAAAGCATTTGCGATTGTCCGCCATAATTCATGCGATAGCCGGATGGCAAAGTATGACTTTCTAATTTCTGTTGGATGGCCGAGGTGGCATCTCCCACACTTACCCCTGCCACATTAGCGGTAACTTTGATTACCCGATCCTGATCTTTTCGATCGATCTGCATGGGTCCAACAGCCTTGATAACATCAGCTACCGCATTCAAAGGTATTTTACCTCCCTGAGAAGTTTGAATGTAGATGTTTTCCAAATCCCTTGCGGATGTAACTTCTCTCTCATCGGTTATGATGCGAATGGGATAATAATAGGCGCCATCTTTATAGCGCGTGGCAACGGTACCTCCTACCAAGGTTTTTACGGTATTGCCAATATCTTCATAACTCACCCCTAAGTCAAAAGCCTTTTTGCGGTCCACCCTTATCTGAAATTCGGGCTTGGTCAGGCGCAACGAAATATCGAGGCCCGACAAATAATCCAAATCACTCAGTTGCGACCGGATTTTTGCTGCTTCTGCAAATATGGATGGCATCGATTCGCTGCGTGGTGCCAGGACTTCCAGTTCTATATCAAACTGTCCGGTTTGACGGATGCCCTTCATTTTTGAGTGGAAGACCTTAACCGTTGCTCCAGGCGCCTTGATGGCTTTCATTATGGCCGGACGCAATTGCTCCACATATTCATCGGTATCCATGGGACGATCGGCAGCGGGTACCAACTGAATGTTGAGCTCACCCTCAAAACTGTTTTCGGTGGTCACCAGACCCCACACCTTACCACCGGCCAAGGTGGCATAACCATGTATGTAATCTTGTTGAGCAACAATTTTTTCTGCTTCGGCCAATACTTTATCGGTTTCCGACATGGCCGTGCCAGTGGGCATAATGACTTTAACGGTTATAAGACCATCATCGGCCTTAGGCAGAAACTCAGAACCTATTTTCTGCAGATAATAATAACCGGGAATCATCAACAATAAGAAAATCAAAAGCACGAGCCATCGCAACTTTAACGACCAATGAAGTAGGGGCTTGTAAATATAAATCAGTCCCTTAATAAACAAATCGGATACCCGGGCCACCCATGAATGCTTCTTTTGGATTGGTTGTCCTTCGGGGTAAAACAAGGCCATCAGCATAGGCGTCACCGTCAACGAAACCACCATCGAAAGCAGAATAATAATGCCTACTGTAATCACCAGTTCTTTAAAAAGCAGGGAGGCCATTCCCGGGACCAGCAAAAACGGTACAAACAATGACAAAAAGGTAAGGGTTGCCGTAACAATGGCACCACTTATTTGCACAGCCCCTCTGGTTATTTGATGGGGTGTGTCGGGTTCTGTTTCCTGAATCCGGGTAATGTTCTCGAGCATGACCACACTGTTGTCGAGTACCACCGTCATTGCCACTACCAAACCACCCAAGGTAAATATGTTAATGGAAAACCCCAGCAATTCCATAAAAAAGAAGGTTCCTAATAAGGTGACCGGCAGACTCAAAACCAGCGACATAACGCGCTTCCATCCCGACAGGAAAAAAGCAGTTACCAAGGTGACCAGCAGGGCGGCCAACAACATGGCATCACGAACGCCGTTTGTAGCCAGACGAACATATTCGGCCTGATCGTAAATCATTTCAATGCGCGTGGCTGAGGGCAGTTCGGCTTGGAGCTCTTGCAATCTTTCGGCAATCAAATCGGAAACGATGACCGCATTGGCATCGGCCTGCTTAAATATGGATATACGGACCCCTTCCCGGCCATTGTATTTGGTGCGAATGCGTTGCAGACCGTGATGGTCTTCCACGCGGGCCACATCTTTGAGAAGTATTTGACTGTCCCCAGCCTCCTTACGCAAAATAAGGTTTTCAATGTCCGCGAGCGACTGAAACTCACCATAAGTCCGGATAAGGTAATCCCGTGTTTCAGTGACAACCCTGCCACCGACCATATCAACATTTTCGGCTTGCAGGCGCCTTGTAATTTCTTCCAGCGTAAGGTCATAGCCCTGCAGTTTTAGCGGATCAATATGGATACGTATTTCACGCATAACGCCACCCGACAGGGCGGTGCCGGCCGATCCTTTTACTGAGGCAAACTCCTCCTGGAATTCATTATCGACCCAGGTGCGTAATTGGGTCAAACTCATATTTTCAGAGGATACCAGCACTTCCACCACGGGAAGTTGCGAAGGGTCGGCCTTAAAGACAATTGGTTCGAGCGTGCCTTGCGGTAATTCCTTTCTCACCAGCCCCATTTTTGCCAATACGTCCTGATAGGCTACATCCCTGTCAACACTGAAATCAAAATTAACCAAAAGTGTATAAACGCCTTCTTCAGAGGTTGATTCAATGTAATCCAGATTGTCAACAGTAGCCATTTTTCGCTCAATGACGGTGGCTACCTCATTTTCCATTTGTTCTGGTGTTGCCCCGGGCCAATAAACATACACCTTAACCATGGGATAGGTGATATCGGGCAACATATTGGTCGGTAACCTTAAAAAACCGGCAACGCCAACCACCATTAAAACAATCATCAGCATAATGGTGCCGGCCGGGCGTTGTATAGATTGTATGCTTAACTTCATTTTATTACTTTGTAAATTTCACCTTAAGCCCCTCTTTCAGCATCTCCTGTCCCTGAACAACCACCTTTTCGTTTTCGAGCAGACCAGAAACTATTTCGAGATCATTGCCCGAAACCATGCCTGTTTCTACAACCCGGCGATGAACGATACTGTCCCTGTCCGCCACAAAAATAAAATACTTGTTATCGGGCGAAGTCAAAACGGCCTGCTCGGGCACAACCACTGCGTTTTCGTTACGGAAAACGGGGACTTTGATGGAGGCCATCATCCCGGGCAGTAATTTTTTATCAAATCCACCAATTCGAATGTCAAATTTCACACTGCGGGTTAGCGCTTCAACCTGGGGGTAAACCAGACTGACTATGCCCTGCACGGAATCATTGGGATAAGCATTTAGCACAAGTGGCAAACGCTTGCCCTGTTGTATGGCTTCAAAATATTTTTCGTTTACCTCAGCCTTTATTACCAGCGAGTTCATATCACTAATAGTGATGATTTTGTCTTTGGCACTTACCTGACTGCCCTTATCGGTATACCTTTGGGTGACCAAACCGCTCATGGGACAAACCACGGGAATGGTCTGGTACATATTTTTGGCGTAATCCAGATTTTCTTGAGCCTTCTTCAGTTCAGCAAGCAACAATTCCTTTTCTTCATCGTCTGCTTCAGCCACCTGCTTTTCAAGCAGTTCTACCTGCAACTGATTATTGGAAATAAGGGAAACGCGCTCGTTGGGATTAATCACGGCAATCACCTTATCTTTAACGACCCATTGATTTTCGCGTGCTGAAAGCGATTCTATGATCCCATCTGCAGGCGCCAGCAAGTTGGTAGATATGTTGGGCTGAATGGTTCCGGTCATATCAATAAACGAAACCATCGTTTTTTTTAGAGCCGGTTGAACTTTAACCAGGAGACTCTTTTTGGGTCCGGCTTTTTGTCCGGTCTGTGGATCACTCTTACAGGCTCCCAAAAGAGCCATGCTGCTTATCAATAAAGCAAAAACATATTGTCTCATCCTATATAAATTTTCTAATCATTTCACTTGCAAACACATCCAAAAACCCATTGCCTGCTTGCCGTTTAAAAAGGGTAGGCATCATTTCCGGTCAGATAATGAAGACGGGCCAATAACTGTAAGTATTCGATGGTTGATTTTTTATACGCAATGCTGGTCTCTGTTATAATGGCTTGTGCATCCAGCACATCAATGATGTTACCCTGACCGCTTTGGTATTTCACCAGCGCATTGTTTAAAGTCTCATGGGCCAAATCAATGATGGTTTCGTTGTTATCAATTTCTGCCTTCAAGTCTTCAATACTGTTCAAGGCCAAATCAATTTCAGTCTTAACATCCAAAAAAGCTTGGTTTTTTTCTTCATCCAGCTGTTCCATTCGGTAATCACTTTGCAGCATTCTGGATTTAAACCCACTTCCCCCCAAATATGGAAGCGTGTAGCGGATGCTTAAACCAATGTTGTAATTGAAATGATCTCCAAAAGGGATGTAATTATGGTTCCAGCTGCCTAAACCATACAGGAATAATTCAGGTCGGTTTTGCAAGCGATACAAGTCCTTTTGTTTTTCTTCTAAACTCATTCTCTGCTCTGCTAAAAGCAAGGAAGGATGATTTTCCAAAACCTTAAAGTAAAGAGCGTCGTGGGAGAACTGTTGGCCACGCGCTTCTGAAAAAAGCGGCTCAGAACTATTGACGATGGTAAATGGGGTGTTTTCGTCCAGATAGCACAAGCGGCCAATTTTAATAAGTGCTGCCAGAGCAGCACTTTCTGCCTTTTGCAAGGCTTTCTGCTCCAGCGAAATTTGAACCTTTATCTTCAGGACATCGACACCCGACACCTTGCCAATTTGGTATAAGTTATCAGCGTACTGCAGGTGAGATTGCAATTGCTCCAGTGAATTTTGGTGGACAGCTATTTCAGACTCTGCTTTTAACCTGGCAAAATAGGCATCGGTTACCCCCCAGATAATGGTGTTCCGGATTTGTCGGTAAACCACCTCGTTGAGTCGAATTTCATCATCTACCACAGATTTACGGACCCTGGTCTCGCCCCAATCATAAACCGACTGATGAACGTAAACTTCGCTGTACATATCGGTTAGCCCGTCACCCAACAACTTTTGCTTGTTGGGTAAAAGAAATTTCCAATACGAGAAACTTGCTCCAGCACTGACAGTGGGCAGATAGTTGGTCTGAAGGATTTCAAGTTCAGCTTGCTTGACCAGGGTGTTCTTCTGATTGGCTTGTAACAAGAAATTGTTCTGCAATGAACGGTCGAGCAACTGCGACAAATTAAGCGTTAATTCATGCTCCTGAGCAGCAATACTGCCTGTCATTATCCAAATCCAAACCAGGATTCGAACGGTTTTATTTTTCATACATTAATCTGTTTTTACCTTTTAGAATCACTTGCTAATGTCGATCCTCCCTCATTAAAGATCTAATAGAGTGATCCAAACAGAAGTCCTGCAAAGGTTGATAAAACCACCACGATTGCGACATAAACCAAGGTCTTTTGAGTACCCATAACCCCGCGAATCACCAACATATTGGGCAGTGATAAAGAGGGGCCTGCCAGCAGCAATGCCAAAGCGGGACCTTTACCCATACCAGAGGCCAACAAGCCCTGAATAATAGGCACCTCAGTTAAAGTGGCAAAATACATAAAAGCACCAACAACAGAAGCCAATACATTAGATAGCAGGGAGTTGCCACCTACAGCCCAGGCAACCCATTCGTTGGGAATGACACCTGGAATAGAAACGTCATCGTGGGTGGAGCCCAGCAAAAATCCGGCAATAACCACCCCAATGGCCAAAAGAGGGATAATTTGCTTGGTAAAGCCCCAGCTGGAAATAATCCATTCTCTGTTTTCTCCATCTTCCGAGTTATCCATTAAAGCGATGGAACTGACAGCAGCTATACCAACAACCATACTGACCAGCGGATTGGCAATCAACAAAGCACTTAATGCAGTGATAACGGCACCCAAAAGCACTTGCCAGCTTTTGAGTTTTAGAATGGCGATCATGGAATAGACCAATACCAAACCAAAAGCCCCTGTAATATGCCATTTGTAAGCCCATATATAGTACCACACACTCGAAGTATCACCATCGCCCGGTGCCCCCCAATTGGCAAACACCAATATCAGTACCAAAGAGAAAAAATGAATGGAAGTCTGCCACAAGGGCCGGTTCTCAGGCACATCTGGAAAACTCAGCTGCTCAGCCGCTTTCACTCTTTCTTCTTTGCGATAGATAAAGGCCATGGTTAAGCCAATGACCACGCTGAAAACCACAGCTCCTATGACACGGGCCACACCCATTTCAAATCCCAGAATCCGTGCAGTCAATATAATGGCTAAAATATTAATGGCGGGACCGGAATAAAGGAAAGCCACAGCGGGACCCAGTCCTGCGCCACGCTTATGAATGCTTGAAAACAGCGGCAGTATGGTACACGAACAAACTGCCAAAATAGTACCTGAAACGGCTGCTACGGTATAGGCCACCCATCTTTTGGCTTTGGCGCCGAAGTATTTGATCACAGCTCCCTGACTTACAAACACAGAAATCACTCCTGCTATAATGAAAGCAGGCAGGAGACACAAAATAACATGTTCGCGGGCGTACCATTTGGACAAGTCGAGTGTGGCATCAATGGCCGTATTGAATACCGGACTATTAATGGGCAGGTAAAATACCCCCAGGAACACAACAACAATCCAAAACAGGATTTTTAATTCTTTTTTAAGTTCCATTGTAAGATTGATTAGTATTTATATTTCGTAATAATCCGAAATGAGATTTCAAAATTTTTTAAAAGAAAAAGATGATGGTATAATACACACCAAAACCGATAAATAAAACGGCTACAACACGTCTGAACCAAATCTCAAAGGTCTTGATGTGGTTATAAAGCTTGCCTACATTACCAACAGCATAGGCTAGCAACCAGGCAAAAATAATCACAGGCAAACCTGTACCTATGGCATAAATCACCGGCAAATAGAGTCCGCTGACACTGCTTACGGTGATAGGTATCAGCATGGCAAAATAAAGCACACCGCTATAGGGACAAAAAGCCAGTGCAAAAACCATCCCCAGCAATAAGGTGCTCCAGTAATTGCCTTTACTCTTTTCTCCGATTCTCTCGGTCAGCCCGGACATTCCAGGAAACTTAATTTTTATGACATCCAGCATAAATAGACCGATGATAATCAGCAGCGGTCCCAATACCCGTTCGCCCCAGCCTTGAAACAGCATGGCAATGTTCATTTCATTGGCCCCAAAAAAGAGAATAACGGCCAACAAGGTGTAACTAATAACCCGGCCCAAGGTATAGACCAAACCACTTAAAAATACTTTCCTTCTGTTCTCAATGTCACGACTGATAAACCCAATGGCCGAAATGTTGGTGGCCAAAGGACAGGGGCTGATGGCAGTCATCAGCCCCAATACCAATGCCGTTACAAATGCATAATCAGAATTCTCTAAAATACTTTGTAACAACTCCATATTATAGCAACAGTTAATTTTTGAATTAAAAGACAGGATGCAAACAGTTGCAGCTTAAACATCAATGACTATTTTGCAGCTAATAAGGGATCAATCGCCTTCTTAATTTCCTGCTGCAATTTTTCAGGATTGCGTGCATTCATGAATCCCTGTGAAGTCAGATCAATTCGCTGCTCCCCTTTAATAACCAATAATGCCTGACCAGAGGCCTTAACCTTTTGGGCAATGGCCTTACTGCCTTCCTCATCCAGATTCACCTCAGTAAAGGTTACAGTACCTGCTTTCATCAGATTAGGATACAAAGTTTCCAAGGCGATTTTGGATTCCTTTTCAACGGCATTGCAAGTCATGCAGCGACGGGTAAAATGAAAATAGTACACTTCTACTTTGTCTGTCTCACTAACTTTGGCCTCTTCTGTTTTCTTAGTCTGCGAATTGCATGCAAAGCTCCCCAATAGCATAAAAAGAGCCATGCTCATCATTAATACTTGTTTCATTATAATTAGGTTTTAATTGTTTAAGTTATTAGTATTTTGACAATACTTGCTTGATTTCATCGGCTGAAGGAACGCGCCCTTTGATCTCAACCTTTTCGTTGACGACAATGGCGGGCGTTGACATCACGCCATATTGCATAATGTCCATGATGTCTTCTACTTTAGTAATTGTGGCGTCAAAACCGTTTTGCTCCACCACCTCACGGGTTACTTTTTCAAGTGCTTTACACTTGGGACAACCAGTTCCTAAAATTTTTATCTCCATATCAGTATCATTTAATTATTTCGGGAAAACCCGAACTTTGTTTGTAAATTTTTTTATCGCTTAAAAAAACTGCCAAAAAGCGCTTTGGCTTCATCCCACTTGTCTTGGTTGATACAATATTTGATGTATGGCGGATTGATTTCACCTTGTATTAAACCCGCCTTTTTCAATTCTTTAAGGTGCTCCGACAGCGTAGATCGGGCTATAGGCAAATCCTCTACCATGTCACCGCTGTAGCAGCAGCGATCCAGATTATTGGCCAAAAAATCCAATATATACACACGCACCGGATTAGAGAGGGCTTTTGCCAATTTGGCCATTCGCTCCTGACTATCCGTATAATACCTTTTTTTGTTGCTTACCTCCATCACATCCATTTCGTAATTTTACGAAACAAAGATAGAAAAGTTTCTTAAGGATAGTAATTCTACTACATTTTTTTTCTTAAAAGATTTTTCTTTTCTTAACCACCTTTTTCATAAACAAGACATCCTAGTCACACAAAATGGCGTTAACGAATAGTTTCTGGTTTCATACGTTGATGGCCGAAATGATTAGATTGGGGCTGATGTCACAACTGGATGCTACTATCCCGGTTGGCACTTAAGTTAGATGTCTATAATTTTAAGGCATAATAAGTTGAAAATGATAGATCTATAATCATTAACTTTCCTCGTGATAAAAATGCAAGATATAATACTAATTCAAATGAAAACAAAACGCATTTGCATTTACGCAAAGGATATCCAACGGATCACTGGTAAAAGTGAAAAGACGGGATATCGGATGTTGGGAGCCATTCGCAAGAAATTGGGCAAGAAACCTCATCAATTTGTTACCATGGAAGAGTTTGCTGATTTCACCGGAATCGCCCTGGAGGATGTGAGCCAATATATCAACGACTAATTGATACAGTCTATTTGGCTCCAAACGAAATTATTGAATGCGAATTCTTATCATACGTTTTGTTATTGTTTGATTGTATTTGGTTCCAAAACTTCATAGATTTGTTTAATCGTAATACGTTACGATGTTTATCAAACTTACACGATTGATTTCAAAATAAATGAGAACCAAACCGTGACCTCTTTTTTTTAGCGACGCACATGTGACTGGTTTTTAACGATATGCAGCATAGGGGTAGAATCTTCTCATCCCGACAAAACACAGTTTAAAGAAAATCAAAAGCCTGCAAATCGTATGATTTACAGGCTTTTGTGTTTTAAAAAAAGAGAACTAAATATTTATCACTAACTTTGATAAAAGACTAGCTAACACAGTATTTGTAATCATGAAAAAGTTTCTAATAATTAATAGTTTTCTTTTATTAATATTAAGTTGTGGGTGTAATTTATTGGAAAAGCGCCCACAAATACAAGATGTAGAAGGTATACATAAATTAGTCTCGGATAGAATATGGTTATCACACGAACATGTATTAGTCGATTTTATAGGGGCAGATAGTATACAACCTGACTCATGGAATCATGATTTGATAATCAACGAAATAATATCCTATTTCGAGGAGCTTAAGGAGTTTAATGTGGATTATTTCGTTGATGCAACACCTAATTACCTGGGAAGAGATGTATTGCTTCTTGAAAAGATTGCAAAAAAAACAGGTGTTCGGATTATTACAAATACAGGTCTTTATGGGGCTTACAATAATAAATATATTCCACAATTTGCCCATGCTTTGACAGCAGAAGATCTGGCAGGAATGTGGATTGAGGAATACAAGTTTGGTATTAACAACACTTCTATTAAGCCTGGATTTATTAAGATTGCTGTTGATTATTCTGACTCGCTGAGTACAATGCATCAAAAATTGGTGAAAGCTGCCGCTCTTACGCATTTGGAGACAGGTTTAACAATAGCATCCCACACAGGTGAAGCCAATGGGTTATGGCCGCAATTGAAAATCCTTAAAGAAAATGGCGTGTCACCAGAGGCTTTTATTTGGGTGCACGCTCAGGCAGAAGATAATACTGACAATTACCTTAAAGCTGCAGAAATGGGCTGCTGGATTAGTTTGGATGGAATAGGTTGGGAATTAGAAGAACATATTGAAAAAATACTATTTGCCAAAGGAAATGGAATTTTGGATAGAATTTTAATTTCGCACGATTCTGGCTGGTATGATCCACAAAAAGAAAATCAAACGATAAAACCATTTACAAATATTTTCAAGAAACTCTTTCCGGAACTAAGATCACATGGTTTTACAGAGGATGAAATTAATTTACTAATTAGTGTCAATCCGTCAAAGGCTTTCTCGATAGAAATCAGAAACTACCCCTCATTCAGTAACCTGTAACCCTAAGATTCCCTTTTTCACAATCTGCTTTTATATGAAACGGAGCAATTTCATTAATATGGATGATTTCAATGGCATTTATTACGCCGGACCGCATCCGAAAATATGCTCTGCATCTTCTTCCGCAACCATTGGGGGTGTATTACTTCAAGCGACCAGCTGCGCGACATTAATTCCATCATTAAATCGAGGGTAATGCCGATGAAGAGTTCCACAGTGACGCCATTTTCTGTGCGGGTTAGCTTTTGGGAGTGGTGAATGGGCATCGTTTCAATGTAGTTGCCGTCCTGATGGTCGAATTTCAGCAGAACCTTTTCCGGAGCAGCATCGGTGAACATTTAATTCTGGCAGGAGACATTACTTATTGGGGGGAAAAGCATTTTAAGCATTGGTTTTTCGATTATGTTGCAGATCATTGGAAAGCAGTTTATTATGTTCCAGGTAACCATGAGTTTTATTCAGGGAAAGACTCAAGTATTCTTGATCAACGGGTGAAGGAGGCAATTCGAGAGAATGTGTTTCTAGTTAATAATGAGGTGGTTTCAATAGGTGATTGCGATTTGTTCTTTACTGCTCTTTGGTCGCATATTCCGGAAGAAAAGAGTTTGATAGTTGAATACAACGTCAGTGATTTTCGCCTGATCAAATATCGGGGCCGACAACTTAATTCTAAAGGCTTTAATTAGCTGCATGCTCAGAGTATTGAATTTCTGCGTGAGGGCATTTCCCAGTCTACAGCAAAGTATAAAATTGTGCCCAGTCACCATGTTC
Source organism: Marinilabiliaceae bacterium UBA5213 (assembly GCA_002412555.1). Classification (GTDB taxonomy): domain Bacteria; phylum Bacteroidota; class Bacteroidia; order Bacteroidales; family Marinilabiliaceae; genus Geofilum. The sequence goes on along the minus strand of DHVH01000280.1, from coordinate 5,240 downwards.
CAAGCCAAGTCGTTAATCCGCAGATGTACAAAACTTCTGAAATTACCAGTGCCTTTGTATCAGAGCAAACAGAGCTCATTGATGACCTTCAACCCGACTACTGGATTTATGGACATCACCATGCCAACATGCCGGATACCATGCTTGATTAAACCAAATTGGTTACCAATCAGCTCGGCTATGTTCAAATTTCAGGGCATCATCTGTATCGGCATGCAGCTTATATTATCCTTTGCTGTTGACAGGTTTCTGAAATGTCGCATTCCCGCTTATCGTTTTGAGTAGCATTTTGGCGGTGTTATTTACTTATTTATAAGAGGGATGAGAGCGGGTTCCTACAATGGGGTCTTTGTCTATAAGCCTACCAATTCTTTTTACCCGGATACCTAATACAAAAACCCAAATAACCACAAGGGGATCTTGTGCAAATGGCCGACTTCAATGCCATCAGCCACTACAAACGAATTGGCGAAGTGCTTAATTTGCTTGTTTGTCTTTCCGGATCCTCCTACCTCAAATACAAAATTATTAAAGGCAAAATCACCTTCCGGCGTATATTTCATTGGCCCAAGCACCCCTAGCTGATTGATGAAAAAACTTTCCCTTATACTTCCGATGTTGGGTTTTTTAGTCGCTAAAGCATAATGCAAATTAGGGTGGTGCATATATGTTTTTTCGGGTTTTTGTAACACACCGATATCTTTTGTATCTGCATACAGGCATTTAATCACGCGGATGTCTTCAAGATAGCGAATGAATTGTACCAGGCTGTTACGGTTAATACCAATGCGTTCACTTAATTTGGAAATATTTGGTTTAAATGGCACCGATTCCGAAATAATGTGCAGGAGTAACCTAATCTTCTCTACACTTCTAAAACTAATGTCGACAGATGAAGGTAAATCAATGCTTAATGCCAATGAAATGGTCTCGGATAATTTTTGGTAATATAGTTTTGGGGCTTCCTTAAAATACGGATAGTAACCATACTCCAGAAAGTCTGAAAAATGGGCGAGAGGGCGTATCTTTTGGACAATTTCTAAAGCTGCGTTGGTATGATTTGTCACAAATTGCTCGAAAGGGATGGGTTTAAATGCTGTCTCCTGGGTAAAATTCAAGTATTCCCGGAATGATAATCCGGGCAGTTCATACATAACCGCTCGTCGGCTTAAATCTCCTTTTGCCTGATTCAAATGAATCAGTGATGAGCAAAAAATGCTCTTTTCAAAAAGCAATTTTATTAATTAATGCTTTTTTTAAAAAGCATTAATTGAAAACCAACAGCTATAAAACGTGATTCAATGAAGGTGTTGTTTATGCCAATCTTTTTTGGAAATCGGTTTCAGTTAGTGGTATTTTTAGGCATGTATTATTTTTTTTCCTATATTAAGGCAAATGTAATCGGGAAAAGGATATTTTGGTTGGATAGGGCCTATTAATCTGACAATCTGACAATCTTCGATTTTTTAATTTTTCATTTAAACATCTCCAAGCTATGGTTCTTATTTCACGCATTCTGTTATTGGTATTGTTGTTTTTTTTAAACGCTTGTTTCCTCCAGAGTCAAAATCAGGATGTAGTTTCCTGGTTGGCGTCCAAATCCAAACCTTTTAATTCGGTCTATGATTTAGATGAGTTAATAGCTTCTGCTTCGGATCGCAAGCTTGTTTTGATGGGGGAGGCATCGCACGGCACGCATGAGTATTACCACTGGCGGGGAGAAATGACCAGGCAACTGATTACCGACCACGGATTTGATTTTATTGTGGTTGAGGGAGATTGGGCTTCTATTTACCGGCTTAATAAGTATGTGAAGGATTTGCCCGGAGCACACGTTTCTGCTTATGATGTGTTAAAATCGTTCGACCGGTGGCCCCAATGGATGTGGGCCAATAAGGATATTCTGGAGCTTGCTGAGTGGTTAAGGTCCTACAACGATGCTCTGCCATCTGATGAAAAGGTCGGGATCTATGGAATGGATGTGTACGGTCAATGGCAGGCGATGGATGATTTGATGGATTTTGTAAATACAAATATGCCGGAAGATGCAAGGGTTATTGAGAATTATTTGAATTGTTTTTCCGGGTATGGTGATAATGAATGGAATTATGCCCGTGCTGTGGCCCAAGGGGCTGCAGCATGTGACGACATGCTGCAGAGGGTTGTTGAAATTGTTGAATCCTATAACAATGACCTTAGTACTGCCCATAAAGCCCATTTCAGAGCCAGGCAAAATGCTTTGGTGGTAAAAAATGCCGAGGATTTTTATCGTTTGGCGGTGACCAGCAGTGTGGATTCCTGGAACAGTCGGGTCAACCATTTTTGGCTTACGGTTCACAGATTGCTATCCTTTCACGGGGTAGATTCAAAAGGTATTGTATGGGCTCATAACACCCATGTTGGAGATGCCCGGGCTACAACTATGGCGGCTCAAAACCAACAGAATATTGGTCAGCTGAGTCGTACAGACCTGGGTGGCGACCAAGTGTTTATCATTGGCTTTGGAACCAAAAAGGGCACTGTTAATGCCGGTAGCGAATGGGAATCACGTATGCAAATCATGAAAATCCCTGAAGCCATGGAGGGAAGTCTCGATAACTATTTGGGTCGGGTGAAATATGATCAGTTTTATCTATTGTTTAATGAGGCCGACCGGACCAATCCTTTTATGCAAACGCCTTTGGGGCATAGAGCTATTGGTGTAGTTTATAATCCAAGGCAAGAACAAGGCAATTATGTGCCTACTTTGCCTGCTCACCGGTATGATGCTTTAATATTCTTTCAGGAGACAAAGGCTTTGGAGCTGGTAAAATAGGAGTACTTTTGAGGTTTTGCACTCTTAACCAGAGATGTGCTTTAAGGTGTTCTTATTAATCATAGGGATTGTGTCGAAATATGCTGGCTTAAATTGCCAACTTATTTCATTACAAGCCCTCAGCTAATTCCTTTATATGAAGAAGATTTTCAATTATTTCCTGCAGGGTGTGCTGTATATCGCACCAATTGGAATTACAGCATACATCATCTTTGTGATATTCAAATTTACAGATGATTTACTGAATGGCCTTATAAATGACTACCTCGGGATAGATATTCCAGGAATGGGCTTTGTGGTTATTTTCTTTTTCCTTGTCCTTGTTGGTCTTGTAGGTAAAAGCATAATTGCCCGCCCAGTCAAAATGCTATTTAATAAATTAATTGAAAGTGCCCCCTTTTTAAAGTTTATCTACTCAGCATTGAACGATCTTTTTTCAGCCTTTGTTGGTAAAGACAGGAAGTTCACAAAACCGGTCATTGTTCTGGTAAATCCGATTTCAAATCTGGAGAAATTGGGTTTTATGACGGAAGAAGATTTGAGCAAGCTGGATGAAAAAGACAAGGTGGCCGTCTATTTTCCGCATTCTTATAACTTTTCAGGGGAATTGTTTATTGTCCCCAAGGCCCAGGTTAGGCCCATTGATATGAATCCGGCAGAAGTCATGAAGTTCATTGTTTCAGGTGGCATTTCAGGAATTTAAATGGCAAAAATACTAAGATTCCCTATATAGGCCGGGCCAACGATGTTGATTGGACGCGGAAGTGGCAATATTCTCCATTTCCAGTCTGAAATCATAATGCAAACGCGAAGCTTCATGCTTCTGAATGACAAAGCGCAGTTTATCATTATCAGGGCTGCCGCCCTTTGACTCCGGACTAACCTTGAAATTTCGTTTCTCTTTATATTTAGTAAGAGCCATGTTCAGATATCTAAACTCAAACAGCAAGCACAATTTTTTTAATTTCCAAGGCGATATCTTCCGGCGATAGAACAAAATCAACGCAGCCGCTTGCTATGGCAGTCTCTGGCATGTCTGGTTGATCGGCTGTGTCGGGTTTCTGAGCAATGGTGATACCGCCGACTTCTTTCATTTCGCACAGCGCATCTGCGCCGTCGCCATCATAGCCGGAAACAATTACAGAGATAAGTTGACCATCCCAATTCTCAGCCAGCGAGCGCATAAAAACAGTAATCACATTAGGCCATCCCCAGGGTTTTGAAATGGGTTTGAGGCGAAATTCTTTATCAATAACGTGCAGATCTCTCTTTTCTGGAATTATAAAAACATGGTTAGGCTTAACATCCAGTTTATCCTGAATCAATTCTACCGGCATCTTTGTATGTTGCGGGAGAATCTCGTGTAACAGGGTAGCTACTGTTCTCAGGTGATTAACAATAACAATGGCTACGCCAAGATCAGCGGGTAGATGCCGGAGTAACCTGATATAAGCATCAAGTCCCCCAGCTGATCCACCCACACAAACTATGGGAAAATTATTTTCTATGTTCTGATTCTTTGTTGGCATTATCCGTGGATCAATTAACTGAAATGTTTAATATCCGCTGCAATATCGGTTTTTAAATTTTCTGCTACATGTTTTATATCCTTTTGAAAATTAGCGTGTTTCGCTTGTTCTTTGTCAACTAATTCATCAGTATGTTTTTTAGAGCGCTTAAATTTTTCTGTAAGGGAACCTTGCATTTTATTAGCACTTGATTTAAGCTTAACTGCATATTCATCACCTTTGTCAATAATTTGCTTGCGGGTTAATGAACCTTTTTTGGGTGCGAATAAAATACCTGCTATTGCGCCGGCAGCAATTCCTGCCAATGCTCCTAATACTGCTTTACCTGTTTTCATATTTAGATGGTTTATAAAGTCCCATATGCCTACCCCTAAGGAGAGGCTTATGGGACGGATTAATGAATAGTTATTTAATTTTTCTTCTTTTGTTGCGTGAGATAATTTTCACCAAAAAGAAGATTATTGCTAATATCAGCAGTAGGTGAATAATGGCTCCAACGCTATAGATAAAAAAGCCTATCACCCAAAAGATCAGCAGAACAACTGCAACTATATAAAAAATGTATCTCACGATGTTTTAATTTATATTATTTACTTTATCAGGCTGTGGCAACCATTTTTTCTTCAGCCTCTTTAATCAGACCTTCCATGGCATCGTATTTTTTGGCAGATGCTTTTTTGTCGATGGATTTAAAAAACCTGCTCCAGTCTGCTAATCTGGTTTTCTGTTTTGGCCAAATGCCTTGTAAGTGCTTCAGTCAAACCTTTGGATGAAGCTTTTTAATCCTCTTGGGGATGGCCTTGGTTAATGCCTTTTCAGCCCAATAAATATCTTTCAGTTCATCTTCAAATAATTTCATTAATTGAAGATGATTGCATAGCATTTGTTGCTTTCAA
>DHVH01000026.1 GCA_002412555.1 Marinilabiliaceae bacterium UBA5213 | reverse complement strand
AGATGTTTTTGGTGAACTTTATTTGATTGCCCATAATGGGACATTATATCAATTAAGATCGAAGTAGAAGTTGTGTCAGGAAAGAAAACGTGATACCCTGACCAACTTCAAAAAATTGACTTTTGGAAGTGTTATAATCTAATCAGGATCGGAAAAACCCCGATGGAGGTAAAATGACAGAAAAGAAATGGTACCCAGCGAAAAAACAATTCTGTAAACATGCCGGATGTGATGTTGAATTAGAGGTGCATCTCGTCTTGCCGCCTGAATATCTGCCCGATCAACCACCTCGGATCATTGGACATCGATGCTCAAACGGAATGCAATGTAATCTGCTCACACAACCATCTTGTACCTGGGCCGGGACAAATCCGACTTATGATCCTTTCATGGATCAATAAGAATATTTTAAATTACCTTTAATTTTCTCCCTACCCGTTCAAATGCTTGCAGACCCTTATCCAGATCATTTTTTGAATGGGTGGCGGAAATCATCACGCGAATTCTTGCTTTTCCAACCGGAACTGTTGGGAATCCCAACGCCATGGCAAAAACACCTTCGTTGAACAATTCTTTGCTGAATTCCTTTGCTAATTTAGCATCACCGAGCATCACTGGTGTAATAGGTGTTTGTGACAATCCGGTATCAAATCCCAATTTTTTCATCTCAGCTTTAAAATAATTTCCATTTTTCCACAATCGATCAACCAGTTCTGTAGATTCTTCCAGAAGATCAACGGCTGTTAAACAAGCAGCTACATCTGCCGGGGTTAATGCAGAGGAAAAAATAAAAGGTCTACCCCGTTGGCGTATCCATTCAATCAATTTGGCATTTCCAGCAACCATACCACCCATCACACCAAAGGCTTTTGACATAGTGCCTACTTCGATATCCACTTTCCCGTGAAGACCAAAATGATCAACGATTCCACGGCCGCCTTTTCCAACAACACCTTCCCCATGAGCGTCGTCCACCATAAGCATCACATCATGTTTACTGGTAACTGCGTAGATTTTATCCAGCGGTGCTAGATCACCATCCATACTGAAAACGCCGTCGGTGATCGTTAATAATCTTCGATATTTTTCTTTGTGTTCAATGATTTTCTTCTCTAAATCTTCTGTGTCAGCGTGGTTAAAGCGAATAATTGTCGCACCAGATAAGCGGCATCCATCGATAATAGAAGCATGATTGAGTTCATCCGATAAAATTCCATCTTCTTTTCCAACCAGGCAGGGAATAGTTGCCAGATTGGCCGAAAATCCTGATTGGAAGGAAATACAGGATTCTACTCCCTTGAATTTTGCTAATCGATCTTCTAATTCGAGGTGAACATCCATAGTTCCTGCGATGGATCGAACTGCCCCTGGACCAACGCCATATTTTTCAACTATATTCTTTACAGCAGCTACCATTTTTGGATGATTTGCCAGTCCAAGGTAATTATTCGAACAGAAATTTAGAACTTTCTTGCCATCTACAACCAGCCATGCTCCTTGTGGGGAACTAATGGTACGGATTTGATTGAACAAACCGTTTACTTTTAATGATTGAAGCTCTTCTTCAGCCCAGACTAAGCGGTGTGACACGGTGACCTCTTTTCAAGGGAAACAAAAAATGAAATAGATAACTTGATTATATCTCAAGCAAGTTAAGCAATATGATTACACGAATTGCCTCACAATTAATCTTACTCTAGAAAAGAACGTTGGCTCAAAAAGAATGTTACCCTAGAGCGGAAAAATCTCCGCGGAGGGAGCAAATGATGAGTCAAAGAAGTAAACGGGAGATGATCGAAACAATTCGACCGCGGTACTTAAAAGCAAATAGAGCGGGAAAACATAAAATTCTGGATGAATTTATTGAAACCACTGGCTATCATCGAAAATATGCAATAAGAGTTTTGAAGCACGGCCCTAAGCGTAAAGGGCTGAAGAAACCTGGACGAAGGAAAATTTATCAAGGCGAGGTGGTACAGGCTTTAGAGAAAATATGGGAAATTTATGGAAGGATTTGTTCAAAAAGATTACACCCTTTCCTGCCAGAAGGTGTCCAAATTTTAGAGCGATGTAATGAACTACATTTATCACCCGAAATACAACATTTGTTATTAAATATGAGCCGGGCTACCATCGACCGATGTCTGAAAAAAGCTCGCTTTACACACCCACAACATGGAATATCGACAACGAAGCCAGGAAGTTTACTCAAACAAGCTATTCCAGTTCGCACTTTCACTCCATGGGAAGATGAGCACCCAGGTTTTCTGGAGATCGATCTCGTAGCACATTGTGGTTCTAGTGTGGAAGGGATCTATCTCAACACGCTTACGGCTACAGATTTAGCTACTGGTTGGACAGAATGTCTAGCTTTGCCTAATAAAACACAAGCAGCGGTTTCAGCAGCGATTGAGCTTCTACGTCAGAATTTACCTTTTCCATTGTTAGGGTTGGATTCTGACAATGGAAGCGAGTTTATTAATGACACCCTTTACAGATACTGCCTTTCTGAGCAAATTACCTTCACCCGTTCTCGTCCTTACAAAAAGAATGATCAGGCTCACGTAGAGCAAAAAAACTGGTCAGTCGTTCGTCATACAGTTGGTTATGATCGTTTAGATACTCCAGAAGAATTAGATTTGCTACATTCCATTTATTCTGATCTACGTCTCTATGTAAACTTCTTTCAACCAGTGCTTAAATTAGTTGGAAAAGAACGGATTGACGGAAGAACAATCCGCATGTATGATCGAGCTAAGACACCTTATCGCCGAGTGTTGAACCTCGAAGAGCTTCCATTCGATATGAAGGCTCGACTTTCTGCCCAATATATGATGTTGAATCCAGTTTCTCTTCGAACAAGTATTGATCAAAAAATAGCTTTATTGTGGAAAATTGTTCGGTAACATTTTTATTTGAGGCAACGTTACATTAAAAGTAACTTTTTATTTTGAGGCACTACG
>DHVH01000296.1 GCA_002412555.1 Marinilabiliaceae bacterium UBA5213 | reverse complement strand
GATGCAGTGGTGGCTGTGCCACCGCTGCCAAACTTCCATTGATAGGATGCGCCATTGACCGAAAGATTCTCGTAGCGAATGGTGGCAGGTAGCTGGCAAATAAAGGATTTATCCACAGTAAAATTCGCTTCGACATGTTCCACCCTCAGCGTTTTCATTATACTATCCTTACAAATACCATTATCGGCGATGAGCCAGACCTCATAATCGCCAGCCTGCAAATACGATTTTTGGATGGAAGCGGAGCGACTGGTGGTTCCATCGCCAAAGCGCCATAGGAAATTATGGGCATTTTGGCTGGTATTGGTAAAGCGAACATTTTGACGGGGACAAACCACAGAGGCCGACATGGTAAAATCAGCCTTGGTTTCTACCACCTTAATCAATTCGGGACGCGTAACTGTTGATGCACAGCCAACATCATCGGTAATGGTTAGCTGCACGGTGAAGGCGCCCGGGCTAGCATAAAAATGGGCAGGCGAGCGCTCATCAGACGTCGAGCCATCGCCAAAATGCCACAAAGAAGTATATCCGGGTCGTGCCACCGAATTGTTGGTAAAAAAAGCTTCCAGATCACCTGTGCAGGAGTTGGAGGGATTCACCCCAAAAATAGCCTGAGGCTTTAAAACATGGACCAGTTGAGGTTCGGTAAAAGAGGAGGAGCAACCAAAAGCATTCTGAGCCACCAGTGTTACATCAAAATTTCCGGCAGGTACATAAGTGTGTGCAGGAGCCGCTTCATAAGAAAGATTGCCATCGCCAAAACTCCAGGTGTAGGTCAATTCAGATCCCCCGGGATCAACTGTATTGTTTTCAAACGTGACGGCATAGGGGGCACAACCTATGGTATCGTTGAGCAAACTAAAACTAACAACAGGCTGACCGTGTACCACTATAAAATCCTCCTTCACCACGGTTTCCGAATCACCCTGATAAGTCACCGTAAGGGACACAGTATAAGCACCCTCCTCCACATAAATGGTTTGGGGGTTGGTAGCGGTTGAGATGGAGCCATTGCCAAGGTTCCATGAATAGGTATAGCCTGGTCCGGAAGAGGATGTGTTATTAAACACGACCTGCACAGGGGAGCAGCCACCAACCACATTAGCGGTAAAGTCAGCCGTAATTTGAGCACTAACACCCCACGAAATAACCATTAAGAATAGACCGAAAAATAGCTTAGTCAATATTTGCATACCGCAATTCGTTTTTGAGTGCTTATTGGATACTAATCTAACATAGGTAAAGAAAACAGAAACCTTATTAATGGAACAAGTGTATAATACCAGATTATAATTAGCCCCGCTCTTTGTTGATGCAATATAAGAAAGCAATTGCATAATAAAAATAATTTTCCTACTTTGAATCAGAACAATTCTCTGAATATGGAGCATCTGGTACGTGTACTTTTTATTATACTGATTTTAGCTGGAACAGGTTATCATTCTAAGGCACAGGGCATTCACTTCTCCCAGGCCTATTCAGCCCATCTTACGTTGAATCCGGCCAATACCGGCCGATACAATGGTGATTGGCGTGCTGTGGGCATATTCAGGCAGCAAGGCCACCACATGGGCAACGATTATCAAACGGCCTATTTTAGTTTCGAAAATCCATTTTATGTTAAGGAAGAGAAGCTCGACGCCGGCTTGTATTACAGCAGAGATAATTCAGCAGGCAATACCTTTCCAGTGGACAAAGTCAACCTTTCGGCAGGCCACGGCATTCGCATCAACCACCGCTCCTACCTCCATGCAGGTGTGCAGGTGGCCTTTGTACACAAGCAGATTAATAGGAATGGCCTTAGTTTTCCCGATCAATACAACCGCGCCACCGGTGGCTTTGACCACACACAAGCCACAGCTGAACAGCTGGAAAACAACCGAACCTTTTATCCCGATGCCGGTTTTGGTCTGGTGTATGCACGCACACTTGCCACTGGCGTTGTAAGTGCAGGCTATTCAGTACAACAAATCAACCGCCCCAAAGAGTCCTTCTTCGGCGTTGATCAAAACCTGCCCACGAAACATATCTGGCACGGCAAAGGCGATATCGGCATCAACCATAAAGTCTTTCTGGTACCCGCCCTAATCTATATGCACACCGGCAACAATCAAATGTCGCTGGCCGGCTTGAATATCGGCTACAACCTGGATCAGTGGCTCAACCAGCACAACAGCCTAATTGCCGGTATTCATTTGCGCAATGCCACCGTAGAAAAATCCCAATCCTTGATTTTTTCGGGTGGCGCCAATTGGCAGTATTGGACTTTCATGATGGCCTTTGATACGGATATCTCGAAGGCCAGAAGCAGCAGCATTTCCGGGTCGGGACTGGAGCTGAGCGTGATTTACAAACTACCTTCCACACGTATTTCACAAAAGATGATACAATGGGAAAGATACTAGGCATCATACTATTTCTGATGGCATCTGTGTTGGGCAACGCCCAACACAATGATTCCCTTTCGTTAATGAAAGACTGGCAGATAAAGGGTCTGGCAGAAAGTGCTTTGCGCATCAGCGACCAATTTCAAGCCAAAATATATCTCGAAGAGTGGTACCGTCGGGAACCGGAAAACAAAAAAGCAGGGGTCTTATTGGGAAAGGCCTATTTAAAAGCCCGAGAGTACAGCAAGGCAGAAGAACTATTCAGCGAACTGTACAAGCAAAATCCCCGACAACACCTCGAAGCCCAATTTTACCTGGCCCAGACCCAGAAAATATTTGGCCAGTACGAAGAAGCCCTGGAGCATTTCAACATGCTGCGGGGACGTCACCGACGCATAGGCGACAGATCTATTAACCGCAATCGCATCGACCGTGAAATAGCGGGCTGCATGCTGGGCATCGCCGCCAGGGACACCGTTGTCACCACAGAAGTTTATGCCCTTGGAACCTCGGTCAATAAGGAAAACATGACCTTTGGTCCCCTCTTGATATCCGACAATGAATTTATTTATGGCAGCAGCTCTGCTGAAAATCCAGCCTTTATTAACATAGACGAGCCCTATACCCCATCGCGACAATTTTACAGAGCCTATAACACAGGGGACGACTGGGAAGGCAAACAAACCACCGAGGCTCCATTTATCAACGCCGAGCATTACGACACTGGCAGAGGGGCATTCTCAGTAGACCGACAGCGCTTTTACTCCACCCAATGCTTTATAAACTACAAAGGCCATCGCATCTGTCACATCTATGTATCTCATTTAAAAGACGGTACCTGGAGTGATCCGGAGCCACTCGATAAGAATGTCAATCATCCTAAATACACCTCAGCTCAGCCCGCTGTAGGCACCCTGTTCAATTCATCTATGGAAGTGCTGTATTTTGTGTCGGACCGCCCAGGCGGGGCCGGAGGAATGGACATTTGGTTTTCGGTTTACAACAAGCGCAGCAAACAATACATAAAAGCAGAAAATGCCGGCGTATTCATCAATACCGAAGGTGATGAAGTCTCCCCCTATTTCGACTTACCATCTCACCGACTCTATTTCAGCTCCAATGGATGGCCTGGCTATGGCGGCTTTGATATATTCTACGCCTCGGGCAGCATGGTAACCTGGGATTTGCCGGTAAATGTCGGGGTTCCCATCAACTCCTCCTTTGATGATTTGGACTATGTCAAAAACTGGTCGGGACAATTTGGTCTGTTTGTCACCAACCGCCCAAAAACCGGAAGGGTTGCTTCCAGCACCCCTCCTGATCATATATATGCCTTTAGGGAAACCGAATCGCCGCGGGTGCTGGTTACCGGACAGCTAATTAAAGAAGACCGCTTTGCAGAAGAATTACTGGAAAGGCGACTGGTAAGGCCTTTGCTGGCAGACAGTC
>DHVH01000350.1 GCA_002412555.1 Marinilabiliaceae bacterium UBA5213 | reverse complement strand
TACCGGTTGCCGGATAGGTCTGCCCAAAATTATGTCCGCAAGTAGAAGGCATATCCACAAAATAGACATAAGGAATGAAGTACACCCTGTTTTGGTCATTTTGGTACCACATGATACGCAAACTACCGCCATCACCATTCCATGCCGGACGACATCCATTGTAGCCCTGACCAATTTTAAACCCTAAACCGGCTTTACCTCCCCGGCTCCAATCAAACTCAGCATCAAATTGGATATCAAAAGAGAGTTCGTACTCAGACCCACTTGGAATTACCGTCCTTGAAACCAGTCCACCTTCGGCGACCAGCGCGTTCTTCAACAAGGTTACCCGACAAAGACCGTCTATGATATGTGCCCGACCGTCAACCCAGCCGGCAGCACCCCCAAAGTCCTGAGCAGCCTGGACTGAAGTATACACCGAGCCATTGGCCCGCCCACTCCAGTCAATGGTCTTATTGTCCTGTGTGTTCTGTATGGGTGGCAAGTCAGTAGCGGTATCATCCTTACCACAAGCTGAAGCAGCCAAAGCCATTATGCTTAAGCCCAATAGCATCATCCAACTCCCTGATTTTCTAATCATTGTCATAACTCTTAATTTTTGATAATTCAAATCATTCTTCCCACTTGTTTTAACAAAGTAGACCCATTGCCCATCGAGCTGAGATGAAGGCTGTCCCAGGAAATCCAAATGATGCTATCCGCAAGGAGCACACCACCGGAATCAACTAAGACAGCCTGCATAAGGCTATAACCTTTAGCCAGTAATTTAATTAAACGACCAATGAGCAGCCCTTATTCTATAATAACTTTTTCAGAATAGACCTGGCCATTTTCCGTAATTAATTTCACAATGTATAGGCCCTTATTCAAAACCGGAGCTGCTACCTGTCCATTTGAAAAACCGGCAAAAACACGGGTACCTGTAAGACTGTAAATTTCCACTACACCGTTTTCAGAGGTATAAACAGAGTTGCCAGTCGCAGAAATAGATACTGAGGGCTTGTCAGCCTTAGGACTGTTCAAACCTACAGTTGTACTCAACACTGCGTCATTCCATGTTTTGGCCACGCGGATACCTCCTATTCTTGCGCCTATAGCACGCTGACGAAGATTAATACCCAATTTGGCTGTAGCTGAATAATCTGACGCCGCATCTGTAGCAGTAATCACATTGGTTTGCTCAGCTTCAGATTTAGTCAAATCGGGATTGATATAAAGGGAAACAACATCGTTGTTATCACCATCAATACCCTCATATACAAAAACTAACAAATAATCAACATCGCAAAACAAATCAGGGGTTGATTCAACAATGGCTGCTGCTGTTCCGGTATTCTTTGAAATTCCGAAGTTCAAAACACCTTCTGTTGTTACCCGTGCAAATACACGGCCTCTGGTCATACTTGAAGTGGCCGAACCCTCCATTGTAAAAAAATCTCTCAAAGTTCCGGTCCTGCTTGCATCCGATACATTGACCATAAAAGCCACATAGATTTTTTCGCCCACCACATTTTGTAAAGGATCCTCTCCAAAAGTAACCAACCTGGTTGAAATGCGCTGAGTTGTAGCATCATCACCAACAGCAGGATCTAATACCGCAACATTTCCAAGACCCGAACCGGCATAACCAGTGTAAGTCAAGGTACCCTCAGCAATAACCGGGCTTACGCCCAAATCATCCCCGGCCTTTGGAGAAACAGTCCACTCATTGTAGCCTTCTAAATCACTGCCCACAACGGCATCTTCAAAATTCTCAGTAAACACCTGAGCATTTAGGCCCAAAATGGCCATCATTAACATTAAAACGGTAGAAATTTTTTTCATAACAAACTGAATTAAGTGAAACAATTATATTTATATACGCATACAGAAAACAATAATTATCTATAATCCTCTGGTTCAGAAAGACAACAGACCCAAAAACTATTTAATCAGCTTTACCTGGGTTCTGACCGTCATGTTTTCCTGCTTAATTACCATATCCTTTAAGAACTTAAGAATCTCTTGTCGGTACTTACTTCTTGGTGATCCTGTGATCTTATGTGCTTCATTGTTAAAAGTAATGAACCAGTAAGGTGCGTTAACGCTATCGAGTTTGGCAGCAATATGGTTTGAACCATACAGTCCAAACCCTGACATCGAAAAATGATCATAAGGAACCAAATCATCCTGATCACCATGAAAGAGCATAACAGGCGGGACAGGAGAGCGCCATTGCATTTCTGACGTTGTTAGTATGGCACCGGAAAAAGCGATGGCGCCTGCATAGTTGAAGTCCTCAGGGAGCTTTTGAGCCAGGCTGCCACCAGTATTTAACTCATACAAGCCTTGAAGCGCTGTTATGCCTCCGGCACTGGAACCATTAATCACAATCAAAGCAGGATTAACCTTCCATTCACTGGCATTCTCAACAATAAATGCAGTAGCGTCGTAAAGGTCTTCCACAGCCAACGTTATGGCTTTGTTCAGGTTTTCACCTGAACGCATGACGGAATTCATGCCCAGGCGGTAATCAATAGAAATAACGGTAAAACCATTCTCTGCCAGAAAATGAAAATAGGTCAGAAAGCCGGGGTTGTCTCTTTCGCCCCTTCTAAATCCTCCGCCGAACATAAATACCAATACAGGTTGTATTTTATCATCGGAGGACAAACGATACTTATCAAAATAAAGCTTCTGGGTATCTTTAACCGCATAAAGAAAAGTTTCCTTTTCAATCGATTCATTAAGCGATTGTGCGCTAACCGAGTGAGCCGTGATCAAGAGTATCAGACTAAAAAATAGTGTTTTCATTTAACTGTTTTTTCTATTAATATATACTACAAAGAATTCAACATGATCAAAGCCATAGCAAGGGATTTCGAATGGGCCAATTACGAATGACCTCATCCACTTCGGAGTTGCGCTCCAGCGTTTTCCATAGATTAAACCTATCCATGTCTTCAAATTCAACAGCCGAAAAAATCAGAAAAGGGTGTGCCACCGGCCATTCACTCCAATACATAACATCTTTCTCATATGGCCACTGACCTTTATCCGCGACATAAGGGACAAGGAATTCGATGCCCAAAGCAATGCCTAAACCACTTTCAGTGGTATAGGTCCATAGGTTATCCTCCTTGGTTGAAAGAATCTGGCAAATGGTTGCCATCGCATCCAAATTAAACAGAGAGTAGCCGTAAGGCTTTGTCCGGACGGTTTCCAAAGGAAAACTACCATCCTGAGCCATTTGAGTGGGCAATAAAACAGTTTTATAGCGGTCGCGACAATAATCTTGCAGCGCTTCATCATTGGTTAGGTGGGCAAATGCAGCGACCTGCATAACCCAGCAAGTACCATGATTATTCTTGGCTTCCCGTTCGTCAATACCATAAGGGTGGGTTGTCAGCCAGTCCTTATAAGCATCAAACCATTTTATTACAGATGATAAATGGTTTTTATTGACGACTTCAGAGGCCATTAAATGGTTAAGGGCTTGTGCCACTTCAATTAAATGAATGGTGTCAATTATGCCAATACCCCTGCCAGCCACCCGACCTTTAATGGCCTGTGCATAAAGCAAATGCGGTTGCATCCTGGTAGCCGGGTCCACAAACCAGGCGTGCAGATGCGTCATAGCCTGCCGGGCGTATTTGTCATCACCCGTTAACACATAAGCTGAGGTAAGATAGCCGACGATCTGACTTAGGCGAATCATGGCATGCCTATGGGCCACAAAATTATCCGGGTTGGTTTCACCGTCGCGACGAATATAAGGACCCTCTGGATTCTCAGGATCAGGCCACCAATAATCCCCTTCAGAGTAAAACTCGTTGGGCGACCCAGCGCTTCTTTCACAAACAAAATCTATCAGGGTAACAGGAGATTGAGCCAAAGCCCATTCAGCATTTTGAATGACCTCTTCAGCTATAAGATTGCCGACTTTCTCAGGCACTGTTTCAGACTTGCAGTTGCAAGATGATAAAATCGACAACCCCACCATCAAAGCCATATAAAAAACCAATCTATTCATTTTAGTCTATTTTAGTAAGTTGCTACTATGGATGATTTCAACGGTCTACTTCAGATCCAAAAATTGGGTTTTCAATCCATCGGACTTAACAGCTACCCGACTTTCACTGCCATTTAATTTAACTTTTATGCGGGCTCTGCCATTGTAGGCCTGAACGGTTCTCGAACCTGATGATGTACCCAGATTATCCAAGAGTTTTCCATCACCGGCCAATTCAAAATAGATATAGTTCCTGGAGTCCAGACAACTAACCCCATCCTTATCTTTAAGAAGGGCTTCCACCCAAACATGGTCGTCTTCAGCCTGCAACACAAAGGCCTCCAGCTGTGCTTCCGGTCCCCACTTGACCGTCTGGTAAGCCTGCACCAGCTCATCAGTGACCGTTACCGAGCCCTTTTTACCAACCGCTTTAAAGGAGTTTTCACCCTCCTGCAAAACTACATTCCAGCTCAAGCCAGCGGCGGGAAAGGACTGCGAGTCACGTTTCTTAACCCCCTTACTCACACCGTTGACAAACAATTCCGCCTCGGAACAATTTGAATAAACCCGTACCAACTTAGCCTCACCCGCTTCGCCCCATCTCACCGGCCAGGAATGACCGTAAATGCGGATCATCGGTTTTTCGGTCCAGTACGACTGAAACACATAGTAACTCTCCTTAGGCGTTAAGTCACGCTCCACAACCCCTTTTTGATTCATGTAAGGGACAGGATTTTCAGGGCGCACAGGTGTGGAAAAATCCTTAAATGGCCAGTAGGCAGTACCGGTTAACCAAGGCATCGTTTCCTGCTCCTTCAGGTGCCAGTCAATCATATCACAGATGTAAGTCTCTGTCCACTCCCCATCTTTCGATGCACGTGCTTGCCCACCATATAAAGAAGCATCACCGGCTCGTTCGTCAGCTGTTCTTTCGCTTTCAATGATGTCCAGGTAGCGGGTTGGATCTTCTGTATGCCTTCGGGCATGACTGTCGCCTCCCCATTCAACATGCAAAAAGTGATTCACACGCTTGCGCTCATGATCAGACACCCTTTTGTAATCGGTATATCGACCACGGTACCATCCCGCCCAAATAGAAGGTGAATAAACATCCACAATGTCCTTGCAAAAATCGCATCGACGAATAGCTGTAAGTCGTGTGGGATCCAATTCGTGTGAAAGACCATGAAGTTCTTTCATAAAAATCCGGATGGGCTCTTCTTCAAATTCGGGAAAATCATTAGGCCAGTCGTTTTCATTGCCCAAGCCCCATAAAATAATTGAAGGATGGTTGCGGTGCTGAGTGATCATATTCCGCAGCATTCTTCTGGCTTGTTCCTTATAAGTATCACCACCCAGACCACCTCGACACCAAGGGATTTCTTCCCAGACGAGGATGCCCAGACTGTCGCACAACTCCAATATGATACGAGACTGCTGATAGTGGCCCAAGCGAATAAAATTGACGCCCATATCTTTCATCAGCATCATTTCATCCCGCATCATCTCTTCCGTCATGGCAGAAGCAACGCCGGCATGGTCCTCATGACGGTGGGTTCCTCTCAACAGCAATCGCTCACCATTGAGGTAGAAAGGCCCCTGCTTTTCGAATTCAAATTGGCGAAACCCAAATTTCACCGATTCGTGGTGCACACCAGCCGAAGAAGTTAATTTCAAGTCCAGGGCATAGAGATTGGGCGCATCGGTGGACCATAGTACCGGTCTGCGTAAAGACACATTATCAAGCTCCATTGTGCCATTCAAACCGGACAATTTTTTAACTGCAGAATATACAACCTTCTGTCTGGGATCTCTGATAGTAATCTCCACAATAGCACTCGTGATATCTGCCGTATTGTAAAAATCAGATGATATTTCGATGCTTCCGGTGCGCCTGTTTGCGTCAAGCATGGCATTCGCATATACATTTTGCAACGATAAGGCTGGTGCATACACCAAATTCAGGTAGCGGTAAATACCACCGTAAAGGTTAAAATCGGACAAGTCAGAGGGGATCATTTCCGTATCACGACTGTTATCTGTCCTTATAGAAAGGGGAATTTTACCTTCAAACCTGGGTTCTTTGGCGGCATCTGAGCTTAAGAAATCGTTGATGGCATCGCTCAAATCCACCCACCATTCATCGTAAGCTCCCACGTGTGACCCAACCTTGGTGGTATAAACATAGACTTCCATTTTTTGGCCTGCGCCTTCAAAATGAAGGATGGTTCGACCTTCTTCAAAAGGATTGTTTACCTCAAGGAGGGTTTTGTACCAGGCTGGTCCCTGGTAATAATTGACATCCGGATCCACCGCATCCCAGGCGTTGTAACTATGCGGAAGGGTGACCTGCTCCCACAGTGGAACCGTTTCAGGATTCCCTGGACGCGATGGTCTCACAGCCTCCCAGATTCCCCCTAAATCATTTCTCAAAAACTCCCACCCCTCATTCAGTCGGGTACTGTTGTGGTTAAACTGCGCCATCCCAACAACATGAAACGACGATAATATCAATACAACCAACAGATTTGAAACAATCTTCCTCATAATGAATCCTATAAAAAATCGTAAAACAGTAGTCACTTAAATATTAGTCCTTGGGTCTGATCCGATCTACTTTTTAGTCGAACAGCAGCTGGCGTTCTCTAGATTTTTCTTTCTGAGTAAGGCCTCCAAAAAGTAATAATCGGCATACACAATGGACACATCAATTTCATGGTTATGCGGAAGATGACCGGTGCTGTGATCCAACAGAAAGCCCTTGTTTTGTGAAGGCTCAGAAAGATATCCCTCTATCAGATTGTTCATAATTTCATCGGCCAACCCAGTATAGATCTCCGCCTTTTCAGGTAAAAACAAGCCTAACTCATACAAAGCAGATGCAGTGATGGCAGCAGCAGAAGCGTCCCTGGGTGCATCCGGAATTTCCGGCGCATCAAAATCCCAATAGGGAATTAAATCTGCAGGTAAATGAGGATGGCTAAAAATAAAATCTGCAATATTCTCTGCCAGTTTCAAAAATTCTGTATTTCCAGTCTCACGAAAGGTCATGGTATAGCCATAAAGTCCCCAAGCCTGTCCCCTGCTCCAGGCAGATTCGTGGGCATAACCCTGATGGGTGTGACGGTTGACCACCTCCCCGCTTATCGGGTCATAGTCGATCACATGCCATGAGCTGTAATCCTCTCTAAAATGGTTCTTTAGCGTAGTAATTGCGTGAGCTTCAGCAATATTATAATACACAGAATCGCCAGTGACCTCAGTAGCCCAGAAAAGCAATTCCAAATTCATCATGTTATCAATAATGACCGGGAAAGCCCATTTGTCGCGGTTGTGGTCCCAGGAACGAAGCGCTCCTACAACCGGGTTGAAACGTGTAATTAAAGTGTTGGCGGATTGAATAAGCACCTCTTTGTAAGCTTCATTTCCAGTCAAACGGAAGCCATTTCCATAACTGCAATACATTTTAAAGCCCATGTCGTGTGTTCGTCCGTTCCACTGCTCTCTTTCAATCTGAACGGTGAAAGCCTCAGCCTTTTCCTTCCAAAATGCATCATTGGTAAATTCATAGATATACCAGAGGTTACCAGGAAAAAAGCCACTGGTCCAGTCCGAAGAAGCCACCATGTGCAGGGACCCGTCTTCATTAATGCTTCGGGGACTAACGAGCGGACCTTGGTTGCGAAGTGCTCGTAGATCAATGCTGGCCTGAGATTCGTTGGCAATAGCACTGTCAATTTCAGCAAATGCATGCAGAAATTGATTTTGGGAAAAACGAAAAACCTCTTCTGTTTGGTCCGTTTTTGTGGACGAACAGCTCATTAATAGTAAGAAAGTTAAAAGTAGGCCAAATATTTTCATCGGTATATTATTTAGTTTTGCGGATTATACAAAAAGGTCTATTTTACAATAATCTTCTGGGCATACCGGACTTCAGATCCCGACAGCGTTAGCAAATAAACGCCTGACGACAATGCGGTATTCAATGCATAGCCCTGATCCAAGTGATAAACCTTTTGGCTGTACATCATTCTGCCGGACATGTCATAGATTTGTACAATATTTTCACCCCCACCTGCCATTACAACTCCTGTTAAGAATATCGAATTTCCCTTTAGATAAAAGTTCAAGCCGTCATTTAGTGGCTTATAAACTACAGGGATAGAGGAAGAAACGCCTTTTCGGTCGGACAACTGAGCCAAGTACAAAGATTCGGGATAAAGGCCGGGTTGATTGGTACCTTCGACATAACCTAAGGGAAAGTCGATGGATGAATAGGGACGCCCGGTGATTGATTTTGCTGTACAACCTATGGCATAATTCTGTGCGGTAGGTGGTTCATGCAGTGCAATTACTCCGCCTGCAGTAACATCACAATTCCAGAGCACTGAATGCACGGCAGACCAGCCATGACCAGTACCTGCATCCACACGGTTGTATAGTCCCAGCACAAACTCGCGACGCAAGTTCCGCTCCTCATGTCCGTCGAAAAGCATACCACTGGTCCAGTGCCTGTGCCCCTCGTTAACACTGTGTGCCCCATCTGAAATGCTATTCAAAAACACATTTCCGGAAGTGGTAGAAGTACCATTAGAAATGTAATTATGCCTGCCATTGCGGGCATAGCAATTTTCAAACAAATTCAATTGCGAATAGAGATAAGTATTAAAATTGTACATGCGTGATCCGGTTATAATCGCAACAGGGTCAAGCGCGTTGCAATTCAGAAAGGTGCTGCGCGTAGTAGCTTCTGTAATGATGCCGGATTGTCCGAAATGCACAAATGAGCAATTTTTGGCCCAGGCATTTTCGCAAGATTTAAAGCGTACTGCCTGCCATGCATGGTTTTCATCGGTACCTCCTAAGGTTTCGATATCAATTCGCAAGTTCTCAATACCCACGTTATAAACCGTGCCGTTCATATTAGGCTTATATATATAGCTTTGAGCCAGACTTTTATCCAAGGAATAAAACAAGGGAGCATCTACCGATAAGGTGTTATTATCAATAGCAGTAATGTATCGGTTGAAAACAATGGGAAACTGATTAACGCTCCACAACTCATTAGGATCAGACACTCCGCCAAAATCAATGGCTTCAAGCCATTCCTGCGAGCAGGGATGATAAATAATTATCTGATCGCCCACGGTATACAATGATGCCGCTTCAACGTCGAACGAATGAGTGCCTACCGGCACTAATTCTGAAGTAATGTTACTTTTTGATCCTGAAATCTGAGAATTCCAGTTGCTCTTGGAGCTGTTACCAACAACAAGCACGTCCCTTTGATGGGGCGTATTGCCTTTGGCAAAAAGGACAGTATTGAAAGTAGGGTCGGCTCCATCACCTTCTCCCCGCAATACCATTCCACTAAAAGGCACGCGTAGAGTGCCGTGAATTTCATAAATACCGGCTTTCAGCAACAATGCCCCTCTGAGTCCTTGTGTATTAGCCGTTCTGGTGCCCACCTCATTGATCGCTGCCTGAATATGAGCCGTATTATCTCCCGCAATGGGTTCAATGGTTTTAACAACATTCATTTGGGGTAAGTCGATACCTCCCCCTTGGTATCCGGCATGACTAAAATCGGGCAATAAAAAGCCTTTATCGCAATGGCTGTATTGCAAACGTCCCTCTGCATCTTCCCAAACCAATTGAGATTGCCAACTTTGTCCGATCGCTAACTGAACAGTTAGCAAAGAAAGAAATAGTAGAAATGCCTTATGCATAATAGTATTGGTCTATGAATTAAAGAAAAATACTATCCCGGTCCTTTAACCGACCGGGATAGTAGGCACTTCATCTGTTATCTCTCGTAATAGACATCCATTATAATGGTTGAAGCTTGGTCTAGCTCCACATAATTCACATTCAATGATTTAATATGAATGATACCACGCTTATCTTTTACCTTGTTCCAGAAATAAACCACGCTTCCCGCTTGCATTGTCGGGTCTGCCTGGTCAAACCTATTGGCAACTGTACTTCCTGCCGGATCAGAGATACCATCAAATAAAGCAACATTAACATCTTCAATCTCAGCATTCTTAACCTTTTGAATCAATGCATTTTGAGCAGCATCACCTTCACTAAGCACCCGGAATCTGGTTTCAATAGTCAGATAACTTCCCATCATCTCATCAAGTCCGGTTTCACCACACTTGTAATTCCTTAGCACATTGGTAGTATTATGAGGCCCATAAATTGTGAAATACTTGGCATTGGTGATATAACCACTAAAATCAAGGTCATCCACAACAGCTGGAGCAGAACAATTGTCATAAGTCATTCCTGTTTTAGAATTAAAGAAGGCACTTCCTCCTGCTTGAGCACTCAGCTCAATATTTTCCCAGAAATAATAAGGAAATAAAGGAATAACAGTAGCAGTAAAATCAGCATTAAGCACCAGTGAGTGGCTCATATTATGAGTAGCAATAAGCTGATCAACAGCATCCTCTGTCAATAAGCCTTCAGGAAACAACACCACCAGCTCACTATAAGTCACGGATTCAATCACCAATTCAAATTCACCAAAGTGCACTTTAGAAATTCGATCCAGATTTTCACCGGTGATGGTAATGGTGCTTCCTTCCTCTACCTCGTCAGGAACACTAATTATTACAGGCTCAATGACTGGTTTTAGCATTTCATATTCTTTCACGCTTTGAACATATGCTTCTGCTCCTGCGGCATAATACTGCAGGCGAATGCGTGCAAAGTCAGCCTCCACAAAGGGGACTACAATTTCAGCTTTGGTATTGCTTAAGGACAAGACCTCAGCCTGCACATCTCCAAAATAGAAACCCAGAACAGCCTTCAAATTGCTTCCGTTAATGACGACAACATCTCGTGGTTCAAACGCATCCCCGTCAGGGACAATTGAACTAATTGCCGGAACAACGTATGCCATGGTGAATGTTTCCACACTCACAACTTCACCAACGCTGTTGACCAGTTTAACGGGTCCGGTAACTTCGTTACCGATTACTTTCAGTAATAGCTCGTTGTTGGATATTCTGTTTTCCACTTTTGTTTCAACACCTCCGATAAAGGCCGCATTAACAGTAGCCAAATGGCTACCCTTAACGGTTATTTCAGTTCCGGCACTACCGGATGAGGGCGAAAACTCTGTAATTACAGGTTCGGAAACCAAATCCCGAATATTTTCTGCAACAAACTCTTCTTCGTCACATGCGCTAAACATCGACATCATAAGAACTGAGCCAAGCAGAAGCATGGATGAGAAACTATATTTTTTCATATGATTTATTTTTTATGTTCGCTCTTGTTCCAATTAATAACCCAAATTCTGACTGATAACTATTTCATTATTGGTATCAATTTCTCTTTGAGGAATGGGCAACAACAATTGCCAATCCTGAATGATGTTATCCAAATCAGGTCTCAAGGCAGAAACGTATCCACTGTAATGGCTCGCCCAATCAAGCGTTGCAATCTGGTTTTTAACCACCTCTTTGACGCGATTGGTTCTCAACAAGTCAAACCAACGCTGATTTTCAAAGGCAAACTCCAAACGACGCTCTTTCTCAATGGCCAAGCGGCAAGCAGTCTGACTAATAGTATTGTCCAAAGGCAATAAGCCAGCTCTCTCCCTGATTTCATTGACCAAAGGCAATGCATTGGTTGGACCGGCTTCTTCGTTATAGATTTCAGCCAACATCAATAATACATCGGCGTAGCGCAATACCGGAAAGTCATTTTCTGCATCGTTGCGCAGACTCACAGGAGATAAAAACTTCTTGACATAGTTTTTTTGGTTCCAGACATCCACCGTCACATCCTTACGTTCATCGTCTTCCTCATAGGCAGCCATAAAACTGTCGGCTGGATAGTTATAACCATTACCATCCCCATTTACAATGGCAGCGCCACTTTGTGAGGCAGCAAACATATTGGCAAAGGGTGATCCCAAATTATATCCCCCGGCTTTGAATCGAACGGCAAAAATGATCTCATCATTCATTTCGTTTTGAATAGAAAACACATCTTCGTAACTATCCAAAATATCGTGACCACTATTATCCTTTACATCAATCAGCAAAGGCTTAGCCAAATCATTTTCATGAAGGGTCATATACACCTTAGCCAACATTGTTTTAGCCGCCCAGTTGGTTACCCGTCCTTTTTGAGTTGCATGATAGTCGGGTGGCAAATTCTCAGCAGCATACAACAGATCATCAATGATGACTTCGTAAACAGCTGCAACAGAGGACCTGTTTTTCTGTCTGGCCTCGAGAGGTGAAATAACTTCGGTAGTGATAAAAACCGGACCATAAAGACGTACCAAATTAAAATAATGGTAGGCTCTGATAAATCTGGCTTCTCCTTCGTACTGACCACGTAGAGTCTCATCCTGCACTACATTCACGTTGCCAATGACACCATTGGCAGAGCTAATGTTTTGGTAGGAAGCATACCAATAATCATAAATAACAGGTATAGATGCAGTAGGTCTGAACATATCCAAATCGTTTAGATTCAAATTGAATTCATTGCTACTTCCGGTTGTCTGCTGGTAAGCGTTATCAGAACGAACCTCTGTCAACATCCACTCATGCGCCAGCGGTTTTTGCATACCATTGTACACCCCCATCAAAGCAGTATTGATTTGTTCTGCGTTCTGATAATAGCTATCAGCAGCAATTTCAGAGATGGGAGCGATATCCAGCATATCATCACATGCTGAAAATGTGATTATCATGGCAAAAGCCAATCCATATAATATCTTATTCATTGTATAACAGTTTAAAGTTCAATTAAAATGTCAGCTCAAGACCAAAGGCAAAAGTGCGTTGTATCGGAAAACCTCCTCGCTGGTATCCATCCACCAAAGGAGACGAATATTGACTACCTGTAGCTCTGGCCTCTGGATTAATACCTCGGTAATCAGATGACATCAAATAAAGCAGGTTCTGTGCAGATGCATAAACTCTGACACTGTTTAATCCAACACGCTGAGCCACATTTTCGCTAAGTCTGTATCCTAAAACCACCTCCCTAAGAGCCATGTAAGATCCATCTTCAACCACATAATCGGTTAACATGATATTGGCTCCATTGGTAACATAAGGTGTTTTGCCATCACCTGGGAACATGGGAGAAACCCATCGGTTGCTAATATAGTTTACACCAATCTTTTTCATTTCGGTATAGTTTCCATCACCATTAATGATGTCAACACCCTGCACGCCCTGCATAAGAATGCTTAAGTCGAAAGCTTTGTACTTAATGTTATTGGTAAATCCCCATGTAAAATCAGGGAAAGGATTTCCAAGCGCTACCCTGTCGTCAGCATCTACCCGATTATCCCCATTGGTATCAACAATTTTCAGACCTCCGGCTGCAACAGGCATGGCACTAACAAATCCGTCAGCCTGATATTCAGCGATTTGCGCATCTGACAACCAAACACCATCTGTTTTATACCCAAAAAACTGAATGGCAGGCTGGCCAACGATGGAAGCATATACTTCATTGCGCTCACCATAATTAAGCTGGCGCAATTCCCCACCCAATTCAAGTAGTGTATTTTCGTTGGTGGCAAAATTTATAGAGCTTACCCATTGAAAATCCCGTCGTCTTACATTTACAGTGGAAAGTTCTACTTCCAGACCTTTGTTTCTGATTTTACCAATGTTATTCCAGAATTCCTGATGACCGGTAAATGCCATGGCTGATTGGGTAAAGAGCAACTTATCGGTGATTGAGTAATAGTAGTCCAGCGCCACATTAACCCGACTATGAAATAGACTCATGTCCACCCCGTAATTGTATTCGAAAGTCCGTTCCCAAGTAATATCAGGGTTTCCAAGGGCATTGGCAGTAGGAGCCAGACCAGGGATAATATTATTTCCAGTTCCCAAAGGATAGTGAGCTGCAAACAAATTATCGGTATATGCGTAGGGCTGAATATCGTTGTTTCCGGTTACACCGTAACTTACACGAGGCTTAAATTGGTCAATCCAGCCCAATCCGTCCATAAATTCTTCCTCACTCATGCGCCATCCCAGTGAAACAGATGGGAACCAACTCCAGCGGTTCTCAGCGCCAAACAAAGAGCTTCCATCTGTTCTCAAACTTGCAGATAATAAATACTTATCCAAATAATTGTAGTTTATTCTGGATAGGTAAGAAGCCAATACAACCGGGTACTTATAAGTGAAAGTGCTTGAAGCGTCAATGCTTGTTGCCCTGTTAAGTGTATAAACATCGTCGGTTGGAAAATCGGTACCAACGACTCTTGCATTAGTGGTATTGGTCCGCTGGTACGTAGCACCCAATAAGAAATCAAAGTTGTGCCCACCCTCCAATTTCTTTCTATAATTCAATGTGTTCTCAAACAACACATCGGTAACTAAAGTGGTGGAATTCTGACTTTGATTGGGATCACCAGCACGACGTGTATCTACTTTTGTATAGATATTCTCCTCATCGTACCTGGCCATAAAACCCTGGCTGGCTCTAAGCGTCAAATCTTTTACCAGATCAATGTTGATATACGAGTTAGAAACCATGCGGTACTGATCACGCTTGCGAAACTCGTTGTCAACGATGGCTCTCGGATTGTTATTAGCAGATGCCCATGGATTTATCAAGTTAGGAGCACTCGACCAGTACTCACCATCTGGCATGTAACCCTCGTAAATCTGACCTGAATAATGACGTGGGTGTGAGTAGGATCCGACAGGCTCTCCTGTTAGTGCCGAAGTTGCTTCAGTATGACGCACCGGCATCCATGTTAGGAAGCGGTAAAAATCGGTATAATTTGATGCAGGCCTTTCCCTAAAAGTGTAGGAAGGCGTCATGTTTATACCCACCGAGATTTTCTTGCTTAATTGCGCATCCAACTTTGCACGCAAACTGTACTTATCAAACTGGTTATTAATCATAGCCCCTTCGTCCGTATTAACGTTGGCCGATATAAAATAACGGGCTTCTTTACTACCCCCTGAAACGTTAAACTGGTAGTTTTGCATACGGGCAACCTCTCTTAATCCTTCACGTTGCCAGTCATAACTTTGTCCATTAATCTGGGTACCAATTATGTATTGAGCCCTTTCCTGGTTCGAAACCAGATTTGGATTACGCGTTTCGGGCCAATCAGGATCCTGCGCTCGTAGCTCAGCTTCATGGAACATCAAAGTCACGTAATCATCAAAATTCAATATGTCGTGCAGTTGATAGTTTGTTTTAAAGCCCTGATAGGTATTAAAGGTATATTTGGGTTTGGCGATTTGTCCACTTTTAGTGGTGACAAGAATGACTCCATTGGCTCCACGAGAACCATAAAT